>JAADYX010000196.1 GCA_010092885.1 Chloroflexota bacterium | reverse complement strand
GGATGGAACGCTCGTACGCGGCGCGCACCAGCGAAGCACCGCCCTTCAATGTGGAAGAGCTGCGCCCGGTGCGCAAACCGCTGGTGCTCAACTGCCTGGACCCGATCTTTGGGCATGCGCTGCACAAGCTGCTCAACGCGCAGCATTACATCGATCACCACCCGGACTTCGATCTCATTCTGATTATCCCGCGCATCATGCGCTGGCTGGTGCCGGAGGGAACGGCGGCGGTCTGGATGCTGGGCGGCACCCTGAGCGACAGCGGCCAGTGGAACGACTGGCTGGCCACGCAGATCCAAAAGCAGCTGGCTCCGTTTGATACCGTCTATCTGGGGGCGGCCTTCTCCCACCCGCACGGGCGCGATTACGACATAGAGCGGTTTACGGGCGTGACGCCGTTTCCGCTGGATGAATGGGTCGAGCGCTGGGAGAAGCCGACCGTCACCTTCTGCTGGCGGGAGACCCGGCTGTGGGCTCCGGAAGAGCGCAACCTACCGGTCAAGCAGGCGCGTTATGCACGGCGCTTTTTGCAGGACAGCAGGATCATCCCCGATCAGCTGCGCCGACAGGAACAGCGCATCATCGCGCTGGCGGATGCCCTGCACGAGACAATGCCCAATCTGGACTTTGCGGTGGCTGGGGTCGGCGACCGGGGCAGTCTGCCGAACTGGCTGCTCGATCTGAGAGCGCCAAGCCCGAATGACGAGACCGAACGCGATTGGTGCGCGCGCTACGCTGAGAGCCATATCGTCATTGGGGTGCAGGGCTCCAACATGATGCTGCCTTCGGCGCTGGCGGGGGCATCCGTCAGCCTGATCCCCTCCGGGCGGTGGGGCAGTCTGCTGCAAGACCTACTCATTGACCATCAGGATGCGCGCATGGCCCTGCTGCGACATCTCTCCCTGCCGCTGCAAACCAGCTCGGAGGAGGTTGCGCGCATCGCCGCTGCCCTCATCCGCGAGTGGCCGTTCGCCGCGGTGCGCTATAATGACAGTGATCATGATGTCTACACGCGCAACCCACACCGCTCCGGTGAGGCGTTCCGGGCGATCGCCCGGCAGCTTCCCGTTCTGCGGGGGGAGCCGCCGCTAAAAGGAGGCCTTTAGCCGATGCGCACACCCGTCGCGCTGCTGATTTATAAACGCCCGGAGGAGACCCGGCGCGTTTTTGATGTGATACGCCGTGCCCAGCCCGAAACCCTGCTCGTTGTTGCGGACGGCCCGCGCTCGGTTGACGAGGAGGCGGCCTGTGAACAGGCCCGCGCAGCAACCGAAGCGGTCGACTGGATGTGCGATGTCCGCCGTCTGTATGCGGATGAGAACATGGGCTGCCGGGGGCGGGTGGCTTCCGGCATTGACTGGGTGTTTGCGCAGTGCGAGGAGGCGATCATCCTGGAGGACGACTGCCTGCCGCATCCGAGCTTTTTCCCTTTCAGTGAGGCGCTGCTGGCGCACTACCGCGACGATGAGCGCGTGATGATGGTGCAGGGCACGACCTTCCTGCCGTTGGGGAACGACCAGCCGCACAGCTATCATTTTTCACGGTACCCGGCCATGTGGGGTTGGGCTGGCTGGCGGCGCGCGTGGGAGCAGTACGATGTGACTATGAGCGGCTGGGCCGCGGAACGCGAGAGCGACCTGCTGCGCGAAACATGGGGCGACGACATCCTGGCGGACTACTGGCGGCACGCGCTCGATGAGGTGCACAGCGGCAGCCTGGATACCTGGGACCTGCAGTGGTTCCTGGCGATGTGGCGCGCGCGCGGCCTGGCGGCTGTGCCAAACACGAACTTGATCAGCAATATCGGGTTTGATGAGAACGCTACCCATACCAAAACCCCCGGCGACAACGCCTACCTGCCAACCAGCGAACTCGCCCTGCCGCTGGCACATCCGCCCCGGGTTGAGCACAATCAGGAGGCCTCCCAGCCTTACTACGATGTATGGGCCACCAAAGCCGAAAAACAGGCCCGGCGCAGCGAGGGCGTTACACAGCGGCTGGTGCGCCGGATCAAAGCGGTGTTTGAATGACGGCCTTTTTACCCAATGTGTTCATTCTGGGGGCGGCTAAGTGCGGCACCTCGACGCTGTACGCCTATCTGGCCGATATGCCCGGAGTCTGCATGGCGGAGCCGAAGGAGCCGCTCTTTTTTGAGGCCGCCTATGAACAGGGCCTTGACTATTATCGCACGGCCTACTTCCCGCACTGGCAGGGCGAACCCCTGATCGGCGAAGCGCGGCACCGCAATCTGTATCTGCCCTATGTGCCTGAGCGCATCCACGCCACCAACCCGGATGCCAAACTGATCGTGATGGTGCGCAACCCGATCCAACGGGCCTTTTCCCACTGGTGGTATTGGCTGCGCCGCGGCGTGGAGATCCTGGGCTTCAGGGAGGCGATCCACGCGGACTTTGAGCGCATCTGCGCGGGGTGGCGGGTCAACACCGCCGATGAGATCGCCCGGCACTGCAATGCGCTGTTTCCGCACGGGCAGGGCCTGTACCGCACCTATCTCGACTCGGGCTACTATTACGAGCAGATCATGCGCTACGTGGACCTGTTCGGCATGGAGCAGCTGTGCATCCTGCTGCTGGAGGATCTGCGCGAACGACCGGAGCAGGTTATGGCGGACGTGGCTCGCTTCCTCGGGGTGACGGGGTGGACGTTCCGCCCGCAGATGGCCAACATCTCAGCCCCGGCTCCGGTCACGGCGCGCGTGCCGGGCCGCCGGATCTACAACGGCGTGCTCAACGGGGACCGGCTGCCCACCCGGCTGCGCCGTCTGACGCGCGCGCCTGCGGTGCGCCGGTGGGCCAAACGCCACGCCATCGACCGTGCAACCCGGCAGTGGATGCGCGCCCATTATGCGACCCACAACAGGCGGCTGGGCGATCTGCTCAACCGCGATCTATCCCACTGGACTTGAGAGGCATCGCTTTGCCGCCCATTGAAAACGCGGTCCGGCAGATCTTCCGGCTTGCCGGGTGGGACCTGCGCCGCCGCAAGCACACCTATCCGGATGCCCATCCCGACCTGCGCCGGTCAATCCGGGAGTTCGCCGCTGCCGATCCGGGCGGGTTTCTTGAGGTGATGCAGCGCAGCCGGGAGGCGCTGTTAGGCGTCGATGAGGGGCTCAGCGAGCAGGCCTACCGGGAGTCGGCGTGGCAGTACGGCCTGCCGATGGGACG
>JAADYX010000195.1 GCA_010092885.1 Chloroflexota bacterium | reverse complement strand
CCCCCGGCGACCAACGCCGCGAGCACGGGTAGGATGAGCAGGACCAGCCACCAACGCCCGGCTGGACGCCCCCTGGCGCTCATGCGTGGTGCCTCAAAGCGGCTTCTGCTGCATAAAAGCCGCACATGCCGTGCACGCCGCCCCCAGGGGGCGTGGAGGACGAGCAAAGATACACACCGTCGACCGGGGTGCTGTACGGGCTCGGGCGCACGGCGGGCCGGGTGAAGATCTGCGGCAGATCCAGCACACCGCCGCCCACGTCCCCGCCGATGTAGTTGGGATTGTAGGCTTCCATCTGTGCCGGGTCACGGGTGGCGCGGGCGATCACACAGTCGCGGAATCCGGGGGCAAAGCGTTCGATCTGGTCTTCGATGGCCTGAGTCATGTCAACGGTGCAGCCGTGCGGGACATGGCAGTAGGCCCACAGCGTATGCCTGCCTTCTGGGGCGCGGGTGGCATCGAAAAGGCTCTGCTGCGCGACGAGCACATAGGGGCGCTCCGGTGGGGTGCCGTTCCACATCTGCCGTTCGCTGTCAGCCACTTCTGCCAACGTGCCACCAAGATGCACCGTCCCGGCGCGGGCGACTGCCGGATTGGCCCACGGCACCGGCTCGCTGAGCGCGTAGTCGATCTTGAAGACGCCAGGCCCGTGGCGGAAGTTTTCCAGCTGGCGACGGTAGCGGGCCGGGAGCCTGTCGCCCATGATGGTGAGCAGATCACGCGGGATGACGTTGAACAGGACCATCTCAGCCGGGGGCAGTTCGGCGATGTCCGTGACCATCCAGCCGGTTTGGATGGTGCCGCCCAGCTCAACAAAGTGAGCGGCAAGGGCATCGCTGATGGTCTGGCTGCCGCCCTTGGCCAGGGGCCAGCCGCCCGCGTGGGCCGCCGCCCCAAGCAGCAGACCCGCCGCGCCGGTTGCCATGCGTTCGAGCGGTTGGGTGCTGTGCGCGGCGATCCCAGCGAATGCGGCGCGGGCTTCCTCACCGCGGAAGGCCAAACGGGCCAGCGTGACCGCGGGCAGCGGCGCGACCACCCCAAAGCGCGCCATCATCAGCGGGTAGGGGGGCAGGCGCAGCGGCCCGTGGAAATCAGCCAGCAGCCTGTCGTAATGGTGCGCGAAGGGCGCCATCAGACGGCGGTAGGCAGCGCCGTCCGGGCCGAGGGTTTCGGCTGTCGCATCGAAGTCATGTTCTATAATGGCGGCACGCCCGCCATCGAGAGGGTGTGCGACCGGCGCCTGCGGGTGGATCCATTCGAGGCCGTAGTCAGCGAGGGGTAATTGTTGCAAGAACGGCGAGGCAAGCCCTAAGGGGTGGATCGCCGAGCAAATATCGTGCCGGTAGCCTGGTTCGGTTACTTCAAGAGTGCGCATGCCGCCGCCGAGGGTATCCTTGCCTTCGACAAGCAGAACGGCGCAGCCTGCCTGTGCCAGCCGGATTGCCGCAGCAAGCCCGTTTGGCCCGGCACCCACTACAACCGCATCAACCTGTGTCACATGGATCTCCGAGTTTCTGATCGCGTTGGTTTCATTGTAACACAGCGGGGGCCACGCGATCGTTACGATGAGGGTGGAGGATGCGGGGTGGTGCGTGTAAAGCTACCAAAGTTTGTCTACATTATGCGCGCACCTTAAACTATGCCGAAATAGAGGAGGCTCGTATGGTTAAGGCACTGCGCACGGGGAACGTCTGGCTGTTCTTTCTGCTCACATTCATTATCTCCTGGTTGGTTTGGGCACCGCTGGTCGGGCGGCCGGGTGGGGCACAGGGTGCGCTGCAGCTGGTGCTGCTGTTGGGTGCGTTTGGCCCCTCCATTGCAGGGGTGATCTTCATCTATGCCACACAGGACGCCGACGGGCGGCGGGATTTCTGGCGGCGGGTGTTCGGGTTCGGGCGGATCGATCTGCCCGGCTGGGCGATCATCGTCGGGCTGCCGCTGGTCTATAACGGCATCACCTTACTGTTCTACTGGATCATCACGCGCAGCCTGCCGGATTTCGCGTTTGGCGCGCAGATGCTTTCCGCGCCGGGCCTGCTGGTCAGCACGCTGGTGGTTACATTCCTGGCGGGGCCGTTCAGCGAGGAGCTCGGCTGGCGCGGGTATGCCATCGATGCCCTGCTGAAGGACAACACCGTTGTGCTCGCCTCCCTGATCCTCGGTGTGGTGTGGTGGGCATGGCACATTCCCCTGTTTTTCATCGAGGGGCTGATCCAATACGAGCTCGGCCTGTTCACGCTGGAGCACGCGGGCTACATCGTCAGCACGGTGAGCCTCAGCATCCACATGACGTGGCTGTACCTGCGCACGGACCGCAGCATCATGGCCGCGATCCTGCTGCACTTCACCGCCAATTTGGTCTCGCAGATCGTGCTCGTGGGGGCCGACCTGGGCCCGGTGTGGGTGGTGCTCACCATCGTTATGAACCTTATCATTACCGCGGCGATCATCCTGCTGCCCGGCGGTTTGCGAACGGCCCAGGTCACTGCGGTGCCTGCTGCCAGCGATTAGTTGTCCGGATTGTCCAGCAGGCGCGGCTCCTGCCCTTCCGGCGCGGGCAGATCGGCGTCAAGGCACATCTGCAGCCATTCAACGTAGGCCCGCTCGATGCGGCGCCCGAGATCCAAGGTGAGGTGCTGTAGGGCCAACCACCGGTTCTGCGGGAAGGCCTCACGCGGGGGGATGGGGATCGCCTGGTACTCGGCCAGCTGGGCGCGGTGCACCTCCAGCTGGTGGGCGATCAGGCTGTGCAATTCATCATTGGTCAGCTCAGAGCCGAACGACATCTGGATCAAAAACGGATCGCGGATGGTGGGCGGCTGCTGGTCGGTGCGCTGCCAGTCGGCCAGCGCCTGGCGGCCCTTCTCCGTCACGTGATAGACCTTGCGATCGGGCCCTTGGTCGGAGTCCTCAACGGTGGCTGTCAGCATGCCTTTTTCCGTGAGGCGCTTGAGGGTCCGGTAGATCTGCGACTGGTCAGCAGGCCAATAGTAGCGGACAGTCTGATCAAAAGCCTGGTGCTTGAGGTCATAGCCGGTCATGGGCAGGATGTTGAGAATGCTCAGCAGAGCGTAGCTCAGGGACATGGGTCCACTCCGTGTCGTTTGTCATGGGTCGTATGTGCTCTATTATACTATACCCGCTCTCCTATAGGACATATCATATAGTCAAAACAGGAGGACAACTCATGACAACATTATCAAACATTCCGTGGAAAAAGCTTATCGTGCCCGCCGCGACCATGGCCGCCTTCTGGGCTTTGGCAGTCGTCGCCTGGCAGGCGAGCGGGTCAGCGGTGGAAGGCCTGTTGAACTTCGGATATCTCGGAACGGCGTTGGGCCTTGGGCTGGGCCTGTACGCACTGCTGCCCAAGAAGAAGAAGCCCATCGGGCGGCGGGTCTCGCTGGTGCTGATAGGTGTGTATCTATTTGGGCTGGTGGGTTTGCTCTCCCGGCAGAACATCCAGATCGAGGGGGTGTTCTTCGCGCTGATGACCGGTGTGGTACAGGCGGCGATCATCCACTACCTGGTGGCGAAGATCGTGGGCCCGGCCCTGTTCGGGCGGATGTGGTGCGGCTGGGCGTGCTGGTCGGCGATGGTCTTCGACCTGCTGCCTTGGAAGCGCTCTGCGGGCCGTCTGCCGGGCAAATGGGGCTGGCTGCGCTACGCGCACTTCGGTTTGAGCATGGGGGGCGTGGTGCTGCTGTACGCGCTGTTCGCCATTGACGGTTCTGTCGAGTCCATGACGGCGGTGTGGTTCTTCCTTGGGGGGAACCTGGCCTACTACGCGGTCGGGATCGGGCTGGCGGCGGCGCTCAAGGACAACCGCGCGTTCTGCAAGTACGTCTGCCCGGTGGCGGTGCCGCTCAAGCTGACCTCTCGCTTTGCGCTGATGAAGATCGGCGGGGATGCAGAAGCCTGCACCGGCTGCCAGGCGTGTGACAAGCTGTGCCCGATGGATATCCAGGTTTCCGAGTACATCCAGAGTGGGACGCGCGTCCTTTCGACTGAATGCACGCTGTGCCAGACGTGTGTATCCACGTGCGCCAAAGATGCCATCCGCATCACGTTTGCGGCGGACATGGGCGGCCCCGAGCGGCTGCGCGAGCGGGTGTAACCCACAGATCGCTCAATCCGAGGTCCCTCCCCACAGGCTGTGAGGAGGGACCTTTTGGCTGTGGCTACAGGCGCTCGAAGCGCATCAGGCCGCCATCTTTGGGTAGGGGTGTGGGCAGGACCTGCACATCGAGGTTCTGGTCGGGGAGCAGCTGCCAGCGATAATCGCGCAGCAGGCAGGCCAACGTGAGCCGCATGACGGTCATAGCGAAGTTCTGCCCGAGGCACAGGCGCGGCCCGCCGCCAAACGGAATGTACATGAAGGGCGTCTTTTTGTGTTCGTTTTCGATGAAGCGCTCCGGGTGGAAGGCGTCCGGCTGGTCCCAGAGATGCTCGCTGCGGTGGGTGCCGGCAATGCGCAGGCTGACCGTCCACCCTGCCGGGATGCGGTAGCCATCAAAGCAGCGGTCCTCCGTCATCTCGCGGAAGCTGCCTCTCACCGGGGCATGTAGGCGCATCCCCTCATAGATGATGGCATCCATATAGGGATAGTTCTTCAGCCCGCGTGACGTGGTGAGGTTGGCCGGGTCAACTGCGGCCTGTTCCGCGCGGGCCTTCTCGACTACATCGGGATGCTGGGCCAGCAGCACCAGGATATTGGTCAGGGCGGAGACGGTGGTATCGTGCCCAGCGAACAGCAGAATCTGGATTTCGTCGACAATTGTATCGATGGAGAGGCCGTCACTGTCTTTGAGCTCAAACAGGGAGCGCAGCACGCTGGGCGGCAGATCGTCGTGCTGGCGGCTGTTCACGATACCGGTCAGCTGGTTCCACAGGCGTTCACGAGCCTGCAAGGCCTGGCCGTAGCGGGTGAAGGGCAGGTTGATCCCTGCTGAGAAAATGCCCCGGGTCCACTGCATGAAGTTATCGCGCAGGCTGCTGAGCGGCAGATCGTCGATGTCACCAAAGACGTAGCTGCAGATGATCTCAAAGGCGAGGTTGCGGTTGGCCGTCGCGCTGACGATGGTATCCTGAGCGGCCCACGCTTCCAGGTAGCGTTCGATGGTGTCACGGATGGTCGGGATGAAGGCGTCCATCTGCTCATACTTAAAGTGAGGGTTGAGCACGGCGCGGCGCTTACGATGGGCATCGCCTTGCAAGGCGGCGACGCTGTCGCGCCCGATGAGTGTGCGAATCGGCTGGGACCAACGGTTTTGCAGGTAATCATTTTCCCCGGTGAAGATCCAGCGGTTGACTTCCGGCGTGTTGCAGAACACCGTTCTGGATCCGAGCACTTTGGCGTAGAACGTACGCCCGTACTTTTCACGCATGGTGCGCGCGAACGTATCCGAACTGCCGATGAACTGGAGCGTTTTGCCGACCACCGGCGGGCCATCCTCGCCGGGTGGGGTGGGCAGACGGGCGAGGTCTTCGGCGGTCAGCTGATCGTGGTCGACCGGGCAGCCGCCTGTCGAACGTTTTTCCTCGGTCATAGGATTATCCCCTCGTAATGTGGTGTGCACTGCCCACAGTATAAAGGAGGCATGCACCAGGTGCATACCTCCCCAAGCTCAGGTCAGTTTAGCGCGGGCCGAGGTCGAAGAAGGTGACCGTGCCGCTGACCTCATTAGCCACGACCAGCAGCGGGGTGCCGGTGGGGCTGTCGGCGGCATCGATGAACAGGAGGCCCTCAGGGCTGAGGTCGCCGGCATCGGCCGGATCCTCAAGCGGGTTGAAGTTGGCGAGGTAGGCGACGTAGACGGGGGCAGTCGGGTCGCTCAGGTCGAAGACCATCACGCCGTTGAAGCGCTCGAGGCCCACGAAGCCGTAGGGTGTGCCGTTGATCGTGCCGACCACAACGCCTTCCGGCTCGGCGCCCTTGTCATCCGAACGGGAGTCGAAGTCGAGGTAGGTGCCGTTGGAGTTGAAGGTGTTCGGGCTGATCTGGGCGGTGAGGGTCTCGATCAGGTTGGCGCTGTCGAAGACGATTTCGCCGCTGGTGTTCCAGATGGTGAAGGAGCGGGCACCGTAGGCGTACAGCTCCTCGTATTCGCCGTCGCCGTCGGTGTCACCGAGGGTGGTGGTGATGTTCAGGCGGCCCAGGTTGCTGTCGTCCTGGAGCTCTTCGAGCGTCAGGCCGAGCTGATCAAGGGCGTCGGCGAAGGCCTCTGCGTCCAGGGTGAGGTCGGCCACGCGGGCTTCCTCGCTGAAGGTGTCGTAGTCGCGGGCGTCGCCCGCGTTGGCGCTGATGATGAAGTCCTGCCCGCCGACACTGAACAGATCGATGGCGTCCGGCTGGTACATGCCAAAGACCGGCCACGGCTGGATGTTGATACCGCCGTCGCGGTTGCTGGCGTCGATGGCGTTTTCCTCAAGGAAGTAGTCCTTGAAGCCGAGCGGCACCACAGCGGTCACCTCACTGGCGACCAGATCAACCACGGCCAGGGCGTTGTTCTCCTGCAGGGCGACAAACGCGGTTGTCGAGTCAGAGGAGATGGCGACGTACTCCGGCTCAGCGTCCTGAGCGAAGGTGGCATCCGGGCCGAACACGCGCACATCCTCGGGGACTTCAACGCCCTCGAAGCTGATGTTTGTCACATTGTCCTGCGTGGCCGCCTCAACGCCACCGGAGATATCGATGACGCTGACGGAACCTTCCGGATCGATGCTGTAGTCATCGCTGGGCTCGCCCTCGTTGGCGGTCACCACGAGATTGCCGTCCGGGCTGATGGCGACCATATCCGGCAGGACGCCAACGGTCAGGCGGTTGAGCTCGTTGCCTTCGCCATCGAGGAAGACGACAAAGCCGGGGCTGTCGACCTCTTCGCCCTCAACGGCCACGGCGATCACGCCGCCGCTGGCCGCGACACTGTTCGGGCCCCCGCCCAGCTCAATGATGCCGAGTGAGGTCGGGTTGGTCGGGTCGCTGATATCCAGGCGCTCAATCGAACCCAGGTCGCCGCGCAGCAGGAAGATGGTCTGCGTCGCTGCATCGTAGGCGGCGATCTCGGCTGCACCCTCGAACAGTTCGCCGCCGGTATCATAGCTGCTGAGCGCAGCCGTGCTGAACGGCGCGGTCAGGGTGCCGGTGGCGGATACACTGGGCGGGACCAGCACGCCATCGATGACGTGGATGATGCCGTTGCTGGCTTCGATATCGAGCTGATCGGTGAGCGGGATATCTTCCACGGCCAGCGGTTCACCGTCCACGGTGATGAAGCGCTCGGCAGCGGCGACTGCTTCGCTGTCAACGGCGCCGATCAGCAGGTGGTAGCTGAGGATCTCGGCCAACAGATCCGGGTTGGCGGTCAGATCGTCCACGGTCAGACCGAGGCTGCCCAACGTGGTGTTGAAGGCGGTATCGGTCGGGGCGAAGACGGTAAAGGTTGGGTCGCCAGTGAGGACATCAACCAGACCGGCGGCCTCAGCAGCGGCGAGCAGTGTTTCAAAGGTGCCTGCCTCGGAGGCCACATCGACGAGGTTGGCCTCGGCATCGGTCTCATAATCGAAGCCGGGCGGCAGCAGCACACCGTCAATGACGTGTACGATGCCGTTGCTGGCGAGCAGATCGGCGGCTTCAACCGTGATAGCGCCGTTAAGCACAACATCGCCTGTGACCAGGTTGGTTTGCAGCAGATCGCCCTGTGCGGTCGGGACGAGGGTTGCACCATCCTCGATGAGGTCGCTGGCGGTAACGGCGCCATCCACAACGTGGTACAGCAGGATCTGTTCCAGCAGTTCGGTGTCGCCGAGCAGGTCTTCGGCGGTCAGGCCGAGTGTGCCCAGTGCATCAGCGAAGGCGTCATCGGTCGGGGCGAAGACGGTGAACGGCCCTGTGCCGCCGAGAGTCTCCAGCAGACCGGCTGCTTCAACAGCTGCAACAAGGGTCGAGAAACCCTCCACGTTTTGCGCCAACTGCGGAATGTTCGGGCGCAGGACGGTATCCGCGGTGGGCGGAACCAACACACCGTCCACCACGTGGATGATACCGTTGCTGGCTTCGATGTCGGTATCCACGACGATTACACTGCCGTTGAGGATGACCTCGCCGTCGTCCACTTCTACGGTGATCTCCTCGCCCTGCAGGGTGGTGACGGTCTCCATGCCGGTGAGGTCTTCAGCGGATACGGTGCCTTCAACCACGTGGTAGAGCAGCACCTCATTGAGCAGGGCGAGATCGGCGGTCAGGTCGCCGACGGTGAGGGCCCGGTCTTCGAGAGTTGCCTGGAAGGCCTCATCGGTGGGGGCGAAAATGGTGAACGGCCCCTCCTCGGTGAGTGTAGCAGCCAGCCCGGCGGCTTCAGCAGCCAGCAGCAGGGTTTCGAAGTCACCTGCTTGGGTGGCCACATCCACGATGGTCGGGTCCGGTTCAGGGGTTGCTGTGGGGTCCGGCGCTTCGGTCGGTTCAGGTTCTTCAGTCGGTTCGGGTGTGTTGGTCGGCTCCGGAGTAGCCGGGGCACAGCCAACAAGCAGCACCAAGATAAGTGCCGCGAGCATACTGAGGCGAAGCTTCACGCGCTCTTTCCTCCCTTGAGATTTTTACATTGTGCCACCCGAGACTGTATCGCGGCATTGTTAAGGGACTGTTATGATCAGGTTCACAACTCACATTAACAGAGAGAGGCATCCTGTGTTCAACCGGCTCCTGCATCTGATCTATGCTCCGCTGCGTCCGCTGCCGCTGCCCCGGCGCATCTACCGGCGGCTGGGGTTTCGCGGCGACTATGCGGTGCGCATCCGGCCGGGAACGACGCTGCGGCTCGTCAATCCGCCACCGCACCGGGGTCCGCGTGTGTATTGGGACGGTCTGTACAAGGGCACCGAACCGCAGTCGATGCGGCTGTGGACACAGCTGGTGCGCCGGGCACGGGTGATCGGGGACGTGGGTGCCTATCATGGCATCTATGCGCTGACCGCTGCGGCGCTCAACCCGGCGGCCCATGTTGCGGCGTTCGAGCCGCTCTCGCTGAACGCGCGCATCCTGCGGGCCAACAACGTGCTGAACGGGAGCCGGGTGGATGTGGTGCAGGCGGCTGTATCCGACCGGGTGGGTGAGGCGGCGTTTGGGTTCAACCCGGGGCGCGCACCGAGCAGCGGCCTGATCGCTGCGGACAACCGGCCTGAGCAGGAGCTGGTACCACTGACGACGCTGGCCGTCTACTGCGAACAGGCCGGACTGCCCGGCTTCGACCTGCTGAAGATCGATGTGGAGATGCACGAGCCGCAGGTGCTGCGCGGTATGGGAGCCGGGCGGCCCATCCTGCTGATTGAGGTGCTCTCCGATGCGGTGGGCGCACAGATCGCCGAGCTGCTGCCGGACTACCTGTACTACTGGATTGACGAAGACCACGGTCCGCGCCGCCGCGAGCGCCTGCAGCGGCTGGCAAAGCACTCACGCAACTATCTGCTGTGCCCGGCGGAGAAGCACGATCTGGTCGAACAGGCGGTGGCTGGCTGACGCTTCCCCAACGGGGGGTGCAGCGCGCGGGTCAACCCGCTACAATGCGACGTACATGGAGTGATTAGGAAGAGGCATGCAGAAGCTCAGCCCGCGTGATTATCTCAGTATCTTCATTGAGGACCTGCCCGCCCTGGGCCTGATGGTCGCTGGCCTGGTGACTGTCATCTGGGCGGTGACGCTCGGCAATTGGGTCTCCGGGATCAGCGTGTTGTTTGTCGTCCTGTTTGTCAGCCTGGTGATCAGCTACCTGCTCACCCTTTCGGAAATGTCGGATCTGTTTGCGCTGGCCTACAGCACGTTCTTCGGGCTGGTGGTGGTCTGGTGGGTGGCGGCACGCAGCCTTGAGACAGAGGAGACGTTCCGCAGCCGGGCGATGGACGTGCTCTTCTCCGTGACGGTGTGGGTGGGCGACGCGCTGAGCGGCGCGTTTACCGAGGGCGACCTGGTGTTTTTGATCGTGCTGGGGCTGATCACGTGGTTTTTGGGGTTCAGCGCCATGTGGAACCTGTTCCGGGCGCGGCGGCTGTGGCAGGCGGTGGTGCCGCCGGGGCTGGCCCTGCTGATCACGGTGTACTATTACTTTGGGCCTGCGCAGCTGGAGCTGTTCCTGCTGCTGTACCTCTTCCTGATATTTGTGCTGGCGGTGTACACCAACATCCTCAACCGGGAGGCGCGCTGGGCGCGTGAGGGCATCGATGTGATGCCGGGCACACGCACCCATCTGATGCGGGCGGGGGTCGTGGTTGTGGTCGTGCTGCTTTCCTTTGCATGGTTGGCGCCCACGGCAGAGGCCAACGACCGCCTGCGTGATATGTGGGAGTCCGAGGACAACCCGTGGAGCGCGATCCGTGATGAGATGGACCGGCTGTTCGGCGGTGTGGATGGTGCGCCGGCGGTGGTGCCGGACTACTACGGCGGCAGGACCCTTTCGATGGGGGGGCCGGTCAACCTGAGCGACAATGTCGTGATGAACGTGTATGCGCCGTTGGGGTATCGCTATTACTGGCGCAGCAAGGTCTTTGACCAGTACAACGATGGCACGTGGCGTACCACGGCGGATGTGCGGGTGAGCACACCGTTCGGGGCGCTGCGGCAGGAACAGGACGAGCCCTACCTGGGCCGGATCAACATCGAGCAGCGGTACGAGATCCTTGTGTCTTCCGGCACGGATCTGCTGTATGCGGCGCCGCAGCCGGTCTCCTTCAATGCGATTGCGGTTGCGTCCGAGGTGCTGCTTGTCTCAGAGGAGAGCGAGCACGGCACCACGACGCTGGTGCGGGCACAGAACCATGTGGCCACCGGTGAGAGCTACGGCGTGATCTCAGCGATGAGCATTGCGGACCAAAATGCGCTGCGTGTGGCCGGGGAGGGATATCCGCTGTGGGTGGCGGAGAACTACCTGGGCCTGCCGGACAACATCACGGCGCGCACGTACGCGCTGGCGCAGGAGATCACGACGGGGCTGGACAATCCCTATGACAAGGCCAAGGCGATCGAGTTCTACCTGCGGTCGCGGATCATCTACAACGAGTCGGTGCCGCCGCCACCGCCGAACGTGGAACCGGTGGACTACCTGCTGTTCGAGAGCCGGGAGGGCTACTGCAACTATTATGCCTCAGCGATGGCGGTGCTGCTGCGGGCCAACGGCATCCCGGCGCGGATTGCAGCGGGCTTTTCCCAAGGGATCTATGACGCGAATGTGGGCGGCTACGTGGTGAAGGAATCCAACGCGCATACGTGGGTGGAAGTGTACTTCCCGGGGTACGGCTGGGTCGAGTTTGAGCCGACCGCAGCCGAAGAGCCCATCTTCCGTGAGGAAGGCGCGCCGCCGCAGTGCGATGAGCTGCCGACGCCGTAACCGCAGGCTCCCAACGTGCCGGAGGTGGAGACTGACGCCGCCGACGAGGAGGAGACCGACGATGAAGCCGCCGCGGCCGACGAGCCAACGGTGACTCTGGGCGAGGCGGTGAGCAACGTGGCGCTGGGCGCGCTGCGCCTTGTGTGGGGG
>JAADYX010000194.1 GCA_010092885.1 Chloroflexota bacterium | reverse complement strand
GCTCGCTGCCGTGCTCGGCTGCCCTGCCGATGACGTGGACCTGTACACCGTGGTCTACCAACCCTTTGAAACCGGCATGATGTTCTGGCGTCAGGCCGACCAACGCATCTGGGCACTGACCACCGCCCAGCTCGATCAAGGCTTTGACGCATGGTGGCGCTTCCAAGATGAGTACGATGGCGGCGACCAACCCGTTGAGGACCCCCCTGAGGGCCTGCTGCAGCCTATTCGTGGCTTCGGCGAGGTGTGGAACACCAACGGCTTCATCCGCGAGGCGCTCGGTTGGGCCACCGGGCCGGAGCAGCAGGCGACCGTCCCCTGGCAGGACTTCGACGACGGCTGGATGATGGCCGCCCCGGATGGCACGATCTTCGTGATGATACCTGATGAAGAGGACCCCACAACCGGACGGCACAGCGGCCCCCTTCCCTGAAGCGCAAGAGGCGGCTCCCGCGCCGCCCCCTCTGAAGTCTGGTGTTACTTGCCTGCCGCGCCCTGCACCGATGCCTTTGGATCACGCAGCACGGCACTCACCTCGTGGAAATAGGTCAGAATATCCCAATAGGACTGGAGCACAGTTGTCTCCTCGTATGGGATCTGTCGCTCCGCACAGAACGCCTGCACGATCTCCCGCGTCTTGCCCAGGTTGCGCCGCGGCATCGTGGGGAACAGATGGTGCTCGATCTGGTAGTTGAGCCCCCCGTACATGAAGTCCGTCAGCGGGCTGGGGATCACGTTGCGGGCGGTCAGCACCTGCTGGCGCAGATACCCGATCTCCATGCCTTCCGGAATGACGGGCATGCCCTTGTGGTTCGGGGCAAACGTCAGGCCCAGGTAGATGCCCATCAGCGCCTGGTTGATCACAATGAGGATCAGCGCCTGCCACCACGGCATCACCAGCAGGAAGAACAGCGGGTAGCCCACGTAGTGACCGATGGTCACAACCGTCTCCCAGAACGGATAGCGTGACTGACCGGTCACCAGACGGGTGAAGCCCTCACGCCGGATGTTCAGCGTGACCAGCGACATCAGCGGCACAAAGAAGTACGCCTGGTACTTCACCAAAAAGCGCGGCAGGCCCTTCTTGTCGTAGGCCTGTTCGGCGGTGTAGGCGAACACCGGCAGGTTAATATCCGGATCGTCATGTTCGTGGTTTGGGTTGGCGTGGTGAGCGTTGTGGGTGGCTGTCCACCAGGTGAAGTTGTTGCCGGTCAGCAGTTGGGTGGTCAGGATGAACAGCATATCGTTGATACGCTTGTCCTTGAAGATCTGGCGGTGCGCCGCATCATGGCCAAGGAAGCCCAACTGCGAGAGTACGATCACCATGAACAGCGCGTTCACCACCAGGATCAGGAAGTTGTCCACCAAGGCGAACACGGCCATCCCCAGGACCCAAGCTGCCAACACGAGGGTGACCCACAGGATATAGCGCAGCGGTTTCTTGTCGAGCAAACCCCGATCCTTGACGATCTTCTTCAGGTCTGCGTATTCACGAGGATCACCCTGGATCATGCTGGGTGACAGATAAACCGGATCAGACATGTTCAGTCTCTTTTCCCTTAGATTTTGCTAGCTTTTTGCAGGTTGCAATCCTACTGACTTATACGGATCCATGCCAAAAATGTTGCAGGCTGCACCTACTCGCAAGTTACAACACGACTCCTTGTGAAGAGTGACGCAATCGATTGGAATTGTACGTTATAATCCCATCATGATTCACACAGCAGCAGGTGCTCCTATGCAGCTTAACCCCGATACCTTCATCAACCGGGAACTCTCCTGGGTCGAATTCAACAAGCGCGTCCTGGCTGAGGCACTCGATGAGAGCAACCCTCCACTGGAACGCTTGAAATTCCTGGCGATCTTCAGCAACAACCTCGACGAGTTCTACATGGTGCGTGTGGCGTCGCTGCACACCAAGCTCAAGGCGGGCATCAGCCGCCCCCGCCCCGATGGCTACAAGCCCTCCGAGCTGATCTACACGATCCGCTTTCTGGTCAACGACCTGATCAACCAGCACCGTGAGGCCAAACGCCACGTGCTCGATCTGCTGGAAAAAGAGGGTATTCGCATCCTCGGCACCGGCGATCTGACCGACGAACAGCGCATCGCGGCCCGCTCCTACTTTGAGCGGGAAGTCTACCCCGTGCTGACTCCGCTGGCTGTGGACCATGCCAGGCCGTTCCCTTTCATTTCCAACCTCAGCCTGAGCCTCGCCGTCTGGCTGCGCCGCAGCCCGGACAGCAGCCCGGAGTTCGTCCGCCTGAAGATCCCGGATGACATCCTGCCGCGCATTGTCAGCATGCAGACCATCCAACGCAAGGCCGGGCAGATCGATACGACGGAAGACCACTTCATCTACCTTGAGGATCTGATCAGCAACAACCTCGACCTGCTCTTCCCCGGCATGGAGGTCATTGAACAGGTGCCCTTCCGGGTGACTCGCAATGCCGATATCGACTACGAGTACGAGCAGGAGGAAAGCGAGGAAAGCTACGACATCAGCGCCCTCATCGAGGAGAGCCTGCGTGAGCGCCGGTTCGGGCCTGTCGTCCGGGTCAGTGTGCCGCGCGGCATCAGCGACCGCACCCTGCGGCGCCTCATCGACGGGTTGGAGGTGCTGCCCGACCGGGACGTGTATTTCATCGACGGCACGCTGGGCGCCTCCAGCCTGTTTGATCTCTACGGGGCGGTTGACCGTCCCGACCTGACGTACGAGCCTTATGTGCCGCGCATCCCCGAGGAGCTCAGTGCCGGGCAGAACATCTTTGATGCCATCCGCTACCGGGACTTCATGGTCCACCATCCATATGACTCCTTTGGCCCGGTCGAGGACTTCTTCAATACGGCGGCCCACGACCCGAACGTGCTGGCCATCAAAGCGACGCTGTACCGGGTCGGCAAGAACTCACCCGTTGTACAGGCCCTGATGGAAGCCCGCGACAACGGCAAACAAGTTGCGGCCCTCGTTGAGCTCAAAGCCCGCTTCGACGAGGAGAACAACCTCGGTTGGGCCCGTGCGCTGGAAGACAAGGGCGTGCACGTTACCTATGGCGTGGAAGAGCTCCCCGTCAAGACCCACGCCAAGATCGCGCTGGTCGTACGCCGTGAGGGCAGCAGTGTGCGTCGCTACGTGCACCTGGGTACCGGCAACTACAACGCAACCACAGCCCGCATCTACACGGATTTGGGGCTGTTCACCTGCAATGAAGAGCTGACCGACGATGCCAGCCGTCTGTTCAACCGGCTGACCGGCTACGCCCCGGCCACCACCTACAAGCGGCTGCTGGTCGCGCCGGAGTATCTGCGCCCCTATTTCATCGGCCTGATCGACAATGAGATCGAAGCAGCCCGGCAGGGCAAGGATGCCCGGCTCATCTTCAAGAAGAACCAGCTCGAAGAGGACTCGATGATCATGAAGCTCTACGAGGCCTCACAGGCCGGCGTACAGGTCGATCTCATTGTGCGGGGGCTGTGCTGCCTACGTCCTGGCGTGCCCGGCCTCAGCGAAAATATCCGCGTGCTCAGCATCATCGGGCGCTTCTTGGAGCACAGCCGCATCTACTATTTCCACAACGCCCCCGCCGAGGATCGCCTGTACTGCGGCAGCGCGGACCTGATGCGCCGCAACCTGTACAACCGGGTTGAAACCATCTTCCCCGTGCTTGATCCGGTCATCCGCCAACGCCTCATCCGCCTGCTGAAGACCGGTCTGGTCGATAATGTCGGCGCGTGGGAGATGCTCTCCGATGGCACATACCGGCGCATCACCCGCGATGAGGATGAGCCGGCGGTGTCCTCCCAGGCTATCTATATGCATGACAGCTTCGGCCTGCCCCTCTCCGACCTCGAAGACGTCTAACGCAAAGCGCCTCCTCGCGAGGTGAGGAGGCGCTTCAGCAGAACTTGGGTCCTTAATACGGGTCGCTCATCTCCGGGATGGCACGGTCGGTGTCAAAGCCCTCGATCTCGACCTCGTTCACATTGACAGGCGTATCGTACGCGCCGGGCTTCGGCGGGTCGATCAGCATGTCCTTGGTATACAGGGCGCTCTCGCGGTCGTAAAAGCTCAGCTCGATGTTGTGTTCCAACACGATGGCTTCCGTCGGGCACGCATCGGCGCAGTACCCGCAGAAGATACAGCGCAGCATGTTGATCTCATAGGTCTTGGCGTAGCGCTCCCCGGGTGAAAAACGCAGTTCGTCCGTGTTTTCCTCAGCTTCCACCCAGATGGCATCCGCCGGGCAAGCCGCCGCACACAGCGAGCAGCCAATGCACTTCTCAAGCCCGTTGTCATAGCGCTTGAGCGCATGCCGCCCCTTGAAGCGCTGGAATGGCTCGCGCTGCTTCTCCGGATACTGAATCGTCACCGGCGGGTTGAAGATGTGCTTGATCGTGGTGCCCATCCCCTGTAGGATGGCAACTCCCCCACGTACCGCTTTTGACACTGCTTCCATCACCTTCTCCTCACTCCGTCATTTCCAAGATGATCATAACAAAAATGCCGCCGCATCACATGAAGAGCGAAACAAGCCATTGCGCCAGATCAACAAACCAGAAGACGGAAATATCCAACGCAACAAGAATGACCGTGTATACCAGCGCCGCAAATGAGATCGGCAGCAGGCTTTTCCATCCGAAGTCCATCAGGCGGTCATAGCGCAGACGCGGCAGCGTAGCCCGGATCCAGATGAACACCATCAGGCTGCCGATCACCTTGCCGCCCAGGATAGCAGGCGCAAACCACCCACCGAACCACGTGTGCAGGCGGCCCACATCCTCCGTGAACAACCATGGCACCTCGATGCCTTCCGGCACAAACGGGATTCCCAGCCGGTAGCCGCCCAAAAACAGCGTCGCGAACACCGCGCTCATCGCGATCATCTTCATGTACTCGGCCATAAAGAACGCCGCGAACTTCATCCCGGAGTACTCGCTGTGGTAGCCCGCCGTGAGTTCCTGCTCGGCTTCAGGCAGATCAAACGGCGCGCGGTTCGTTTCAGCCAAAACCGTGATGTAGAAGATCACTGCCGCCACCTGCCCGACCACAGGCACAAAAGCAAACCACAAGTCGGACTGCGCTTCCACAATCGTGGAGAAGTTCAGCGACCCGGCCAGGAAAACCGGAATAAATGCCGAGATGCCCAGCGCCAGCTCATAGCTGATCATCTGCGCGGTGGAGCGCATCCCGCCCAACGTGGCGTACTTGTTGTTCGAGGCCCACCCGGCCAGCACGATCCCGTAGACGGCCACCGTCGTGACGCCCAACACCCACAGCATATCGACATCCGTCGAGACCAACACCAGGCTCGTTGTGTGGTCGATGTTCAGCGCCGGGATGTTGATCCGCACCGTGGGGCCGACAGGCACCGGGGCCAGCACGATCAGCGCCGGGACGGCGGTGATCACCGGAGCCAGGGTGAAGAACACCTTATCGGCTGCGGCGGGCATGATGTCCTCTTTGAAGAAGAGCTTCACCCCATCAGCCACCGGCTGCAGGAAGCCAAACGGCCCCGCCCGGTTCGGGCCCACGCGCTGCTGGATCAACGCGATGAAGCGCCTTTCCAGCAGGGTTGTGTACGCGAACCCGGTCAGCAGTGTGAAGATGATCAGCAGGGACTTGACCAGCGCATCAAGCGCCAGCACGGCGAAATCGCTCATTGTTCAACTCTTTCCATGCGCAGGACAGGAGCAGTTGTGGTCGCGTGGGGTGCGCCCTGCTTCTGCAGACGGCGCGGCACGATGGCCGTGTTCTCTGGCACACTCGGATCAACCAGCACGGTGACGGGCACATCGCGCCCATCAAGCCTGATCACGATGCGCTCGTCATCTGTCACCCCGAGGCCCTCAGCCGTCGTCGGGTTCAGGGCTGCGTACGGCAGCGGGATGCGCTGGTCCAGCACATCGGTATAGGTGAAGATCCGCTCGCGGTTGTAATGGGAGGTAGTCGGCACGACGACCAGCATGCCGTCTTCGGGCTGCACGGCGGCTGGGGCATCCACACCAGCCGTGCTGACGTGCTCACTGCCCATCTCCGCCCGGACCGGCCACTGCATGCCCGTCCCATGCACGTTGGTGTAGGATGTGCCGCCGTAGTAGAGGTCGTCGCCGCCCACATCCGGGAACTGCGGCACAACCCGCGCGAGTTTGGCGTGGCTCATGCCGTTGTACTGCGGCACAGTCTTCGCGATCTGCGCGAACAGCTGCGTCGCCGCGATCTCAGGCACAGGGCCCCCCAGCTTGTTGTGCAGCTGCCGCGCGATCAACCAGTCCGCACGCGCACCCCCACCCTGATCGATCAGCTCGTAGCCCAGCGGCTCAATTGCCTGGTAGAAGCGCTGCACGCGGCGTTCGCCGTTCGTGAACGTGCCCTCACGCTCCGCCGTCGATTGGGCCGGCAGCACAACATCGGCAAACTCGGCGGTCTCCGTCAGGAACAGATCCTGCACCACCACAAAGGCGCCCGTCCCGCTGAGTGCCGCTTCAGCGTCCGCATCATCGAAAACGGGGTTGGCCCCCGCAACCAGCAGGAATTCGACACCGCCGTTCGTCAGGCCCTCAATGATGCCCGCGTAGTCCAGGCCCGCCTCATCGACCGGCTCGTAGCCCGGCCCCAACCGGTGATGGAAGCCCATATCGTAAGCCCCCTGCAGATTGGCACCCGGCCACACCATGATCAGGCCGCTGCCAGCCTGCCCGACGTGCCCGGTCTCAATCAGCAGGTTGGCCGCCGCCTGCGCGACCGCCCGGCTGGTGGCCGGGCTCATGCCCTCGCTGCCCACCAGCGCGACCATATGGGTCGCCCCATTGAGCACCTGCATGACGTCATCGCCCAGTGCGTTGAGCGCGGAAGCCTCGCCGCCGTACGGGCTGCGGATGATATGCGCCGCCCACTTGTCCAGGCGCGTTTCACGCCCGGTGACCAGCACCAGCTGCGCCCCGCGTTCCACGGCCTGCTTGACGCGCACCCACCAGATCGGTGCTTCCTGATGCAGGTCGCTGGCCACCACCAGGATGGCATCGCCCGCGCCCAGATCGCCCAGGTTGGTCCCGCTGGCCACCCCTACCTGATTGACGATGTCAGCACCGTCCATCAGGGCCGGGTATGCCGCCAGGCTGCTGCTGCCCATCGCCCGGATGAGCGCCTGTATGGCGAAGAAATCCTCGTTGGCTAGGCGTGGCCCGCCGATGGCTGCCGCCCGTGCGCCGGCCGCGTTGAGCTTCGTGGCGACCACTTCCAGTGCTTCATCCCACGTGGCCGGGGTCAGCTGGCCGTTCTTGCGGATATGCGGCGTCGTCAGCCGGTCGGGGTGGTCCATGTAGTGATGCACGAAGCGCGTCTTGTCGGAGATCCAGATCTCGTTGACGGCCTCGTTCTGGCGCGGCATGATGCGCTTGATCGTGTTCATGCCCCCCTTTTCGCGATCCGGGCGCACATCGTACACGAAGTTCGCGCCCTCCGGCGTGTGCGGGTCAATGCCGCCGATGGCCTGCATCTCCCACGGGCGCGCGTTAAAGCGGAAGTCAGCCGTGGTCAACGCGCCCACCGGGCAGATGTCGGTCGTATTGCCGGAGAAGATCGAGTCGAAGCCCGGGTCGCTGTTCGTGATGATCTGCTGTTTGCGCCCACGCTTGTCAAAGCTGAGCACTGGATCGTCGACAATCGCCTCCTGGAACCGGATGCAGCGCGCACAATGGATGCAGCGTTCCTGGTCCAGGTAGATGATCTCGCCCAGCGGGATGTGCTTGCCCAGGCGCATTTTGTCGTTCCAGTACATGCGGCTGGTACCCGGACCGTGCCGCATGGTCAGGTTTTGCAGCGGGCATTCACCGCCTTTGTCACAGATGGGGCAGTCCAGCGGATGGCTGGACAGCAGAAACTCCAGGATCTCGCGGCGGCCATCGGCCACCCACTGCGTCGCGGTGCGCACATGCAGCCCCTCGCGGACGGTCTGTGTGCACGCCGTTTGCAGCGTCGGGAACCAGGCCAGTTCCATCTCGCCGGTCTCGCGGTTGCGGCGCGGCGATCCGAGTTCTACCAGGCACATGCGGCAGTTACCGGCATTGCCCAGCTTGGGATGGTAGCAGAACACGGGGATGTCATTGTCTGCGTAAACCTTCGCCGCGTCTACCAGATTCATCCCCTCAGGCATCTGGTATTCTACGTCGTCAATGACAACGGTGACGAGGGTGTCTTCTTCATGATGCGCCATAGTCATCTCCGTATTCAGTCGCCTGCAGGTGTGGTTTCCGGCATGACGGGGATATCGCCGCTGCCCTGGGCTGCGGCAACCGCCGCGTCATAATCCTCCCGGAAGTGCTTGATGGTCGCCATCACTGGATTCACAGCGAACTCGCCCAGCGCACAGATGCACTTGCCCTGCATCTGCGCCGCCACGCTGTCCATGCGTTCCACATCTTCCGGATCGAGGTCGCCGTGGTCAATGCGCTCGTAGAGACGCTCCAGCCAGTAGGTGCCCTCGCGGCACGGTGTGCACTGGCCGCAGCTCTCATGCGCGAAGAACTGCACCATCTTGCTGGCCGCCCATGCCATATCGACCGTCTCGTCCAGCACGATCACCGAGGCGGACCCAAGGCCTGTGCCGTAGGGCTTCAGGCTCTCGTAGTCCAGCGGCATATCGAGGATCTCGTCGGTGGCAGGCAGGATCGCGGCGCTGGCCCCGGCGGGCAAAATGCCCTTGACCTGGTTGCCATCCGTGATGCCGCCCGCGATCTCAAACAGCTCGCGGAAGGTGATACCGAGCGGCAGTTCATAGTTGCCCGGCTTGTTCACACACCCACTGACCGAAAAGATCTTAGTCCCCGCGCCGCCTTCCGTGCCGATGGCCTTAAAGGCGTCAGCCCCGTGCTCCATGATCCACGGCACGTTGGCCAGCGTCTCAACGTTGTTCACCACAGTCGGCTTGCTGTATAGGCCGGACTGCGCAGGGAAGGGCGGCTTGATGCGCGGCTGGCCGCGCTTGCCCTCCAGCGAGTTGAGCAGTGCCGTCTCCTCGCCGCAGATATACGCCCCCGCCCCGATGTGCACGTGCATATCACAGCTGAAGCCGCTGCCGAGGATATCCTGCCCGAGCAGGCCTTCGGCCCGCATACGCTCGATGCTCTCGTCGAGGATCTCGGCGATTTCCCAGTACTCGCCGCGGATGTAGATATAGACCAGCTCCGCACCGACCGCATACGCACAGATCAGCGATCCCTCCAGCAGCTGGTAAGGGTTCTCTTCCATGATCTCGCGGTCTTTAAAGGTGCCCGGCTCGGATTCGTCAGCGTTGACCGCCACATACTTGGTCACATCCTCCCGCGGCATGAAGTTCCACTTCACACCCGTAGGGAAGCCCGCGCCGCCGCGCCCACGCAGATTGGAGTCCTTCACCTCAGTGATGACATCTTCCGGATCCATCTGCAGGGTTTTCTTCAGCGCCTCAAAGCCGCCGTGCTCAACATAAACGTCGTAGTTTCTCAGGTTCTCAATCTCACGATTGCGCAGCAGAATGATTTCGCTCATCAGTGAAAGCCTCTCTGTCACCGTTATTCGGTCTGCTGAGCCTCGCGCAGATCCTCGATCTGCTGCTTGGCACGTTCGAACGTAAGGTCCTCCCAGTTCGCGCCGTTGTAGTTGAAGCGGAAATCCACCTGCATAACCGGCGCACGGTGGCACGCCCCGATGCACATCACGTTTTCCAGCGTGAACATGCCATCGGCTGTGGTGTCGCCGTGCCCAATCCCCAGGTGCTCCTGAATCTGTTCGCTGAATGCCTCCGCACCACGCACAGCACACGGCAGGTCCGTGCAGATGTACAGCAGGTGCCTGCCCTTGGGCTTGTCGTGATACATCGTGTAGAAGCCGATCAGACCACGGATGTGCGTCACATCCACATCGATAATCTCCGCGATCTCAGCGATGGCCTCCTGCGTAATATGACCGTACTCCTCCTGCGCGATATACAGCAGGGGCATCACAGCCGAGCGCTTGTCCGGGTACTTGGCCAGATGGTGTTCAATATCGGCCCTGCGGGTGGTCATTAATGCCATGGAAGTGTCTCCAGATCTGTTGTGCGCCGTTTCACAAGAATTGTACCCTTGTTCAAAGAATTGATCCGGTTTTGGTCTGTTTTATGTCTGCTCCGCCCGGACGCGCAAGGCCGGTTCGACCAGTGGCCCGTGCAGGTCCACAGACCCATAGCGCAGCCGAACATACCCGACAGTCAGCGCGATGCCGACCGCCATTGCCGCCACCCCGATCAGCCCGGCTTCCGGCCCGAAGGCACCGCCCGTGAGCAGCGCCGGACCGCCCTGTTCCACGGCGACCACCGTGGCAACCGGCGAAAGCCCGCTCACCGGGAAGCCGAACACCGCCCCCTGAAAGAAGTTCCAGGTGATGTGCAGTCCAATCGGGATGGCCAGTTTGCCCGTCAGCAGCATACCTGCCGCCAGCATGAAGCCCGCCAGAAAGATGTTGAACGTGCTCAGTGCCGAGGCGTTGGGATTTGTGGCGTGCAGCACACCGAACAACGCTGACGACAGCAGCGTCGCCAGGGCTATGGCCGGGGCTTTGCCCAGCCCGGAGAAACCCTCCGCCAGGTTCACCAGATGGTAGCCCCGGCTGAGCACTTCCTCATAGAAGCCCACACACAGGAAGGCGATCAACACCGCCACGATGCCCACAATGGCATTCCCCTCTGCGGCCACAAACGTACCGGTGACGGTCACCCAGCCGGCAGCCAGCTCGATCAAAAAGATGCCCGCCATCAGCACGGCACCCAGCAGCAAGCCAAAGCCCAGGTCGATCCACCAGTCGGCGTCCAACTTGAGCCCAAAATCCTCAAAGACCTTGCGCCTGCCGACGAAGTGCCCTACCAGCCACGTGGCCAGCGGCACTGCGATCAGCAGCACCACGCCCTGCGTCACCAGCAGGATGAGGTTGGCTTCCAACACTGCCGGATTATCTTGCAGGGCAGCTATCTGCTCGGGTGAGAAAAACCCGAGCGCACTACCAACAAAAACCACGGGGATAGAGATGATGGTTCCAATAACAATGGAGAGGACGAGCACAGCCACAGTGTGAATGATCAGCCGCCACACCATCTTGATGCGTCGTTCGTCCTCATTCCAGAAAATCGACGTAAGAATGATCCTCGCTCCTTGACCGCTAGCGGTCGCAGTCACCGAGTGTGAAGTCGAGACTGCCGATGATACCGATCAGGTCCGCCAGCATATAGCCCGGCGAGAACCTCCCGATAGCCTGCACATTGTAAAAACTCGGTGTGCGCCAGTGGACCCGGTATGGCTTGGGGCCCCCGTCACCGACGAGGTAAACGCCCAGCTCACCGCGCGGCGACTCAACGCGCACGTACACTTCGCCCTTCGGCGCATGGAAGCCTTCCGTCCACAGCTTGAAGTGATGGATCACCGCTTCCATGCTGTGGCCCAGTTCGCTGCGCGGCGGCGGCACGAACTTGCGGTTGTCGCTGCGGAACGGGCCACCCGGCAGAACCTCCATCGCCTGCCTGATGATGCGCAGCGCCTCGCGCATCTCCTGAATGCGGACATAGTACCGGTCGAAGACATCGCCGTTGTAGGCCAGCGGCACATCGAACTCAAGCTCC
Source organism: Chloroflexota bacterium (assembly GCA_010092885.1). GTDB lineage: Bacteria > Chloroflexota > Anaerolineae > Aggregatilineales > UBA3940 > TC-195. Next base: position 3,505 of record JAADYX010000194.1, on the reverse strand, counting down.
GGATAGGCGGCGTACGGTTCAGCCTTGCGCAGGTCGAAGTTAATGCCGGTAGCGCGCAGCGGCGCACCGGTCAGACCCCAGGCTTGTGCTTCCTCCGCTGTGATCACGCCAATGCCCTTGGTCCGGTCCAACCAGAACGGGTTGTTGTTCAGCAGGCGCTCATAGTCATCCAGTTTGTAGGGCATGTAGTTATAGACGAACTCGTGCAGCGCAGGCATGAACTCCGGCACCAGGTCACGCCAGACGCCCCCCGGCCGGATGTAGCTGCCCATCAGCCGCTGCCCGCTGACCATCTCGAACATATCCAGGATGTACTCGCGATCACGGAATGCGTACAGCATCACGCTTGTGGCACCCATATCCAGCACGTGGGTGGCCATCCAGACCAGATGGCTCGCAATGCGCTGCAGCTCTGCGATGATCACGCGGATGAACTGCGCCCGCGGCGGCACATCCAGTTCGACCAGCTTTTCAATCGCCAGCGAATAGACCAGATTGTTGCCCAGGTTGTTCAGGTAGTCGATCCGGTCCGTCATGACCAAGGCCTTCTCGTAGGTCTTGGCCTCCATGTTCTTCTCGATGCCGGTATGTAGATACCCGACATCCGGCAGGCACGTGACGATGGTCTCGCCATCCAGTTCGAGCAGCAAGCGCAGCACGCCGTGTGTACTGGGGTGCTGCGGGCCCATGTTCAGCAGCATCGTCTCCCCAGTGAACGCCCGCGGGCTGACCAGGTTTTTCAGCTGGTCCAGTGAGACTTCCAGCGTCTGCTGGTCGCTCTCGATTCCAGTTACAGTAGTCAGATCCTCACGTGTAAGCGGCATAGCGGTTACTCCTGCGGATGCGGCTTCTTGGCCTGCACCCGGTGGTAGTTGAACGTGAACTGAACTTCCTCATAGCCAAGCGGATAGTCCTTGCGCAGTGGATGCCCGGTCCAATCGTGGGGCATCAGGATGCGGCGCGGATCCGGGTGGCCTTCTATCGTAATGCCGAACATATCGTAAACTTCGCGCTCTGCGAAGTTTGCACCGGGATAGACGCCAATCACCGTGGGAACGCGCGGGTCATCCTCCGGCGCGTAGACCTTCACCCGCAGCGGCCACTTGTTCAGCATGCTGTACAGATGGTAGTTGACCGCGAAGCGCGGCGTTTCGGTGTGGTAGTCAACCCCACACACATCCGTCAGCATGGTGAAGTCATGCTCGTCACGGCACGCCGTCATCACCTCTACCAGGTGATCGCGGTCCACCACAACAGTCCATTCACCCCGGAACTCGCGCACATCAGTGATCGCGTCCGGGTGGGCCGTGCGCAGTTGTTCGATTGTCTCTCTGAGTGTCATCGTTCCTCGCCTATAGGTCACACGGGCGGAGGGGGAGAACCCGCACCGCCCGCTGTTGGGTGTCTGGTTGGCTAGGCGCCCGGCTGCGGAGCAGGCATGCCCTGCCCCTGCGGTGCACGGCGGCGGGTCAGTTCGCTCACCTTCTCCGTGACCGGACCCTCCATCATGACCTTCTCATGGATGGTCATGATGCCATGGATCAGCTGCTCGGGGCGCGGCGGGCAGCCCGCCACGTATACATCAACGGGCACAATCTCGTCAACGCCCTGCAGTATCGCGTAATTGTTGAACACGCCGCCGCAGCTGGCACAGTCGCCCATGCTGATCACCCACTTGGGTGAGGGCATCTGGTCATACAGGCGGCGCAGCACGGGCGCCATCTTGCGGCTGACCCGCCCCGCCACGATCATCAGATCGGACTGGCGCGGTGAAGCACGCATCAGCTCCATCCCAAACCGGGACATATCGTAATGGGAAGCCTGGGTCGCCATCATTTCGATCGCGCAGCACGCCAGGCCGAAGAGCATCGGCCACATCGCACGGGTGCGCCCCCAGTTGACCGCCTGGTCAAGGGTGGTCGTCACCACGCCGAATGAACCGTCCTTTTGGTGGGGATTTACTGCCATTCTAGTGCTCCCTTTTTCCACTCGTAAAAGAGCCCGACCGTCAATACTACGATGAAGACACCAGTTGTGATCAGACCGTAGATGCCCAGTTCGCGCGCGGTCACCGCATACGGCAGCAGGAAGATCACCTCAACATCGAACAGAATGAAGAGCACAGCCACCAGGTAGAACCGGATCGGAAAGCGCCGTATGCCCGGCCCGATCGGTGCCATGCCTGATTCATACGTCGCGAGTTTCTTTTCAGTCTGTTTGCGCGGTCCGAAGATTATTGAGATGAACACAACAATCAGGGAAAGGCCCACGGCCAGTATGGTCAGGACCGCTATCGGGAAGTACTGTTCAAAGATCACAGGGATGCGCCTTCGTTGTTGTTCCGTCTGTCACAAGGTCAGTGTAGCACAGGCCTGAAACTGGTTCAAAAAGGTCAGGTATGTATATTATAGACGATCATCGTGGAAATTGCGGATTTCGACTCCAAAATCACGCGGTCCTCATGCTATACTGAAGAGGGAAAGCCAGCTGAAAGGTCGCCTGATGGAGCACCCGTCTCTCTCACCGGAAACGACCGACCTCGCTGCGGGTCGTCAGCGAGATATTCTGCACGCCGTCCTTGATGCCCCCACCCTTGATGCCCTCGCCGGATTGGCCCAACAGGCCCACGCCCAACAGATCGCCGGGGAGCTCGCCGACACGATCATCAAGACCCTCAAACCGGGCCTCGCCGTCTTCGGATTCGGCGGCCTGTTCGGGGAACGCTTCACGCCCGCCCAACGCGCCAACGCCCTGCATATGATACGCCTCTTGGCCGAACCCGTCCAGTTGGAGCCGCTGATCCGCTGCCTGTTCGACCGCTCCGCAGACGTCCGGTATGCCGCTGCATGGGCGCTGTCTTCCATGGCGATGTGGCTGGAATGGGGCACACCCGAGATCCAGCAGGCCATCCGCGCACTGATCGGTGCGGCCCGCCACCGCGAGGACCGTGAGGTGCGGCTGATGGCCGTGAAAACCCTCGGGCGCATCTCCGCCTGGGAGGCCAAGGATGCCCTCGTGCAGCGCCTTGACGACGAACAGGACGACGAAATCCGCACGGAAGTCGCCCTGGCCCTTGGCCGGTTGAAACACGCCGACGCCGTCTATGATCTGATGAGCGCCTACGAGGCGGGCGAGATCGACGCGCAGGTGTGTATGACGGCCGTGCTGCGTCTGGACAATGATGCCATAGAGCCGCTGATCAGTGTGTTGAGCCGCTGGAATGTGCGCCTCGTCTCCCGGATTCTGGCCGCCGATGCCCTCACCCGGCTCAATGCGCAGGACGCCGTTGAGCAGATGGTGATCATCCTGGAGCGCCCCCACGAACCCGAAGAGATGCGCCTGGCCGTCGCAGAAGCCCTCGGGGCGCTGGGTGACGCGACCGCCCTGCCAGCTCTGGAGCGAGTCGCCCAGCAGGAAGTGCTGCCGCCCACCCTCGCCCGCACAATCGATGACGCTATGCTCGCGCTGCGTGGCGACGGCCAGCGGCGGCTGATGTAAGCACCCT
>JAADYX010000193.1 GCA_010092885.1 Chloroflexota bacterium | reverse complement strand
CTTCAGGAACTGCACCAGCGCGACTCGTTTGTTACGGCCCAGCATCCGCAGGATCACCCCGAACGCTGCCGTCGATTTGCCCTTGCCCTCACCCGTGTTGACCAACACGAGTCCGCGTTTGCTGCTGCGCTTCTCACTCAAACTGGTTCTCCTCTCCTTGTTGCAAGGCATCAAGCACCTCACGAATGCTGTGGTGGCTCGTCACATCCCCGCCCTGATCGATGTGCCATACCGGCGCGGCCTCACCCCCCGTGATCTGGATGCATGCCTGCGGCACCTCATCCGCACCGACCAACGTGAACCCGGCCCGCTTCAGCGCTCGCCGCGTCCAGGTGTGCGGTATGCCCGCCCCATACACCGTGATCCGCCGTCCGCCTACCTGTTCCACGCTGAAGGCCCCCGTAGCACGGTCAAAAGTCACGCCCTCCCCCCGGAAGGCCGCCTCAAACGCGCCGCTCAGGATCAAGTCCTCCGGCGTGCCGGGCCGCACCTCCCCATCGGACATCAGCCACAGGCTGTCCGCCGACCGCAGCGCCAGGTCCAGATCGTGCGTGGAGAGCAGGATCGCGCGCCCGGTCTCCTCCGCCAGGTGCCGCAGCAGCCGCATGATCTCCACCCGCCGCGGCAGATCCAGATAGGCCGTTGGTTCGTCCAGCAGAATCAACTCGGATTCCTGTGCCAGTGCCCGCGCGATCATGAACTTCTGCCGCTGCCCGTCGCTCAACGTCATCACGGGCTGTTCCGCCAGATGCGCTGCTCCCACGGCCTCCACCGCCCACCGGATCACGGCCTCGTCATGGTCTGAAAGCCGTCCCATCCATCCTGTGTGCGGATGGCGGCCCAGCGCGACCAGCGCGTAGCCGTTCAGCAGCCCGACATTGGGCCGCTCCGTCAGCACAACGCTCAGCCGCGTCGCGATCTCGCGCGGCCTCAGCCGGGCGATGTCCGTGCCCGCCAGCAGCACCTGTCCGTTCAGCGGCTTCTGCATCCCGGCCAATGTGCGCATCAGCGTGGATTTGCCCGCACCGTTCGGCCCCAACAGGCAGACCATCTCCCCGCCCGCCAGTGACAGATCCAGCCCGGAAGCGACCGTCAGCCCCGGGTAGCCGATCGCCAGATCGTGCGCCCGCAGCAGCGTCATCCGAAGGCCTGCTGCACGTTCCGCCGCTGCAAGATCACCGCGATGACCACCGGCGCACCGATCAGCGAGGTGACCGCGTTCAGCGGCAGCACAATGCTGCTGCCCGGCACCTCAGCGATCAGCGACGCCACCAGCGCGACTACAGCCCCCATCAGGATCGTGGCGGGCACCAGCAGCCGGTGGTCGGAGGTGTTGAACAGCCCGCGGCACAGATGCGGCACCGCGATCCCCACAAACCCCACCGGCCCGCAGAACGCGGTCACGGTCCCCGCCAGCAGTGCAGTCGCGGTCACCACCGCGATACGCATCAGGCCGGTGTTCATGCCGAGGCTGCGTGCATAGCCCTCCCCCAGCAGCAGCGCGTTCAGGGATTTTGTCAGCGCGAGCGCACCCACCAACCCGAGCAGCACCCCGCCCGCCAGGATCGGCATCTGCGCCCACGTCACACCCCCGAAGCTGCCAAACGTCCAGTTGATGTACGCCTGTATGCGCTCCGGGATGGCGAAGTACAGCAGCAGGCTCACCACCGCCGTGACTAGATAGCCCATCATCAGCCCCAGGATGAGCAGCGTCATGCTGCTCTGTACGCGGCCCGCCACCAACAGCACGATCACCATCGTCAGGCCCGCCCCCAGCGCTGCCGCCCCGGCCAGCTGCAGATCCCCCAGCAGCCCGAACCCAGCCAGCAGCACGCCGCCGACCGTGCCCGTTGAGAGCACAACCAGCGCCACGCCCAGGCTCGCCCCGGAGCTGATGCCCAGCACGAACGGCCCGGCCAGCGGGTTGCGGAAGAAGGTCTGCATCATCAAACCGCTGACGCCCAATGCCGCACCCGCCAGCACCGCCGTCGTTGCTTTCGGCAGCCGGAACTTGAGGATGATGTTCGTCCACGCGGAGCGATCCGCCTCGCCCCCGGCCAGCACCCGGATCACCTGCTCAAACGGGATCTGCACCGATCCGACGGACAGGGCCGCCAGAAAGATCACCGCCAGCATCACGACCAGCACCAGCAGCAGCGCCGGCCGCAGCCCCAGATCGAGGCGCGGCCGCGCGGCCTCGGTATCGGCGGGGCGGGGTAGTGGTTTGTAAAGGGCGTCGGTCATGGTAGAAACCTCGTTCGTGAAGGGCGCGGCAGCAGCCTGGTGACTGCTGCCGCTGTGTTCGTTATTCGCCTGCCGGTTCCAGCTGCACGTAGAAGTTGAAGCTGTGGTCCGGCAGCAATTCCGGGTGGAAGATCGCGATCAGGTCCCGCAGGATCAGGTGCGGGTTGGTGACTCCCAACTCGTAGTAGTTGTTGCCACCATTCGCGTTCACATCGCCCGTATCGTTCCAGACCTCGCCGTCCTGAACCGCCTCGAAGTCCACATACCGCGGATCCTCAGCCAGCAGATCGTCCAGCGTTACCGCCGTGAACGAATTCGCCACCCAGATGTCAGCATCCAGCGCATTCGCATACACCGTCTCAAAGCTCAGCAGCGCGCTGTCCCCCGGCGCTTCCTCCGTCAAGGCGATCTGGCCGCCCGCATCGGTGATCAACGCCCCGACGAACGTCTCCGCGCCCGGGATCACCCCCGCCTCAGCAAACGGTGAGAAGGAGTTCCACAGCACAACGGGCTGCTCCTCCGCCGGCACCGACGCGGCCAGTTCACGCGCAGACTCATACGCGCTCGCGATGTCCGCATAGGCGGTTTCGGCTTCCGCCTCCGCATTGAAGAACAACGCCGTATACTTGATCCACTCAGCCCGGGCCAGGGGGTCGTCTTCGCGCCATTCGGCATTCAGCGCGGTCGATATCCCCGCATCGATCAGGATCGGATGCGCATCGGTGTCCGGGTCAAACCCGAACGTCATCACTAGGTCGGGGTCAAGGTCCAACACCTGCTCGATGTTCACATCCGCCCCGCTGCCGACCTCAACCAGCGCCCCCTCATCGATCAGCGCCTGTACTTCCGGCGAACTGATGAACAGGAAGTTGTCCACACCGACCAGCCGGTCCAGCAGGCCCAGCACGGTCAGGTGCGGCAGCTGCGTCGTAGACATCGCGACCATATCATCGGCGGGCACCTCAATGAACTGCGTGCCCTCGGGGAACTCAGCGGCCTCCGGGGCCGGGGTGCCGCACTGCACCAGCACATAGCTGAACGCCTCCGCCCCATCGAAAGCGTCCAATACGGTGACGACCTTATAGTGGTCAAAGTACGCCACACTGAAGTTATCGGCATCGGTGATCTCAGCCTTCTCGGGGAAGTAGTCCACGCCTTCTGTGTAGTCTTCCACACAGCCCGCCAGGTTTTCCTCCGGCGCAGCAGACTCCGCCGCCGGTTCGGCGGCTCCATCCGCATTGCTGTTTTCGGCATCGATGGACGGTGGGGCGGCTGTGGCACATCCGGCCAGCAGCACGAACACAGGTACTAAAGCGATCAGTCGTTTCATGGGTCCTCTCCATGGGTGCGCGTCGCGAGGAGGGCGAGCCCATCGAGAGATGGTTGGTATAGGGCGTTGGATCAAAATACCCGCCGGGTGGCGGGCATGGAGCGTCTGGTCCATGCTCGTCTCCTTTAACGGGATGGATCTTCACGAGCTAAGCCAGCGGCAGGCATTCGGGCTTAAAGCATCCGCCTGAGGGGAGGCTTCTTACCGTTGCGCGACAGCGCCGGACTCGTGTTCCAGGTGGAACACCCACCGGTCTT
>JAADYX010000025.1 GCA_010092885.1 Chloroflexota bacterium | reverse complement strand
TGCCTATATATTCGCCGGTAACGTAGCGCCAGTATTGGCGCTTAGTCTGGTAAGCATTTGGGCTATTGGCCCCCGCCTTTAGGCGTGGGGATGCTTACGGCTTTGGGAGTCCTTTGCTTTCCGCGCCAAGCAGCACGGTTCGTGCCACCAACAGGGGAATCGCGGCGGCCAGCATGCCCAGCATAACGGTGATGCCGGGCAGCAGCCCCCCACCAGCGAACAGCACCATATCCAATGCGGCACGCAGTACCACGGCCAGCAGCACCAAGCCGGGCAGCAGTGAGACGGCCGTCGTCAGCAGGGCCGCTGCGGCGGCGAGCACCCCCATCCGCCACATGATCGCGAAGCGCACACCCTGCGCGGCGGCAGCAGCATGCAGCCCGGCGACCACTACAGGCCCGCTGAGCGCTAGGAGGGCCAGTCCGGCGATGCGCGCCGGGTCAAGCGGCCCGCTGATCGCCATGCAGGCCTGGCTGAGCACCCCGCACCAATCGGCGCGCCCGCGGATGGCCAACCATTGGGCCCACCCCAGGATCAGGGCGGGGGCGGTGCCGGTCGCCAACACGATCACCGCGCGGCTGCGCAGCAGGCCCTGCACGGCCAGCCCTCGGATTAAGGCCGCCTCAGGCAGACGGGTGGTGCGCAGCAGCAGCAGCCGTTCGTCATCAAGGGCATCGGCGGTCCCGACGGCGGTCGTCAGTGTGGTCAGCGCCGGGCCGACAAGGGCTAACACCGTCGCGGCGAGCAGCCCGCCGCGCATCAGTGCGGAGAACGCCTCAGGCCGTGCGGCTATCCCAGCCAGCATCAGCGCGCCCGTCATCAGCGCTGCGCCCCCTAATCCGGCCAGCGGCGGCCACAGCGTGCGTTTGATGCGCCAATGGGTCAACGGATCCATGGCGTGATTATAGCGGAACGTCACCCCGATGCCTGCCGGATGTCACTAGTCAGCGGGAAATACCTGCCGTATGCTGAACTATAGGACAGCTCCTTTAGTAGGCGGGTAGACAATGACAACGGCAGTTCAACGCAACGATAGGGGAGATGGGGTGTGGGCGCGCTGGGTTGCGGCCAATGCCCTCGGTGAGATGATCGGATTGGGCGCGGCGACCCTGCTGGGTGTGGCGCTGACCGCTGGCGTGACGGCTGCTTTCGGCGCGCAGGCCCCCGCCGCGATGATGGCCGTCTTTGTGATCGGCGGCACGTTCGAGGGCGCTGTGATCGGTGTGGCCCAGTGGACCGTGCTGCGCCAGCCACTCCCTGAGCTGCGCCTGCGCCAATGGCTGGTCGCCACGATGATCGGCGCGTTCATTGCGTGGGTGCTGGGTTCGCTGCCCTCCACCCTCATGGCGATGGCGCCCGCGGCGGCGGCCGGGTCGCCAGCAGGCGCCAACCCGCTGGTGGAACTCCTGCTGGCGGCGGGGCTGGGCCTGGTCGCCGGCCCGATTCTGGGCGTTGGGCAGGCCGTGGTGCTGCGCCAGCACATCCCGGGCTCGATGGGCCGCTGGGTGCTGGCGAATGGGTTGGCCTGGGCCGCCGGGATGCCGCTCATCTTCCTGATGGCGGGCAGCGTGCCCGCGGCAGGGATCACGGTGGGGTTTGCGGCGTTTGTCCTCGTCGGGATTGGGGTCGTGGGTGCGGTGGTCGGTGCTGTGCACGGACTGTTTCTGGCCGGCCTGCTGCGTGCTCAGACCGCGTAACGCTGGGCCCAGCGCACTGTCACCGGCAGTAAGGCGAACGCTGCCAGTGCCAGCACCACAGCGATCAGCAGGGAGGGCACAGGCAGGTTCGTGAGGGCATAGACGGCCAGCAGGACCAGACTGCTCAACAGGAACATGGTGCCGCTGCTGATGAAGCCCGCGAGCCAGCGCCGCCCCAACCACAATCCGATGCCCGTGCCGAACAGGGCCCCATGGAAGGTCAGCCCTAGGAAGGTGATCGTCACGGCGGTGGTGCGCGCGGCACGCAGCAGAACCTCGCCGATGCCCTGCTGGAAGACGCTGCTGTTCAGCAGAGTGTCGAAGAACGTGGTCGCGGCGGGGGTGCCCAGCACCACCAAAGGCAGCAGCCCCGCGCAGATCGCGACGGCGGTGCGATTGGCATGCAGAGCAGCCAGCGCATAGCCCCAGATGCGGGCCTCACCGCTGACGGTGGTCAGCCGGAAGAGTTCGAACTCCTCCGAGTCGACATCCTGCACAGCCAGGTAGGCCGCCTGACGGGCGGTGCCCCCTGTGACCACAATGAGAAAAAACCACGCCGTCACGATGCCGACGAACAAAAACACCCCGAGGATCTGCGCGCGCAGCACCGGGATCAGGATCACCATCAGCATCGAGCCGGTGAACAACACGCCCGCGATGACCGCCCACACCCACAGGGGCAGGCGGCGGTTCTGCCGCGCGATCAGGCGGCGGGCAATCGGGTTGCTGCGTAGGGCATCAAAGGCCACGGTCGACCTCAGCGAGGAAGCTTTGCAGGGTGGCGATGAAATGCTGAAAATCCGGACGCCACAGTTCGTGACCCGCGCCTTGCAGTGTGACCATTCTGGCGTCCGGCAGCCGGCTGGCATACCGCTCGGCGTCCTCCTCGCGCAGCAGGGAACCGGGTTCGCTGCCGCGCAGGATCAGGGTAGGGCAGGTGATGTGTGGCAGCTCATCCCAAAGCGGATGCTCCACCGACTCAGCCTGTATGGCCTGTGGCACGTAGGCGGGCATCTCGCTGCCGAAGTCCATCACGACGCGCTCCACCCATTCGCCCGGAATGCGCGGGAAGCGGGCCGGGTAATCGCCGAGGATCAGGGCGCGGATGCGGTTCAGGTTGTCCGGGGTGACGGCGATCGCGGGCGGCACGGACATCGAAAAGGCGAACAACGCCAGCCGCCCCAAGTTGGCGTGGTCAAGCACGGCCTGTAAGTCGGCAGCCTGATCGGCGGGGCTGTACCCGTCAAGCGGGGCATCACTGCCGCCCACACCGCGCGGAGTCAGGGCGAGCACACGGCGCGGGCGCAGCGCCTGCACAGTGTCGGTCCAGTTTTCGGCGCGGCCCAACGCACCCGGCACGATCACCAGGGGCACGCCCTCAAACGAGGAAGGCCCGCTGTCCAGATAGTGCAGCCGGATGTCGCCCCGGTGGGCAAAGCCATCACGCATTTAGCTGATCCGATCGAGTGCCCAGGCGGCCATGCGCTGTGCGCCGCTGTGGGGGCTGCTGTTGAGTGTATCCCGCAGGGCGGGCACGGCGTCCTGCCCGATCTTGGCCAGTGCATCAGCGGCGGCGCGGCGGGTGGTCCAGCGGGCAGCGTGCAGCGCCTCACGCAGGGCGGGGACCGCTGCTACCCCAATGCGGACCAGGGCACCCACCGCCGCACGGCGAACGACGCTGGCGTCAATGCTGCGGTCTAACAAGGCGAATACGATCTGGCGTGCTTTTTCCGGATGGTTGGCCCCGATGTGACCAAGGGCGGCGGCGGCGTGCTGCCGCACCCAGACATCTTCGTCATCCAGCACGCGGAACAGATCCTCGAGCGCGCGGGCGCTGCCCAACTGCCCCAGTGCGTCGGCGGCATGCTGCCGGACCAGCGGGTGTTCGTCCCACAGGGCACCGGCGAGGCCCTCAACTGCGCCCTGATCGCCGATGGCGGCCAGTGCGGCGACGGCCTGCAGCCGCACCCCGACGTTTTGCTCATACAGAGCGTCCAGCAGGCCGGGCACTGCAACGCGCCCGAACTTCACCACGCAGCGCGCCGATTCTTATCTGGAGCTACAGTACCTCAATGCCTCCAGATTCTTGACGACAGCCACGTGATCGCTCAGATACGGTGCGCTGCCGGATGCTGCCCCGCGGCTTAGGGCGGGGTCCTGTCCAAATTCATGCATGAGTGTCTCCGGTACGGATTGGCGCTGTCACCAACCCCTCATCTTCCTTCTTCTCCCACGGGTACAGTCTACAAAGATCGAGCCCGCAGGTCAATAGGGTGACCGCGGGCCGGGTATTTCCCAGGCGAAATTAACGGGAGCCGAGTGCCTGCCGGGCCTCAGGTGTGTCAATTAGCGCCAATGCATCACGCACGGCGACTGTGGTGTAGTAGTCGCGCTCGTGCAGGGCAGCAGCCAGGGCCGCCACAATGCGCTCGCGCGGCTGCGGATGCGCCTCCCCGATCTGCCCGAGGGCCGCTGCCGCCGCGCTTTTCAGGTCGGCCTCGGCGCGAGCCACCTCGCTGTACAGGGCCATCGCATTGTAGCCGGCTGGCCTGTCGCGTGCCTGCATCTGCTCCACGAAGCGCTTCAGCATGTCGGTGTGCAGAGCCGCGATCAGCCCATCGACTGCTCGGGTTTCGCGGGCCTCGCCCAGCTGCTGCGCGGCCATCACGCGGGTATAGGTGTCCTTTGCCTCCAGCGATTCGAGCAGCACGGTCAGCTGCTCCTCACTGAAGGGCTCTTCTGGCTCACTACCGCCGAACAGCCGCCGCAGAAAATCAGCCATAGTCAGCCAACCAGGCACGCATGATGTCCGCTGCCTGCTGTGGTGCCGACTGCGGGAAGAGGTGCCCATGCCCGTTGATCTGTGCATAATCGGCTTCCGGTACCAGGCGCTGTATCCGCCGGAAGCTGTGCTCCACGAACGCGTTGGTCTCATCCCCTTGGATGAACAGCATGGGCAGCAGGTTACGCAGCTTGGGCATCTCCCGCCAGATCCAGGTGGGCACTTTGGCGAAGTAGCGCGCTTCCCACTGTGGGCTCCAACGCAGCTCGACTCCGCTGCCGTTTGGCGTGGTAATGCCGTGCACATAGGCCCACAGCGTTTCATCCGACCAATCCGCGAACAGTGACTTCCCGCGCCAATAATCGAAGGCCTCCTGTTCGCTGTCAAAGCTGCTGCGGCGTCGCGAAGCCCGCTCCACGACCGGTGCACGGTGCGACATACCGAACACATTCAACACCGCCATAGGGATCAGGTAAGAAGGCGGCAGCAGGGTCGGATCAAGCAGCACGATGGAGCGGAACAGATCGGGTTCGCTGATGGTGGCCAGCATGGTGGCCACACCGCCCATCGAATGGCCAGCACCGACCCCGCCCGCCAGCCCATGCGCATGGATGGCGGCCCGCAGGTCAGCGGCCATATCCCGCCATGAGTCCAGTGAGTCGGGCGAGGGTGCATCCGGCCAAAGGGCGCGCGGCAGCACGCAGATAACATGATAGTCAGCCGTGAACGGCTCCAACAGGTGACGATATGTCTCTGGCGGGAATCCGTTGGCAAGACTCAAAACGAGGGGGGTACCCTCGCCGCCAAAGTCATACAATGGATAATCCGTCATGTCGTTCTCCCCGGTGATTGTATCGCACTCAATTGTGCCCTATGGTGCAAGCACTGGCAAAGCTACCCCTGCTCGGCGATCTCCTCGATGGTGCCGCTGACCTCAAGCCCGGCATGCTCCCCCGTGTCTTCGAAGATCACGGTTTGCGTGCCCCGTGTGATCCCAGTCAGGCGTGTGTGGATGCGGGCAGTCATGCTTTCCACCACGCGCTCGATCATGCCGACTGGTTCGGGTGCGGCCAGCGTGCCCCCTTCCGACCGGTCCGCGACGAGTGCCAGCCGGTAGCGGCTGTACGGTGTCTCCCCGCCGACAACTCCGCGCGCACCCACCTCGAAGGTCAGTTCAACGTGGTCGTGCGAGACAAACAGCCGTTCAATCGAGGCACCGGTGTACGTCATAAAGCGGTAGAGGGTGCCCTCCAGCCAGAAGCCCACCGCCATACCCCGGAACCAGGTCCCGGCGAACGGAATGGTCGCGACTGAGCACATTAGGGAAATATCCTCCCGCTCGTAATGGTTGCTCTGCATCCAGACGTAGGCCCGCGGGAAGGCCCGGCCCCAATCCTTCTCAATATAGCCGCGCCCCCCGGTGAAGTCCACCAACTGACCGTTCCACGTCAGGCAGCCGTTGATCGCATGATCGAAGCCCGCCACCCCATGGTAACACTGCATGCCCGGCACAAACGCAAACGGGCCCATCACACCCGGCGACAGGGCGGTCACAGGCCAAGGCTTGAGCCCCCGGAATGTCAGCTCCCCCTGTATGGTTTCCAGCTCGAGGTGCACACAATCGGCCCGGAAGCGATTCGCCCCAATCCGGACGTTCAGGTCGCCGCGTTCGGCTGAGAACGCCTCAACCGGGAACCTGTGATACGCCGATTGGCCGGTTGTGCCGTTCAGGGTCTGGATAAAGGCATGGTCGAGTTCGCGGTCCTTGTGGCGGTACACGCCTGGGATCACGGCCAGCTTGTGCTGCGTGGTCGGATCAACCATCTTGAAGTACCAGCCCTCGAAATAGGTGCCGCGTACGCCGGTGCCCTGATAGGCGATCGGCGTCCAGATATCGGCGAGTGGTGTCATAGAAGCTGCCTCACTACTGCTCACACTGTGCCGATCATACAGAAAAGAGTAGAGTATTCCCACACAGGTTTGTTACAATGCCTGGCGGTTATCCGAACCGCAATATCTGCGAGAGGCATCATGCAACATAGTGAGCGTGGCAAGTCGGTTAAACAAGTCATCAAACGTGATGGTCCAGTGTGGTTGCTTTACCTCGCGTTGATCTTGCTCGTAACAGCGCCTTTGCTTGCCCATTTTGTGAATTCTCATTCGGTTGCAACCTACGAGAGAAACACGGATACATTGGTCAAGCTGTGGGATAGATGGTTTATCGCCCAGTCACTGGCTGCCGGGCAGCTTTATCCACAACAAGCGGACATGTTATTTGCTCCTGATGGCGCAAACCTGGCCGCGCACAATTTAAACATTGCGCAGATTCTGCCGCATGTGTTTCTCACGCCGCTGCTTGGCACAGCGGGAGCCTTTAACGTGACGGTTGTGATGATCCTATTCCTCAACATGATCTGTGCGTATCTTCTCATCGATTACGTCTTTGGTGACCAGCGCGTTGCGATCTTTGGTGGCGTGGTGTTTGGCCTCAACCAGTGGACTCTATTCAAGGTGATCCAACCGGAGATGATGAGCCTATTCACAATACCCCTCGTCATCTTACTGGTGATCCGCATGCTCCGCGAAGATGAGATACGCTCAGCCGTCCTCGCCGGCCTGCTCGTGGGTCTTTCTGCATATATCACCCTGTACGTCGTAGTAATGTTGTTTGTGATACTTGCCATTCTTGTGCCAGCGCTCCTGCTGGAAGAAAAGCGGTGGCGCTCGGCGAGGGCCTGGCTTTCAACAACACTGTTTGCAGCGCTTGCTGGCGTGGCAGTCAGCTCGCGGGTACTCCCTATGATATCCATAGGCATCACCGGAGATGTGCTAGCAAAAAGTGTGCGCCCCGGAAGTTCGCAGGTGGATATGCTGGGGATAGTGTGGCCTTTTCTGAGTTTTTTTTGGCGCCCCCTTGTGACCGATTCCTTTGTTGGCTTCCACTATATGGGACTGGTGGTTGTGAGTCTCTTTGTGTTTGGTGTTATTTCACAACGAAAGCAGTGGCTGGTCACAGTGATGGCAGCTCTCAGCATCGTGTTCCTGGCTATATCCTTTGGTTCAAGCGTGTCTCTCGGCGGACAATCGGTTCCTCTCCCTTCGGCTTTTTCCCTGTCGCAGACACTTGTCCCGTTTATTTTCGGTGCACTGGTACGTCCGTGGGATGCATTTATCGGTCTTCTGCTTCCTATGACGCTTGTGGCAAGTGCTGGTCTGGTCGCGCTTGTGGACAAGGCCGAACCGCGTATTTCAGGCACTCTTGTGGTTGCTCTGTGTATAGGCTTCTATTTGGTCGATACTTGGATGGGCCCAATGCCCATGTGGCACGTTGAGCAGCCTGCCTATATAGCTGTACTAAACGAGGCCGAGCCGGGTGCCGTCATCGATTTGCCCATGGGGCGGCCGCCATCCAAGATATACATGTACTATCAGACGCGCCACGAACGCCCAATCGTGGAAGGGATTGTCGCGCGGGAGGTGCCCGAGCTCTATGCCTATATCAGAGGCAACCCACTGCTGCGCACCTGGCGTCAAGGGAACCCCATCGACTGTGAGGCCTTATCCCCGGAGGTATTCGAGCAACTGCAGGATGACAACTTCACCTGGATTGTGGTGCACTATGACCTCATACCAGATGGTATGGTGCCGCTCGTAGAGAGCTACTTCGCCACGAGCACGCCCTACTACGCCGACGATCAGGTCAGCATCTACCGACTTTCCGACTATGACCCGTGCGGGTACAATGCAGCAGAACGCTAAACAACCCAGGGCAGACGATGACATTTGTGGACAAGCGCGATACGGTGTGTGTGGTCGGGGCCGGGGCCTCCGGCATTACAGCGATCAAGAACCTGATGGAACTCGACATCCCGGTGGAGGGCATTGAGCGTGAAGCGGCTGTCGGCGGCAACTGGATCTATGGGGCACGGTTCAGCAGTGTGTATGCGTCCGCCCACCTGATCTCCTCCAAACCCCTGACCGAATACACGGACTTTCCCTTCCCGGATGACTACCCGGACTACCCCTCCCACAATCAAGTGCTGGCCTATCTGCGCCGCTATGCCGAACACTTCGGCGTGACGGACCGCATCCGCTTTAAGTCGGAGGTGCGCTGGGTCAGCCGGTCGGAGGAGGACGGCTGCTGGGATGTTGAACTCGATGACGGCAGCACACACCGCTACCGCGCCCTGATCATCGCCAACGGCCACCACTGGGATCCAAAATACCCGCCGTATGCCGGCCAGTTCGCCGGGCAGGAGATCCACGCTGCCGACTACAAAACGCCGGATATCCTGCGGGGCAGGCGGGTGCTCGTGATCGGTGGGGGCAATTCCGGGTGTGATATCGCGGTGGATGCCGCTCACAACGCCGCCGTAACCTACCACAGCACCCGGCGCGGTTATTGGTACATCCCCAAGTATGTGATGGGCCAGCCGGTCGACCAGGTCGGTGAACGCTTCCTCAAGATGGGGCTGCCACTCGGAGTCCGCCGCGCGCTTTCCACACTCATGATCCGGATCGTATTGGGCCACCCGACGCGCTTCGGGCTGCCGGAGCCTGACCATAAGCTGCTGGAAAGCCACCCCATTGTCAACTCGCAGGTCTACTATCATATCGGGCACGGGGATATCATCCCCAAGCCGGATGTAGCCGTCATGAGCCACGACGGCGCACGCTTCATCGATGGCACCGTGGCTCGCGTGGATGTGGTCATTTACGCGACGGGGTACAACATCCGCGTGCCCTTCATCGACAAGCGCGACCTCAATTGGAAGGAGCCAGGCCCCCGGCTGTGGCTGCACATCTTCCACCCCCGCACCGAGAACCTCTTCATGGTGGGGCTGATCCAACCGGATGGCGGCCAGTTCGGCCTGGTGGACTGGCAGTGCAGGCTGATCGCCCGGTATCTCAAAGCTGCCGAGGAAGCACCGGCGAAGGCCGAGGCCTTCCGCGCAAAAGTGAACGGCCCCCAACCGGATATCCGGGGAGGCCGTAAACTCGATACGGACCGGCATCTATTGGAAGTCGAACACTTCAGCTACCGCAAAACTCTCATGCAGCTGGCCGAAGAACTCGCCTAGTTCTGCCGCAGGATCAGGCCGTCAAAGCCGATAAGGCCGCTGTTGATGTTCTGAGCGCCGACCGTCACACGGATGGCGTCGTAGGCGGCGCTGGCGGTCACCTGGCATGTGACCTGCTGCCAGTTGAACGTGCCGCGCGGACCGGTGTAAACACAGTTAGCCGTATCGATGGTGCTGCCGCCGGAGCGCAGCTCCACGCGCGCGCCAGTCTGGCCGCTGGTCGGCACGCCCTGCCCGCCGATAGAGAAGGTCAGTGTGACGACATCGCCGCTGCTGCCGGTGACCGAGACGGTCTGCCGGGCGGCGTCAACACCGCCGTCGTTGTTCAGCAGCAGCACACTGTCACCCGCGAAGGCCTGCCCGGTGCTGAAGTCGCTCACGCTCCCACTGGTAGGAGTCCACTGGGTGAGGGCGTCCTCAAAGCCGGGGTTGGCCAGGATGTTAGAGCAGGTCGGGTCATCACAGATGGCCAGCCGCAGATCGGCGTCGCCATAGTCAAAGTAGCTGATGACGGGATAGCCGTCCTCCGACAGTTCGATGGAACTGTCCCAGCCGGTACCATCGCTATCCACGATGGTGAGGGTGGGGCTGGTGCAGGCTGCATCATTGCAGGCGGCCACCCGCAGCCTTGAGTTAGCATCATCATCATAGCTGATGAATGGGACGTCGTTGGCGTCGAGGGCCATTGAGATATAGGAACTGTTAGGGTTCGTATTGTCGACGGTGGTGAGGGTGGGGCTGGTGCAGGTCGCGTCGTTGCAGACCGCCAGCTTCAAATCGCTGTTGTCGTTATCATGGTAAGCGATGACCGCGTTGCCGCTCGCGTTCAATGCTATCGCGGCATAGGAGAACACGATGCTGGAGCTGTCAACGGTAGTGAGGGTGGGGCTGGTGCAGGTGGCGTCATTGCAGACCGCCAACCCGAGGTTGTCCGAGCCATCACCGTAAGCAATGACCGGGAACCCGTTCGCATCCAGCACCAAGGAGGACTGGAAGTTGGCCAGGTTCGTATTGTCGACGGTTGTGAGGGTGGGGCTGGTGCAGGTCGCATCGTTGCACACGGCCAGCTTCAGTTCTTGGGTGTCCTCGTCGACATAGCTGATGACAGGGAAACCATTGGCGTTGAGTACAACGGAGGGGTAGCCAATCTCATTGGCGGATGTGTCGACGGTGGTGAGGGTGGGGCTGGTGCAGGTCGCATCGCTGCACACGGCCAGCCGCAGGGCGCTGGTAGTGATGTCCGTGTAGGTGATGACCGGATGGCCGCTGGCGTTGAGCACGATTGATGTGTAAAAGCCGGTGTCGCCAATGCTGTCGACGATGGTAAGGGTGGGGCTGGTGCAGGCT
>JAADYX010000192.1 GCA_010092885.1 Chloroflexota bacterium | reverse complement strand
GGCCGCAAGACGGTCGACCAGGCCGGGCTGGCCGTCGCTCTTGCCAAGGTTGGATTGGAACACGCCCGGGTGCACCGCGTTGACTGTCACCCCGGAGTCGCGCAGTCGTTCGGCCAGCTCCAGCGTGAAGAACAGCGTGCCCAGTTTGCTTTGCAGGTAGGCGGGAATCGCCTTGTACGGGCGCGTTTCCCACTGGAGATCGTCGAGGTCCATCTGGCGGAAGTTGCCCGTCGTCACGTTGACGATGCGCCCCGTGATCCTATCAAGCAGCAGATGGGTCAGCAGGAAGGGCGCCAGATGGTTCACGGCCAACGTACGCTCGATGCCATCCGGGGTGACCATCCGCTCATTGACGCTGATTCCGGCGTTGTTGACCAGCACATCCAGCCGCTCATGCTGGTGCCTGAACTCGGCGGCCACCCGGCGGATATCAGCCTGCACCGCCAGGTCGCCGATCAGCAGGTCGAGGCGGTCGCTGCCGGTCTCCGCTTCAATCTCGGCGCGGGCGGCACCGGCCTTAGTGCGGCTGCGGCACAGCATCACGACGTGCGCGCCCATCGCGGCAAAGGCGGCAGCGGTCGCCTTGCCAAGCCCGGAGTTCGCGCCGGTGACCAGCGTGACTTTGTCCTTCATGCCGGGAGCCTTTCCGGCAGCTGCGGCCCCCGGTACACGGTCACCGCCGCCACGATGATCGCAGCCGCTGCGGCCGCGCCGGTGACCAGCGCCGATTGGTCCAGGTTATTGATCGCGATGCCCAACAGCGCCCACAAGATAACGCCCGCATAGGCCCCGGTGAGCTGAGGGCCGCGCGTGGCGATGATCGTGACGCAGGCGAGGACCACCGCGACGCCGATCAGGAGGGTGGCCCACAGGGCACCGTTGCTGCGCAGCCCGATGCCGTACAGATAGCTGGTCGTGTTAGCGATGGCAGCGACATTCAGCCAGGCGTAATAGAGGGCAGCCGGGAACGCCGCCAGCCAGCGGTCTGTTTGGTCGAGCTGCGGCATGAGGCCATGCAGCCGTACAAAGGCGATGCCAGTGGCTGCCAGCATACCGGCCAACACAACCACGGTGCCCAGCAGAAAGCCAGGCTGGAATTCGGGCGTATCGACCGGGCCCGCGGCAATAGCCAGCACCGTCCACACGGAGAAGAAGATCGAGTTGACCATCAGCGGCCAGCCGATCTGCCGGTGCACCGTGCGCTCGGTTTGGGCGGGCAGGGCCTGGTACACGGCGTACACCACCGACCCAATGATGATCATGCCCCAGATGGCAAAGGTGAACCCCGCAGGCAGAAAGTACACCGGCTCTGCCTGTGCGGGGACGGTGCTTGTTTCATTAAAGGCTTGGTTGGTCAGGGCAGTGGTGACGATCTGCCCGATGGCAAAAGTAAGGACAAGTATCTGGCGCAGTCTGTCGCGCATGGCGGTTCCTCTCGCTCCGATTAACCTAACGTTCATTAGGTAGTTTAGCAGGCTAGGCCGTGGCTTTCAACCGGAAGCGCCCGCACCTGTTTCGATTCTTTTTCTTTTTCTCATGGGGAGCTCTAACGCCGATCCAATAGAGTGATAGAAAAACACGATACTCAGCAGGAGATCCCAATGGCACAATGCGCCGTATGCGGCAATGATTATGACCGGGCGTTCACCGTCACCACCGCGGCGGGCAAAACCCACACCTTTGACTCGTTTGAATGCGCGATCCATGCGCTGGCACCCACCTGCGCGGTCTGCGGTGTCCGGGTGATCGGCCACGGGCTGCAGGCGGGCGACACGATCTACTGCTGCAACCACTGCGCCGAGCGGGCAGGCGTGACACAGCTCGAAGACCGCGTATCCGGCTAGCGGTGCTCCTGTTGGTTATGCGTCTTGTGCCGGGTGAGGCTCCGGTTTAGGGGATACCAACAGGTTAGGGAGGATGGTGACGCATCCTCCCGTTTATCGTTGCCAGGTGTCCTTGCCATTCAATAGACCAGTCTGTATAATCGGCGAACAAAGGCACCATGCATCCTAAGGAAGGGCCACATGTTCACCGAAGCGGAACTGGACTATCTCAACAGCAACGATCTCGCCCGGCTGGGCACCGTGCACGCCGACTCACAGCAGGTCGATGTCGTGCCGGTCCGCTATGAGTTCGACGGCACATACTTCTATATCGGCGGGCACTACATGACGGCATCCCGCAAGTACCTCAACGTGGCCAGCGGCAGCCCGAAAGTTGCCCTGGTCATCGACGATATGCAGCCGGGCGAACCGCCCGCGATCCGGGGTATCCGGATCTACGGCACGGCGGAAGTCGTCGAACGGGAAGGCTGGCGCGGCGGCATCTCTAAGCAGTTCAAGATCACGCCGGCCACCCATTGGAGCTGGGGCGTTGAGGGCCCGGCCTTCACCGAGGAAGGCTTCCAGACGAACAAAGTCGCCTGGGCCTGAACCACCCTCACTCCTCACCGGTGAGCGCGTCAGCGGCCAGGCCGAGGCCCGCGCCGTAGACCCAATGCGCCGCGATCATCAGTAGGGTGCGCTCGGTGGGTTGACGTGTTGCGGGCGGCAGGATCTCGAAGGCGGGCAGCCAACCGAGGTAACTCAGCGCCCACACCACGGATCCGAACACGACGCCTTTCACCAGCGGCGGCAGTGCCACAGGCTCCAGTGCCAGGCGGTACACGGTGCCGCCCAGCGCCCCATAACCGAAGTGCCCCACGCCCGTCGCCGCGAGGTGCTCGGGCGGTTCGTCGACGTGTTCTTCCAGCTCGGCCCGGTCCGCCATTTCAGCGGTGATCCGGGCGGGGGGCAGCGGGTAGCGTTGGCGTGCTGGCAGCCGCCGGAACAGCAGGGCCATGGTGACCGT
>JAADYX010000191.1 GCA_010092885.1 Chloroflexota bacterium | reverse complement strand
TCCTCTGCTATAAGATGATACTTATACCTAGTATAGGCATTCGGGCGTTGTTATCCAAACGTGAATCGCTTATCGTTTGAATACCTGACGAACATAACCCACAAGGGAACCAACCATGACTATGCTCCAAGAAAAAGACCGCCAGCATCTCATTGGCGAATTCGAGAACCTGGCCGCACCGGTGAAGATGGTGATCTTCACCCAGGACAGCGGCTGCATGTACTGCCCGCAGACGATTGAGATCGCGCAGGAAGTGGCTGCTCTCTCCGACAGGCTGACCGTCGAGATCTACGACTATCCGATCAGCCCGGAGGAAGTCGGCCTGTACAAGGTTGATAAGACCCCGGCCATCGTCATGCTGCGCGGCAGCAGCGACGGCACCTGGAAGGACTACGGCATCCGCTATTATGGCATTCCGGCGGGGTACGAGTTCAGCAGCCTGGTGCACGATCTGCTGATGGTATCCAACGGCGACTCCGGCCTCAGCGCAGAGACCCGGCAGGAGTTGGCCGCGCTGGACAGCCCCCTGCACCTACAGGTATTCGTCACGCCGACCTGCCCCTACTGCCCGAACGCGGTGCTTCTTGCCCACCAACTCGCGATGGAAAGCGACTTCATCACTGCCGATATGGTGGAAGCCAACGAATTCCCGCAGCTTTCCATGCAGTACCAGGTGATGGGTGTGCCGCGCACCGTGATCAATGAGACCGTTCACCTGGAGGGTGCCGCGCCGGAGGCCATGCTGATGGAGCGCGTCCGCCAGGCGCTGGCCAATTAGCGGAGGCCCTCAATGGATTTCAGTCTGGGGCATGACAACGCCTACGACGTGATCATCATCGGCGGCGGCCCGGCAGGCATCTCAGCAGCGATCTACACTGCCCGCGCCGACCTGAAGACGCTCGTCATCGACAAGGGCCTCACCGCCGGAGCGCTCGGCATCACCGCCAAGATCAGCAACTACCCGGGCGTGCCCGGCCCGATCAGCGGCGCGCAGCTCGCCGAGATCATGCGTGAGCAGGCGCAGAGCTTTGGCGCCGAGATCCTGACCGACAAGGTCGTCGGTGTGGATCTGACCAGCGCTCCCAAGACGGTCATCGCCGGAACGGGCACGTTCACGGCACGGGCGCTGGTCCTAGCTACCGGGTCGATGGGCCGCACGCGCACCGTTCCCGGCGAGGAGGAATTCCTGGGGCGGGGGGTCAGCTACTGCGCCACCTGCGATGGGGCCTTCTTCCGTGACAAGCCTGTCGCCGTGGTCGGCAACAACGATGAAGCATTGGAGGAAGCTCTCTTCCTGACCCGCTTCGCCAAACAGATCCACCTGATCGTGCCCACGCCGGATCTCAAAGCAAGCCCCCATCTGGTCGAAGAGGCCGAACACAGCCCTGTGATCGCCATGCGGATGGCAACCCGGCTCAAGGCCATCGAGGGCAACGGCTTTGTGACCGGTGTCACCGTGCAGCCGCGCGGCGGCGAGCCTGAAACGGTGCCGGTCAATGGGGCCTTTGTCTACCTGCAAGGCGGCAAGCCGATCACCGGCTATCTCAACGAGCAGCTTGAGACCACCGACGATGGCTGCTTGATCGTCGATGAGGACATGCAGACACCGGTCGAGGGTGTGTATGCCGTCGGCGATCTGCTGTGCACCCATATCAAACAGGCCGTCATCGCGGCGGCGGATGGGGTCAAGGCCGCGGTCGCCATTGACAGGCAGCTGCACGGTCGCAAACGAGCACAGGTCGACTGGTCATAGCCGCCAAACCCTGAGGGACACGCCGGGCGAAAGTCGTCCGGCGTTTTTGATTCACAGATCAAACCGCACTATTACGGCCTGTGTTGTCTTGTGACAGGTGTCACAAGACGGAAGGTACATTTGACAGGTCCACCATAGGGTGGGGGAGTATATACTTGTCACATATTCACAGATCCGAATATGTGAGAACCTTATGACCTTACCTACCATAGAAGAACTCAATCTGCTGCACGCGACCATCTGTCAGGCCGTTGGCGACCCGCGGCGCATGCAGATTCTCTATGCACTGCATGCCCAAAGCCGCAACGTCACCGCGATTTCCGAGTGCCTGGATATTCCGCAGCCGACGGTGTCGCGGCATCTTGCCGTGCTGAAGAACAGCGGCCTTGTCACCGCGGAACGCGACGGGCGTTCGGTGATCTACCGCCTCGTTGACGAGCGGATCATCGGCGTGGCGGACACCATGCGTGACATCCTGCGCGACTCGCTCGAACGCCAGTCCGATATTCTGGAGTAGCATCTAATGAACCTATCGCGCTTCAGTTGGGCCCTCGGTCTGATAGCCGCTGCGGCCATCGTGGTAACGCCCATCGTGCTGGTAACGCTGGGCTCTCAACAGCCGGACCCCGATCCGTGGTCGAATGTCCCCGAGCGCCCACCGCAAACCGACCACAGCGATCTGCTGCCCGGACCCTATGAGTCCGGTGAAGACGTCACGGCGGCCTGTCTGGCCTGCCACCCGGATGCCGCCGGTCAGGTGATGGGGACCGAGCATTTCACCTGGCTGAGCGAGCCGGTCGAGATCGACGGTGAGGTCGTCCGCATCGGCAAGGCCAACCAGATCAACAACTACTGCATCGGTGTACAGGGTAACTGGCAGCGCTGCGCCACCTGCCACGCCGGCTACGGCTGGGAGGATGAAACGTTCTTCGAGACCGCCACCGAAACCAACGTCGACTGTCTCGTGTGCCACGCGGGCGGCGGCACCTACGCCAAGGGCGCATTCGGCTACCCGGCAGCCGAAGTTGACCTGGCCGCGGCGGCCCAAAGCGTCGGCACGCCCAGCCGTGAAAACTGCGGCAGCTGTCACTTTTACGGGGGTGGCGGCAACGGCGTCAAACACGGCGACCTAGACCAGTCGCTGACCTTCCCCACCGCCGATATCGATGTGCACATGGGCCAGCATGACTTCCAATGCGTGGACTGCCACACAACCACCGATCACCAGATCAGCGGGCACTCGATCTCCGTGAGCGTCGAGAACACGGATGCCATCGCCTGCACTGACTGCCATACCGGCGACGTTCATGTGGACGACCGCATCGACGCACACACGGCCGCCGTCGCCTGCCAGACCTGCCATATTCCGCAGGGTGCCGTGCGTGACGCCACCAAAACCCATTGGGACTGGTCACAGGCGGGCGATCCGGACCGCGAGGAGCACCCGCATGAGTACCTCAGGATCAAGGGCGAGTTCGTGTATGAGAGCAACTTCACGCCGGAATATGCCTGGTTCAACGGCACCGCGGACCGCTACCTGCTCGGCGACCTGATGGATCCAAACGTCTCCACGCCGATCAACATGCCACTGGGCGATATCAACGACCCAACCGCCCAGATCTGGCCGTTCAAAGTGCACCGTGCCATCCAACCATACGACGATGTGAACAACATCCTGCTCCAGCCGAAGACCGTCGGTGAAGGCGGCTACTGGGAGAATTTCAACTGGGACCTGGCACTGACCCTCGGCTCGGAGATCGCGGGTCTGGAGTACAGCGGCAGCTATGGCTTTGCACCCACTGAGATGTACTGGCACTTGACCCATATGGTCGTCCCCGGTGAGCAAGCGCTCCAATGTGCGGACTGCCACAGCGAGAACGGACGGCTGGACTGGCAGGCGCTGGGTTACTTCGGTGACCCGATCTACTGGGGCGGCCGCGATACCGTTCAGACCGGTGAAGGAGGCCAGTGATGACCTCGCGCAGCATCTTAATCGGGGTGCTGGCTGCGATCCTCGCTGCCGCCGGCATCCTGACCGCACAGAGTGCCTCCCCGCTCCACCCAGATTTTCCGCTGTTAGATGCATCCGGGCGGAACGTGCAGGCAAGCGGCGCTCCCGTTTCCACGCTGCAAACGTGCGGCACCTGCCATGATACGGACTTCATCACGCAGCACAGCGATCACAGTGGGGCCGCGCTGGCGAGCCTGGTCCGGCTGCCGGGCTATCCGGTAGAAGCGCCAGCTGCCCCCGCAGACGAGATGAACTGCTTCTTGTGTCACATGACCGATCCGGATGCCGGTGCCTATCTGGCGGCGCTAGCTGCCGGGGATACGGCTGCCGCGAATGAAGCCACACTCGGCGAGCTGCTGGCTGACCCGGAGACGTTCAATGCGGATGGCACCGCGCGCTCTGAGGTGCTCGGCATTCAGGACCCCAGCGATGAAAACTGCGCGGCCTGCCACGGCACCATCCATGAGGACATGCGCACACCTCTGACCATCGAGGCGTACGGCTGGACGACCGAGACCACTGGCCAGATCTTCTCCGGGCAGCGCATCGCGGCCTCCGGGTTGAACGTCAGCGGCAAGAACACCATCGACCGCTCATGGGATGTCCATGCCGAGCGCGTGGTCAGCTGCGTGGACTGCCACTACGCGACCAACAACCCCGTCTACACGCAGACTTCCGGCGCGGCGCGGCCCGCCCACCTGACCTTTGACCCGCGCCGCATGGATTTCGGCGACTATCTGTTCCAGCCGCTGCACCAGCTCAACGGCGGTGCGGCGAATCCGATGGCATGTACTGACTGCCATGAAGCCCTGCCCACCCATCAATGGCTGCCGTACGCACAGCAGCACATGGACCAGCTGGCGTGTGAAACCTGTCACATCCCCACGATGCCTGCCCCGGCGCGTGCCTCCACCGATTGGACCGTGGTCCGGGCGGACGGCGGCCCGGTCGAGACGTGGCGCGGCATCGACGGCGATCCGCAGGCCCTGACCACCAGCCTGATCATGGGTTCCGAACCGGTCCTGCTGCCTGTTACCGATGCCTCAGGTGAGACAGTACTCGCGCCGCACAACGTCATCACGACCTGGTACTGGGCTGACGGCGACGGCAGCCCGGTCCCGCCCGATGTCCTGCGCGCCGCCTACCTGACCGCTGAGGGCACATACCACCCGGACGTGCTGGCCGCTTTCGATGCCGACGGCAGCGGCACCCTGGGCGATGCGGAACTGCTCATCAGTACGGATGCACAGGAAGCTCTGATCGCGGAGCGGCTGGGTGTGCCGGGCGCACACATCGCCAGCGAGGTGCTGACCTACCCGATCCATCATGGCGTGGTACAGGGCGATTGGGCCACCGCCAGCTGCGAGACCTGCCACACCGCCGAATCGCGGCTGGTGGCACCGATCACATTGGCCAACCGCACGCCCGGCGGCGTGGTCCCGGCATTCGAACCGGGCGGCATGCTCGTCGAAGCGGACGGCACCCTGATCTACCAGCCGGAAACCCAACCGGCCAGCGGATCCGTGCAGCTGTACGTGCTCGGCCATGATGCCGCGCGCTGGGCCGACCTGCTGGGCATTGCCACCCTCTTAGGCACCATCGGCGGTGTGACGATCCACGGCGGGCTGCGGGTGCTGGCCGCCCGGCGGCGGCCCGACCATCACGGGGCGCAGGTCGAGGAAGTGTATATGTACACCGCCTACGAGCGCCTGTGGCACTGGCTGCAAACGCTGACCATCTTCCTGCTGATCGCAACAGGTTTGGTCATCCACAAGCCGGATCTCTTCGGCATGTTCGGCTTCGCGTGGATGGTCCGCATCCACAACGTGCTGGCCGCACTCCTGCTGGCGAACGCGGCTCTGGCGGCCTTCTACCATCTGGCCAGTGGTGAGATCAAGCAGTTCCTGCCGCAGCCGCGCGGCTTCTTCGACCGCATGATCCGGCAGACGCTGTACTATGTGCGGGGAATCTTCCGTGACGAACCGCACCCCTTTGAGAAAACACCCGAGCGCAAGATGAACCCCATCCAGCAGGTGACCTACTTCGGGCTGCTCAACGTGCTGCTGCCCCTCCAGGTGATCACCGGCATCCTGATGTGGGGCATCCAGCGCTGGCCACAGATCGGGGCTCGCATCGGCGGGTTGACGTTCATTGCCCCGCTGCACACGCTCGGAATGTGGCTCTTCGCGACGTTCATCATCGTACACGTTTACATGACAACCACCGGCCACACACCGCTGGCGAACATCAAAGCGATGCTCGTCGGCTGGGATGAGGTCGAAGTCCATCACGCACCTGGCGACTGAGGAGATGACCATGGCGAGCTTAACCAAACGACTACCCATCCTGGAAAAGCTGAGCGCCAAGCGCGAGGCTAACGATTACATCAATCCCTATCTGGCGGGGCTGCTGCTGGGCCTGGTCCTGTTCACGGCGTTCTTTGTGACCGGCAGCGGCCTGGGCGCTTCCGGCGGCCTGAACCGGCTGCTGGTCGTCGTGCAGGACGCCATCGCGCCCGCCCATGTGGACCGCACCCCCTACCTGCTCGCGATGGCAGGCGGCGACCGCAACCCGCTGGACAGCTGGGTCGTCTTCATGACGGTTGGCACCATCGCCGGCGGCTTTGTGGCAGGCTGGCTGAACGGGCGCTCCCGCTTTGAGACGATCAAGGGGCCGCGCATCACCAACCAGACACGCTGGCTGCTGGCTTTCATCGGTGGCGCGTTCATGGGTTATGGGGCACGGATGGCACGCGGGTGCACCTCCGGCCAGGCTCTCAGTGGGGGGGCTGTTCTGAGTGTTGGCAGTTGGGCGTTCATGTTTGCGGTGTTTGCCGGTGCGTACGCGCTGGCCGCCGTGATGCGCAAAGTCTGGAACTGAGGAGGCAGCAATGGCACCGTTTCCCCTTCCCTTAGAGCAGATCCTCGGCCACTGGGGCTCCTACGTTATCTACCTGGTGATCGGCTTCGCGTTCGGCTACGTGCTGGAGATCGCGGGGTTCGGCAACTCGACCAAACTGGCCGCTCAGTTCTACTTCAAGGAAATGACCGTGCTCAAGGTCATGTTCACCGCCATCATCGTCGCGATGGTGCTGGTCTTCGGCGCGGCGGCAGTCGGCCTGCTGGACTACAACCTGATCTACGTTAACCCCACCTACCTGTGGCCCGGCATTGTCGGCGGCCTGCTGATGGGCGTGGGCTTCATCGTGGGCGGGTTCTGCCCGGGCACCTCACTGGTCTCCGCCGCGACGGGCAAGATCGACGGCATCTTCTTCGTGCTGGGCGTGTTCTTCGGTATCTTCCTGTTCGGCGAGACGGTCAGCCTGTTTGAGGGCTTCTGGAACTCATCGTTCATGGGCCGCTTCACCCTGATGGACTGGCTCGGCCTGCCGACGGGGGTGATCGTGGTCGGCATCGTGCTGATGGCGCTGGTGATGTTCTTCGGTGCCGAACTGGCTGAAAAGTACATCGGCGGCATGGACCTCAAGAAGGCCCCTAGATGGCGCTTTGGCGCGGCGGGCGGTCTGCTGATGGTCGGTGTTGTGGTGCTGCTGATCGGCCAGCCGACCACCGCTGACCGTTGGGCACGCATCGAGCGCGAACAGGGCACCGCCCTGGAGAACCGCGAGGTGCAGATCCACCCGGGCGAACTGCTGGACTACATCCACAACGACAGCGTGCGCGTGATCATGCTGGATGTGCGCGCCGAAGTCGACTACAACCTGTTCCACATCCACACAGCGCAGCACGTCGCGGATGTGCACGCGCTCATCCCGTCCCTTCACCTTGAGCCGGAGAACACCCTCTTCGTGGTGATGAGCAACGGCGAGACCGCAGCCACCGAGGCTTGGAAAGTGCTGGTCGCGGAGGCCGTGCCCAACGCCTACATCCTGGAGGGCGGCATTAACCACTGGATCGAGGTGTACGGCGAGGGTGCCTTCCCCGCTGTGGGCAATCCCGGCGACGATGCGCTGGCCTACAACTTCGATGCGGCCCTGGGTGCCCGGCATCCGGCTGCCGAACCGCTGCCTGAGAACTTCAACGTGGTGTACACACCCCGCGTCGAGTTTGAATTCAAGCGAGGCCCGGCATCCGGCGGCTGCGGCTAAGCGCTCACCTCCTCAAAAACCATCCCCCGTGTGGCTTCAGTCCACGGGGGTTCTTGTTTCTATGTAGACCACTTTCTATACTCAACCTGTGCGGCCTAAGAAATCGGTCGGCATGCGCGCTACAGTCAGCACGAGTAGTGAGGAGACTCCATGGAAACCATTGTTGCCGAGAATGTATACAAAGCCTACGGCGAGGTCCAGGCCCTCAACGGCGTCAGCCTGAGCGTGCCCAAGGGCCAGATCCTCGGGCTGCTCGGGCCGAACGGCGCAGGCAAAACAACCCTTGTTCGCTGCCTGACCACCCTGCTGGTGCCCGACAGCGGCACACTGACCATCGGCGGGTATGATGTGCTCACCGAGAAAGACAAGGTCCGGCAGATTATCGGGCTGTCCGGGCAGTATTCCGCGGTCGACGAACAGCTCACCGGGCGCGAAAACCTGATCATGGTGGGGCGTCTCTATCATCTGGATCCGGCCAACGTCCGCAATCGCGCCGACGAACTGTTGGCACAGTTTTCGCTCGAAGATGCCGCCAACCGCCCCGTGAAGACCTATTCGGGTGGCATGCGCCGCCGTCTTGACCTGGCAGCCAGCGTGATCGCCGATCCGCCTGTGCTCTTCCTCGATGAGCCCACCACCGGGCTTGACCCGTACGCACGCAAGGAGTCATGGAACTTCATCCGTAAACTCGTGACGGAAGGCACCACCCTCCTGCTGACCACCCAATATCTGGAGGAGGCCGACTACCTGGCCGATAACATCGTGCTGATCAACAAGGGCGAAGTGGCCGCCGAAGGCACCGCCGACGAACTGAAGGCCAATCTGGCCAGCGATGTGATCGAGTTCCGCCCGGAAGATAGGGATCAGCGTCAGGCAGCGCTTGAAGCAGTCTCCGCGTTTGGCCATGACGATCCGCAAATTGACGAAGAAACCGGCCTGATCACCGTCGCGGTGGATGAGGGATCCAAAAGCCTGATGGAGGTGGTGCGCGCACTGGACCAAAAGGGTATCGCCATCGGCGACCTGAGCCTGCGCCGCCCCTCACTTGACGATGTATTCCTCAGTCTGACACAGCAGGCCTAGCGAAAGGACGTAGACGTTTATGGCACAGGATGCACTACAGCAGCAGCCACAGTTCCAGGGGGATATCGTTGAAAGCGGCCTCCTCCGCCAGCTCAAATGGAATATTCAGGATACGCTTGTTATCGCATGGCGCAACCTGATGCACATCCGCCGGCAGCCGCGCCTGCTGGTGCTTTCTACCGTTCAGCCGATCATGTTTCTCCTGTTGTTTACGTTCGTCTTCGGCGGAGCCATCGAGTTTCGCTTCCCGGGTGACAACTACATCAACTTTCTGCTGCCGGGCATTTTGATCCAGGCGGTGATCTTTGGCACCACGCAGACGACCGTTAACATCGCAGAGGATATCCAGAAGGGCGTTATCGACCGGTTCCGCAGCCTGCCGATGGGGCGCACCGCCGTACTGGCCGGGCGCACCCTCTCGGATGCCGCCCGGGGTCTGTTTGTCGTTACACTCATGCTGATCGTCGGCTTCCTTATCGGTTTTCGCCCGGAGGGAACCATCCTCAATATCGTGGGGGCGATCTTCCTCGCCGTCTCGTTCGGGTTTGTCTTCTCCTGGATAAGCGCGTTTATCGGCCTGTTGGTCGGTGATGTGGAAACGGCACAGGTCGCAGGTTTCATCTGGGTGTTCCCGCTGGTGTTTGCCAGCAGCATCTTTGTTGACCCCAGCACCATGCCGGATTGGCTGCGCGGCTTCGCCGAGAACCAGCCCCTTTCCGCCATTGCGAACGCGGTGCGCGGCTTGTTCTTTGGTGATGTCAGCCTGCAGACTGTCCTCCTCGCCTTGGCGTGGATCGCGGGCATTTTCCTCGTCTTTATGCCGCTGGCCGTCTGGCAGTACGGACGCAGCACGGACTGACCCGTTAATACGAATCCGAGACGCATCCTCTACCATCCGGGTGAACGCCTTCACAACCGAAAGGAATCATCCGGATGGAATACACGCAAATCAGCACGACAGATATGCAGGCATCACGCATTGGCCTCGGCACGTGGGCCATCGGTGGGGCGATGTGGGGCGGCACCGATGAGGACGCCTCGATCCGCACCATTCACGCCGCGCTGGACCGGGGCATTACCCTGATCGATACGGCCCCGGCGTACGGCGTTGGCCGCTCTGAGCAGATCATCGGTAAGGCCCTTCAGCAGTGGGATGGCGACCGCGCAGATGTGATCATCGCCACGAAGGTTGCGCTCAACTTCACGGACGCCGGGCAGCCCTACCGCGATGCATCCCATGGGCGCATCATGGCTGAGATCGACGCCTCGCTGGAGCGCCTCCAGCTTGACTACATTGATATCTACCAGGTGCACTGGCCGGACCCGACCGTTTCCATGGCGGAGACAGCCGATGCCATGGGCACGCTCTACGAGCAGGAGAAGATCCGCGCTGTAGGCGTGAGCAACTTCTCACCCGAACAGATGGATGAGTTCCGTGCGGTGGCTCCGCTGCACACCAGCCAGCCGCCCTACAATCTGTTCGAGCGCGCCATGGAAGAAGACGTGATGCCCTACTGCAACGCCAACAGCATCGCCCTGATCACGTACGGTGCGCTGTGCCGCGGCCTGTTGACGGGCAAATTCGATGCCGGTGCCCGGTTTGAGGGCGATGATCTGCGCAACAGCGACCCCAAGTTCCAGCAGCCGCGCTTTGACCAGTATCTGGCAGCAGTCGAGAAGCTCGATGCTTTCGCGCAGGAGCACTACAACAAACAGGTGATCCATCTGGCCGCCCGCTGGATCCTCGATCAGGGCGTGGAGGTCGCGCTGTGGGGGGCCCGCCATCCCGACCAGCTTGACGCCCTTGATGAGGTGATGGGCTGGTCGCTGACCGGCGAGGACCGGGCAGCGATTGACCGCATCCTGCGTGAGACGATCTCGCACCCCGTAGGCCCGCAGTTCATGGCACCGCCTATGCGCGGTCAGGTTGCCGTGCAGGCGTAAGCGTCTTCAGAACTCGATCCCGGCGCGGGCCGGGATCCCCGCGTCGTAGGCGTGTTTGATCTTCGTCATGTGCGTGACGGTGTCCGCATAATCGATCAGCGCCTCCGGCGCACCGCGCCCCGTGATGATCAGGTGCAGCGCCTCCGGCTTGTTGGCCCGCAGCCACGCCAGGACCTCATCGGTGTCCAACCACCCGAAATCCATCAGGTACGTGAACTCGTCCAGCACCACCAGATCGTACGCCCCGCTTGTGATCTTTTCCTTGGCGATCTCCCAGCCGTGCAGCGCTCTGGCCTCTGTCTCGTCGATGTCCTTGCTGGTCCACGTCCAGCCGTCCCCCGTTTTGACCGCGACCAGGCCCAGCTTCGCCAACGCCCGGATCTCGCCCCACTGCCCGCCCTCATGCTTCAGGAACTCCCC
>JAADYX010000024.1 GCA_010092885.1 Chloroflexota bacterium | reverse complement strand
GTCCGATATCTATGCGCTGGGCGTCGTCCTGTTTGAGATGCTCACCGGTGAGCAACCCTTCAAGGCCGACAGTGCCATCCGGCTGATCATGGCACACGTCAACAAACCCGTGCCCGATCTACGTGAGATGCGCCCCAACCTGCCGCCGGGCGTGTACCAGGTGCTGCTGCGGGCCATGGCGAAGCAGCCGGGCAATCGTTATGAACATGCCGCGGAGATGGCCGAAGCCCTCAGCATGGCGATCCACGGTACGGACGGCAGCACGGTGCCGGTTGACCCCTCCGCCCTGCTGCCAGACACGCTGGCCAAAGGGCTGCGCAGCGCTGACCCGTTGATGCGCAGCTTTGCCATTGACCGCGCGGAAAAATCACTCAGCGACCCGGACATCGGGCGTGCAGTGCGCGATATGCTTGAGATGATGTCCCGCACCGATGACGATGTGGACGTTCGGGAGCGCGCGGCCACCGCGCTTGCCAGCTGGCAGTCCGTGCAGCCCGCCGATCCGTTGGCGGGCGGCGACAGGTCGGAGGCGGGGACCATTCAGGTGGAGCGCTCCGAATATGCCGACTATCAGGTGGCACGCTTCCTCGAGCGGTTGGAGGCACGGCAGCAGTTCGAACCGGAGTTGGTCGTCGTCCCGGACGGCGAGTTTGTGATGGGCACCGGTGATGCGCAGGCACGCTTTATAGAGGACAATGTCGGCACGCCAAGCTGGTACCACATCGCGGTGGAACGGCCCTCCAACATCCTGACCCTGCCCCCGTACGCCATTGGGCGTTATCCGGTGACGGTTGGCGAGTTCCGGATGTTCGTGGAGGACTTTGGCTATGAGAAACGCCGCTTTTGGTCGGCGACCGGCTGGAAGTGGCGCGAGGATCTGGCCATCCGCGAGCCGTTCAAATGGCGCACCTCCCGCTGGACAGGGGATGACAACCTGCCCGTGATCGGGGTGAGCTGGTATGAGGCCGTCGCGTACTGCGCCTGGCTCAGTGACCTGACCGGCTGGCATTACCAGCTGCCCACGGAAGCCCAATGGGAGAAGGCCGCCCGCGGGCCCGAGGGCATGATCTTCCCGTGGGGCAATGCCTACGAAAGCGAACGCGCCAACGTGGACGACGGTCGACGGTCGTCGCGGGTGGGCCGCTTCAAGCGCACCACGCCGGTCGGCAGCTTCCCGGAGGGCGCATCCTTCTTCGGTGCGGAGGATATGTCCGGCAACGTGTGGGAGTGGTGCCTTTCAGCCTGGGCGGAAGCTTACGTCTTTCCGGAGAACAACAACACCGATGGCGACGTTGAGCGCATCATCCGGGGTGGCGCGTGGAACTATCCGCCGCGCGTGGCACGCACAGCGTTCCGCCTGCATACGTACCCGCATGAGCGCAATTCACACACGGGCTTCCGAGTCTGTCACACGTTTGAGGATGAAGCGTAGCGATAGGCCCGCGCGCTGAACTCGCCCTCGATCGCCACAGGCTCTTCGATATCCTCATAGGCAGCACGCAGCGCGGCCTCTAACGTTTGGGCCGCCTGTTCGATCTCCTCCTCTGAGCGCTCCCATAGGCCCGACCAATGCCGGCCGCGTACGCTGCGGACGGCGTCAGCGGGGATCACCGGTGCGGTGAAGGTCACATGCTGGGCCTCCGCGACGGGCTCCCAGCCGTAGTCCAGCAGAAAGGTGAACATATCGGTGAAGGACACGCCGGGCCGTTTGCCGCGCGTGCCGGACAGGGCCTCACTGACCTCCGGCGGGCGGGCCACGCCGCCCAATACCAAGATCAGCAGGCCTTCCGGCTTGAGCACGCGCGCCAGTTCGGCGAGGGCATTGTGATAGTCCGGGATGAGGTGGAAGATATGCGAGGCCAGCGCCCGGTCAAAGGTGTTGGTGGCGAAGGGCAGCCGGGTTGCATCGGCCTGCGCGCGGCGGATGCTGTGCGTGCTGCCATCCATGACGGCCATCATTCGGGTGGAAAGATCAACACCGGTATAGCTGCCCACGCGCGGCGAGAGCGGCAGGGCAACGCGCCCGGTGCCCACCCCGATCTCCAGCAGATCGTGGTCAGCGCTGAGTGCGCCCACCGCTGCGGTCAGCGCCATGGCGGGTTCAATTACGTCAGGCGGAAAGCCGCGAGTCGCGTCATAATAGTCCGCGGCCCGATCGAAGTCAAAGCGGGTTGTGTTTGTCATGATGCCAGTATAGCACAGGGAGCAGCACCATGGCAGTGCTTGTTGTCAAGCGGGAGAAGGAGGCGGGGCAGCAGTCGGCATGGCGTGGTGCCACGCTGGACTACAGCGGCGGCACCATCCTGCTCAAGGGCAAAGGGATCGGCAAAACGTGGGAGATGACCTTCCATCCGGATTCGATCACCACCTTTGCTGTAGACCAGATCTCGGATATAACAACGCTCAGCACGCTCTACGGCGGCGGCCTTGTGGGCTATGTGGCTGCGGCGATCATGTCACGCTGGGTGAAGGTGCCGGTGCTCACCCTGGAGCAGGCGGTCGGCACGCCGGGCCAGCGCAGCGCACAGATCCGGGCGGCCGGGTGGTCGCCGCGGCGCGATCTGCAGGAGATCGCACGGGAACTGAGCACACACCTCCAGATGAACGGTTACAGCGGCGCACTGCCCGATCTGGAGGATGAGGCCGTCTGGAAGGCGCCGACGAGGGCCATCCTGGCGGGCTGCGGCTTGACCATTGCGCTGGTATTCGTCCTATTTATTGTGATATTTGCCCTGCTGGCGCTACTCACCCCCTAAAGCAAAAAGGCCCTCACCCGGTTGAGTGGGGGCCTCGTGATTCGGGGGTGTCTCAGCCGCCGACCGTGATGGTCGCCGTCTGGCCGATGGTGCCGATGAGTTCGTAGTAGCTGACATCGAGGTAAGTCGGCAGGGTGATGAACTGTTCGCCAAACTCGTCGATCAGCTGCTGGGTGGGCCCGTAGGCCGAGACTTCAATGGTGTAGGGTGTATCGAATGCCAGCAGGCCGGTAGCCACGGTCAGGTTGGGATTGCGCAGCTGCCAGTCCTCGCTCTGGTCCGGCTTGTAGCGATAGTCCACATAGTCCCCACCGTCCACTGGCGTCAACCGCACATAGTACCACAGGGCATCCTCGACGCGCGTCCATTCAACGATGAAATCCGGCTGGGCGTTGAAGCTCAGGCGCGCGCCGTCGGCGGGCATCAGCACATCGACGGGTGTGGTGGGTTTGTCGGCGAGAATGCCGTTGTCGGCCTGGGAGATCCCTGGCAGGGTGAACGCCAAAACAGCAGCCAGAGCTGTGGCGATAAGGGCAGCGGGCAGATAACGACGCATGAAGGTCCCTCCGTAAGGTACAGATGTAATCAAATTGTAGCGTGCTTTCCCCTCTATAAACACCGCAAATGGGTACTATGTGAATGCCTGTGCCGGGCTTGACAGGCACCGGAATACTTGATAAACTTATCTCGACCATTCAAACAAAGTTGAATGACTGAGAAAGATACAATGTCCTTCCAACAACAAGACCGCCTCGTCGTCGATGACCTGGAAACGCTCAAGGTGCTGGCCGATCCGTTCCGGGTGCGCATTCTGCTGGAGATGGTCGCCCAGCCGGTGACGGCCAAAACGGTGGCCCAGACGCTCGGGGTGACGCCGAACAAGCTCTACTACCACATCAACCTGTTGGAGAAGCACGGCCTGATCGCCGTGGCTGAGACCCACGTCGTCTCCGGCATCATCGAAAAATCCTACCAGACGACCGCGCTGGACATCACCGTAGCGCCTGACCTGCTGCGCCTGTCAGCCGATCCGGCGGGCAATCTACTGATGGTGCTCGACTCCGTCTTCGGTGCCACCCGCGCCGATGTGATGCAGGCCGCCGAGGCGGGGCTGATCAAGCCGGAACCTGAGCAGAAGCCGCGCATCATGCACGTGACGCGCAACATCGCGCGGCTGACCGGCGAACAGCGCGAGGCTTTTCTGGCCGACCTCAACGATCTTGTGGAGCGCTTTGCGGCGCATGACGCGGCGGACGGCGACCCCGTCGGGCTGACGGTGATCTTCCACCCGGCGGTCCGCGAGAGTGACCCTCACCAGGACAGCGAATAGGAGACCCTTATGCAGCAGCGCAGTATGCGGACGTTTATCATCATCTGGATCGGGCAGCTGATCTCCCTGGTGGGGTCGGGCATGACGGGATTTGCGATGGGTGTGTGGCTGGTTGAAGAGACCGGCAGAGCCACCCCGTTCGGGATCACACTGGCGGTGGGCACCCTGCCGCGCATCCTGCTGGCGCCTATCGCCGGTACGTATGTCGACCGGTGGAACCGCCGCCTGATCATGCTCGTGGCGGACACGCTGGCCGCAGTGACGACGGGCATCGCGCTGGTGCTGCTGCTCAGCGGCGAATTGGCCATCTGGCACGTCTACTTGCTGGCCGGGTTCGGCGCGCTGACGGGTGCCTTCCAGCAGCCCGCCTCGCAGGCCATCGTGCCGTTGATCGTGCCCAAGGAGAAGCTCGGCCAGGCGAACGGCATGGTACAGGCCGCCGAAGCGATGCAGTTTCTGCTTTCGCCGCTGCTGGCGGGTCTGCTGTTTGTCGCAGTGGGGCTGCGCGGTGTGATCGCCATCGACCTGATCACGTTTGTGGCGGCGGTCGCCACCCTGCTGGTCGTGCACATCCCCGATCCGGAGCGCAGTGCCGAGGCCGAGTCGGCGAGCGGCTCCGTATGGCAGGAAGCCGCCTACGGATTCCGGTTTCTGCTGGAGCGGCGCGGCCTGCTGATCATGGTCGGCTACTTCGCGCTGGTGAATCTCTTCGCCAATATGGCCGCCAGCCTGCTGCCGCCGATGATTCTGGCCAATGCGGAAGCCGACGTGTTGGGCATCGTGCAGATGGTCAGCGGGTTGGGCATGGTAGTCGGCAGCGTGGTGAC
>JAADYX010000190.1 GCA_010092885.1 Chloroflexota bacterium | reverse complement strand
GGGCTCGGAGATGTGTATAAGAGACAGCCATTTGGGTGGACCTGGTCTCCCTACAGGGCGACCGCATGAACACGGTGTTCAAGTACTGGCTGCAGGTCTGGTTCTTGCTGGCACTTGCCGCCGGGATCGCCGCTGCCGCCCTGTGGAACCGGGTCCCGGCTTGGGTTGGGATTGTCCGCGTGCCGTGGCAGATCGTGTTGGTGCTGCTGGTCACGCTTGCGGTGCTCTATCCGGTCACAGCGACCGGTGCCAAAATGCAGGATCGTTGGGCGCAGGACGCCCCCATCACGCTGGACGGGCTGGCGTACATGCCCTACGCTGAGCGCTCCGAGGAGGGCCAGACGTTCTCCGTGGCGGGTGACTACTACGCCGTACATTGGCTGCGCCAGAGCGTTGAGGGGACCCCCGTTCTGCTGGAGGCCCATACCTCCGAATACCGCTGGGGCAACCGCATCGCGAATTACACCGGCTACCCGGCCATCGTCGGTTGGAACTGGCACCAACGCCAGCAGCGCCCGACCATGACTGAACAGGTCTGGGCGCGCGTCGGGGACATCACCACCGCGTACAACTCGCCTTTCATGGATGATGCGCTGGAGGTCTTCGCTCGCTACGATGTTGATCTGGTGGTGGTCGGCGGGTTGGAGCGCGCCCTGTACAGCCCGGCGGGGATCAGCAAGTTCCAGCAGATGGCCGCACTCGGCCAGCTGACTCTGATATACGACTACCAGGGCACCCAGATCTATCGTGTGGAAAAGGAGATGCTGCCCTGATCGCCTTCTTGCAGTGGTATGCGATCATCACCCTGATGGGGCTTGCCGCGTGGCCGCTGGCATTCCGGCTGCTGCCTGGCCTGCCTGGGCGCGGTGCCGGGATCAGCCGGGCATTGGGGCTGCTGCTGGCGGCATATATTTTCTGGCTGCTGGCGAGTCTGGGTCTGCTGCGCAATACGCCCGGCGCGATGATCCTCGCCGTCCTGATTGTGGCTGCCCTGAGCGTCTACGCCTGGTTCCAAGGTGACAGTCCGCTCGACTGGCTGCGCGATCCGGAAAATCGTCGCTTCGTCATCACGGCGGAAGTGCTGTTCATTGTGGCCTTCGCCGCCTGGGCTCTCGTGCGCGCGGGCAACCCGGATCTGGTTGGCACGGAAAAGCCGATGGAGCTGGCGTTCCTGAACGGCATTCGCATTAGTGATGCATTCCCGCCGCGCGATCCGTGGCTGGCTGGGTACTCGATCAGCTACTACTACCTTGGCTATGTGATGGCCGCCATGCTCGCCGATCTCAGTGCGCAGGTGAGCGGCGTGGCCTTCAACCTGATGGTCGCACTGCTGTTCGGTTTGACAGCTCAGGGGGCCTATGCGGCTGCATACAATCTCATCCGCTCACAGGTGGACAGACCGGTGACCGCCCGGTTGGGCGCATTGTTGGCACCGGTCTTTGTGCTGGTGAGCGGAAATCTGGCCGCCTTTCTC
This sequence comes from Chloroflexota bacterium, assembly GCA_010092885.1. Classification (GTDB taxonomy): domain Bacteria; phylum Chloroflexota; class Anaerolineae; order Aggregatilineales; family UBA3940; genus TC-195. The sequence goes on along the minus strand of JAADYX010000190.1, from coordinate 1,306 downwards.
GATCTGGTGCGTACCCAACAGCTTCTGCCAGCGGCTTTCTGGGCATGGCTTGATATCAAGGAAATGGCCGAACCGGTCGCGCAGCGCGTGTGGCCTGTGCATGATGTCCGCTTCCTGTGGTGGTGGCGCTCCTCCCGGGTGATCCACGACCGCGACCCGACCGGCGTCTCAATCGGCCTGCAGCCCATTGACGAGTTTCCCGCGTTCAGCTTTCTGTTTGCGGATATGCACCCGCATGTGCTGGCCCTGCCTTTTGTGCTGCTTGCTATCGTGCTGGCCTTCAACGCGATGGTCCAGCAGGACCGGCTCACACCGCCGCAGCTTGGGCTGTATGCACTGGCCTTCGGGGGATTGGCGTTCCTCAATGCGTGGGATCTGCCGATCTACCTGTTCGTGCTCGTCGCCGCCCTGATCGTGCGGTCGGTGCATGAGCGCGGCGGCATGGATCTGGCCAGTGTGCTCTTCCCCGTGTTGACCGGGCTGCTCATCGGGGTGGGGGGCCTTGCGCTGGTGCTGCCCTGGGTGATCAGCTTCACGTCACAGGCGGGTGGCATTCTGCCCAACGCCCTCTTCCCGACGCGCCTGCACCAATTCTGGGTGATGTTTGGGGTCTTCCTGCCCGTGATCATCTGGTTTCTCGTGGCAACACTGTTTGACCGCCGCTCGCGCCCTGATGTGCTCTTCGGCGGTACGTTGAGTGTGGGGCTGCTGGTCGTGCTGGCGGCCTTCATGATGGCGCTGGGTGTGGCGGCCATTCAGGTGGATGCCGGAGCGCGGGATTTCGTCCTGACGAGCATGGCTCTGCCCGCCGAGACACCAGCCGGGACAGTGCTGGCTCAGGTCGTTGTGTACCGGCTGAGCCGTCCGCTGACGGCCCTCTTCCTGACGGTGCTGCTGGGCGGCGTACTCGCTGTGTTGATCCCGCAGCCCGAGCGCTACGACGTCCCACAGCCGGAAGGGCTGCCCGCCGCGTCCCTGTTTGCCCTGGTGCTCATCCTGACCGGACTGCTGCTTACGCTCGGCCCTGAGTTTCTCTACCTGCGTGACAACTTCGGCCAGCGTCTCAACACGATCTTCAAATTCTATTACGCGGCGTGGGTGCTTTTTGCTGTAGCCAGCGCGTATGCCAGCACCCTCCTGTTGACCCGCGGTTCCGTGCTCCTGAGGGCTGTCTTCGGCCTGCTGCTGACCCTTCTTGTGGGGGCCAGCCTGGTTTACCTGGCTTTCGGTCTGCCCTCGCGCGGCGTGGATCTGATCCGCACGGATGGCGAACCGCCCCTAACCCTTGACGGCCTCGCCTATATCG
>JAADYX010000189.1 GCA_010092885.1 Chloroflexota bacterium | reverse complement strand
GCCGCAATGAAGACTTGGGAGGGTGAGCCCGGCCATACATCACCCAGATCGGGGCCGCCGACGTACCAGTTCGATGCAGCTGCCTCAGGCATGAAATCCGCAGGCATCAGGTAGCAGATGCCATCCATAAGGCTGATGAACACCTGAGTCTCGCCTTCGACGGGCTCCGGGCATACGTCCCGCGGGGTGCGCACCTCGTCGTCGAACTGCGGCGTGAAGAATGTGAACGACCTGCTGGCCAGCTCGTAGATCGCCGTTGTATCCACCGGGGTGCCCTCACCGGCATCGGGCGGCAGGGTGCGCAGCGTGTAGAGCGTATTGTTGTGCAGCGTATACACTCCGCGCAGCGCGAACATGCCGGGTTCAATCACGATGACGGCATCCTGGCCGCCGAGGGTGGTCTCGCCTTCCACGGTGAAAGGCCCCATCGGGCCGGCCAGGTTGTTGATATAGTCGCTGAGGGTCAGTTCCGTCACAATGCCAGGCGCGCCGATCACGTTCACCTCAACCAAGGCCGACGGGGATTCAGGGCCGTCCGGATAGAGCACATCACCAGTGTATACCACGTCCGCTGCCGTGTTGTAGGAATTCCAGTTTGCGTTGAGCGTCATCCCGGCGGGCACCAGCAGACAGTAGCCGCCCGCCTCATTGATCACCTGCTGTTGGTCGGGGCCCGGCTGCGGGCAGGCTGCCAGCGGATCGGGGGTTGGCGTCGGTGCGGCGGTGGTCTGTGTGGGCTGCGCGGCAGCCGGTTGTGTGGCCACCTCCTCGACTGTCTCAGGTTGCAACACACCACAGGCCAAGGCCGAGGCTACAAGGAAGAACGGCAATAATCGTTTCATAGGTCGGCTCTCCATTCGTTTGCTATGCACGTTGACTATACCATGGAGGCCGTTTTGTGCATGCGTGACGCTGCCTGTCGACTTTGATCCATGCCGCCGGATCGGGTACAAATGAAGTCCCCAGGGAGGAAGCCATGCACCGCGTCGTATTTATGGGTACACCTGAATTCGCCGTTCCCAGCCTACAAGCCCTTGTCGATCAGTTTGAGGTGGTCGGCGTTGTCACCCAACCGGACCGGCCCGCCGGGCGCGGGCAGCAGGTGCGGCAGTCGGCGGTCAAGCAGAAAGCCGTCGCGCTCGACCTGCCCGTGTTCCAACCGAAGAGCCTGCGCCGCGATGAGGCGGTGCTCAAGCTGCGCACCTGGGCCCCTGACGTGATCGTGGTGGCGGCCTTCGGGCAGATCCTGCGGCCCACTGTGCTCGATCTGCCGCCGCACGGCTGCATCAACGTGCACGCCTCGCTGCTGCCACGCTGGCGTGGGGCCGCCCCAATCCAGTATGCGATCCGCGCGGGCGACGAGCAGACCGGCGTCACCATCATGAAGATGGATCCCGGCCTTGATACGGGCCCCATGCTGATGAAGCGCGCCATCCCCATTGCGCCGGAGGAGACCGCCGGGTCACTGCATGACAAACTCGCCGCGCTGGGCGCGGCCCTGCTGCCGGAGGCGCTGACCGGCTACCTCAATGGTGATATCACGCCGGAACCGCAGCCCGATCAGGGCGTGACGCTCGCCCCAACGCTTAGCAAGGACGACGGCGCAATCGACTGGGGCGACCCGGCAGATGCCATCGACCGGCAGGTGCGCGCCTACGATCCGTGGCCGGGCACATTCACGACCTATGAGGGCGATCTGCTCAAGGTGAAGGGGGGCACCCCCCTCCCAGAAGTGGATGCCGGCGAGCCGCCGGGCACACTGGTTGCCCTGGATGAAGCGCTGTGCGTGCAAACCGGCGCGGGCCTCTACCGGCTGCATGAACTACAACCTGCGGGCAAGCGGACCATGTCCGCAGAGGCCTTCCTGGCCGGACGCCCTGAAGCACCGGGCACGCTGCTCGGGGAGGAGACACCTGCATGAAGCTAAAAGAACCGCTTACATTGGACGGGCTGCTGCCGCTGATCGTCTGGGTGCTGATTGTGGCCGGTCTGACGGCTGCCAACAGCGCGACTCTCTTCAGTGAGTTTCGCGTGCCGGAACTGATCATCAGCGCGATCCTGATTGTGGCTGTGGTCACAGCCCTTACAGCGATGGGCCAATCCTACAGTATCTTCCTCATCGGCATCCTGCTGATCACCCTGTTGGCCGGGCTGGGCGTGCGGATCGTGGTCAGCGATGAGGAGCGGCTGATCACGTCACTGTGGCCGTATTGGGGTGTGGTGTGCCTGGTTTACTTCCCGGTGCGCGAGGGCATCGCCAACTTCTTTGGCGAGCAGCGTCGCGAGCAGAAGTAGAGCAGGCCTTGCCGCCCCTTGCCGAAAGGTGTACCATGTAGCCGCACAGAGATGAGACGAGGACCATCCATGGTTGACGAGACAAACGACCTTGAACTTTCACCACCGTACGTGGCCGACAGCAACAGCGATGATGTATTGGTGATTTCACGCGACCTGCTGTTGAACGTCGGTATCGCGGTGACATTCTTAATATTGGGCATGATGATCGGCGCGCTGTTTGGCACGGCCATTGTGGTCACCAACGCAGATGTAGTGGCTGATACACTGGTCAATGCACTGCCGGAAGGTGGCGGCGGGGGTGCCGCTGCTGCCGGACAGCCTGCCGCCCCGCAGCCGACGCCGCCCCCCGCGCGCATCGACAACGTCAGTGCGGACGACGATCCGTTTTTGGGTGCGGAAGATGCCCCGGTGACCATCGTGGAATTCAGCGATTTCCGCTGCCCCTTCTGCCAGCGCTACCATCTGGAGACCCTGCCACAGATCCGTGAGGTGTACGGGGACCAAGTACGCATCGTGTTCCGGGACTTCCCCGTTGTGGGTGGGCAGCGTGCGGCGGAAGCTGCCAACTGCGCCTACGAACAGGATGCATTCTGGGAGTACCACGACGAACTGTTTGCCGATCCGCAGGCGTTTTCCAGCATTGCTGACTATGCGAGCCTCGCCGATGATCTCGGGTTGGATACCGAGGAATTCACGGTTTGCCTGGAAGAGGGCCGCTACCGGTCTGAGATCGCCAATGACGCGCGCGATGCGACCAACTACGGGGTTACCGGCACGCCGACCTTCTTCATCAACGGGGTGCGGTTGGTCGGTGCGCAGCCGTTTGAGGCCTTCGCTGAGATCATCGAAGCGGAACTGGAGAACAGCGGCGGGCGCTGATGCAGCCGCAGATCTTCCCGGCAGCCGCCACCGCCCGGCGAACCATCAGCCGCAACGCCTACATCTTGTTTGGGGTGGGTGTTGCGGGGATTCTGTGTGGCGGTGCTTCGACGGCAGCGGCGTTTGCCGCGCAGGGCGAACCCCCGCCGGGCCTGATCCTCGCGGGGATCGGGCTGGCCTGTGTGGCCGGCATCGGTCTGGTGGGTGGGATGGCCATGCTGGCCCGCCTGCGCCAGCCGATCCAGGTGGAAGTAACGCCCTACCGGCTCGTATGGCGTGAGGGCGGCCGCACTGCCGCCTTGGAATTCGATGAGGTGGTGCGGGTTGAGCTGCTGCGCGACGAGAAGCGCGTTGACAATGATTTTATGCTGGCCTATCCGGTTGTGCGCTTTATTGAGGATGACGGCGAGATGATGGAGTTCGAGGTCAGCTTTGAGGACCGCGGCTACCGGCATCAGGGCCGCTTTGACGCGCTGGCGATCACCCGTGAGGTGCTGCCGCATATCAACCAGCGGGCAGTGATCAGTACGGCGGTTGAGGAGTTCGTCCAGACGGGCACGGTTGATATCGATTCGCTTTCCCACCGGTAGAGAGGCACCCCCATGGCTGACGATGCAACCTTCAAACCATTTTACGCCAACTCGTATGCGCTGGTCATCGGTGTCAACACCTATCAGGATCCGAGCTTTGTGCCGCTGGGTGAAGCGGAAGACGACGCGCAGCGCGTGGCCGAACTGCTGGAAGCGCAGCCGTACAACTTCAAGGTGCGGCTGATCCTGGGTGAAGAGGCCATCCAGCAGAACATCCTGCAGGCGATGTACGATCTGCGCAGCACCGGCCCCGATGACCGCG
>JAADYX010000188.1 GCA_010092885.1 Chloroflexota bacterium | reverse complement strand
TTCCAGGCGGTCGATGGCGCGTTCCCAGAAGCGCTGATCGTGGGACTGACGGTACTCTTCGTACCAGAGGTCACGCGGCAGGTGGCTGCACACATCCAGCAGCGCGACGATGCGGCCTGCCAACACGGGGCCGCTCCCCTCGCGCAGCAGCCCACATTTCCGCAGCAGTTGGTCAAGGGTCGAGCCATCCAACGCGAGCACGGCGGTATAATGCTGTTGCGCCCAGGCGAGTTCCGGCGGCAATGGGCGCGACCGCGCCTCCCAGCGCTGCTGCATCTGGGGCAGGATGCCCTGCAAGACGGCGTGGAACAGCGACGCAGGCAGGCTGTTGAGGCGCTGCTCGACGGCTTGCTGCGTGACCTCCACGGGGCTACTCCAGAGCATGCCTTCCTGCTGCAAGACCCGCACGGCTTCACACACCGAGCCAATCTGCCGCCAGATCAGACTGACGACGAAGGCCATCATAACCGGCAACGTCAGCAACCGCGCGCGCAAGCCCAGCTGCTGGAAGGTTGCCACCTGCCCCAACGTCGCGGGATGCACCACCTCGGTCAGGCGATCCGCGATCTGCTCGTCCGGGGGGGCCGCGTTCTGGCGCATGGTTCTGGCCCGTTGCACCGCCCGGGTGTGCCGAACGCTGCTTTTCTTTCGGGTTTTTGTTTTCGTCTGCATGCATTCCAGTATATCGCATCTTGGAGCGTCAAACGCTCGGATTTGACAAATGGATGGAGTGCTTAACTTGTCACTGATGGCGTAAGTCCTGACATTTTTACCGTATCAGACTATATAAGCGAAAGTCCTGGTAGTAATCTCCAACCAAGGCGATTTTGAGGCGTTTCTATGATATATTGACATGCGCAAAGATGTTAGTGCAAAGAGAATGGGATCTGTATGGTAAGTTTTCATCTCACCGAAGAGCAAGAACAGCTTCGCCAGCGTGCCGCTCAGTTTGCCCAGCAAGATATGCGACCCGTAGCGGCGGACTACGACACAAGCGCAGACCTTCCCTGGCCGATCATTGAGCAAGCAACCAGACAGGGGTTGGTGACATATAAGTATCCCGAATCCTACGGAGGTGGCGGGGTAGACAGCCTGGTGACTGCCTGTCTGGTGACGGAAGAACTGGCCTGGGGGTGTGTGGGTATTGCCAACTGCCTGATGGGCTGTGATCCGGCTGTGCTGCCCATTTTGCTCTGTGGAACCGATGACCAGAAAGTTCGCTATGTCCCCAGGCTGTATCAAGCACCGTCCATGCGGTTTGGTGCCTTTGCCATTGCCGAACCGGAGGCTGGCTCCGATATTGCTGCCTTGCGCACCAGCGCCGTCCGCGATGGCGCTGCCTATGTGCTCAATGGCTACAAACGCTATATCACGCATGGCGATGTGGCCGACCTGTATATCGTGTTTGCCACGATAGAGGCCACCGGGATAACCGCGTTTATCGTCGAAGCCGACACACCCGGCCTCACCATAGGCAAGCAAGCCGACAAAATGGGCATGCGGGCTTCGCATGTGAGCGATATTGTGCTGGAAAACGTCCGGGTGCCTGCTGAAAACCGGCTGGGCGAAGAGGGGCAGGGCTTCTACATTGCGATGAAATACTTCGCGCACAACCGCCCGGTGGTCTCTGCGCTGGCGGTCGGGCTGGCGCGTGCAGCGTATGAATATGCCCTGGACTACGCCCGGCAGCGGGTGCAGTTTGGCAAGCCGATCATTGCCAACCAGTCCATTAGCTTTATGCTGGCTGACATGGCTATCGAGATCGAAGCAGCCCGCCTGCTGGTCTGGCAAGCAGCCTGGCAGCTCGACCAGGGACAGTCGGGCAATCTGTCTGCTAGCATGGCGAAAGCGTTTGCCAGTGATCTGGCGATGCGCGTCACAACCAATGCCGTGCAAATTCTGGGCGGCCACGGGGTGATGCGTGATTATCCCGTCGAAAAATGGATGCGCGATGCCAAAATCCTCCAGATCGTCGAGGGTACCAGCCAGATCCAGCGCATGATCATTGCGCAGCTCTCAGCGGTTGGTTCACGGTGAGCACGTTCGCTATGGTTGTCAGCACGGCTGTTATCTGGTATATGGTCCAAGATTATGCAGAGTCTTTCAGGAGCCAGCGTGTATGTGTAGTCAGGATATGAGGGATGTAGCTCCACCGCCCGATCCGTTGCCTGATCTGTGTCTTCATCAGGTGTTTGCCGCGCATGCAGCCCGCTCCCCGGATGCGATAGCTGTCAGTTTGGGCACAACCCACCTGACGTATCGTGAGCTGAACGCCAGAGCCAACCAGTTAGCCCACTATTTACAAACGCAGGGCGTTGCTCCTGATGTGCTAGTGGGGCTGCATGTCGAACGCTCGCTTGATACTATCATCGGCATGCTGGCTATCCTGAAGGCGGGCGGAGCCTATGTGCCCCTTGATCCGGCCTATCCCCACGAGCGACTGGCGTTTATGCTCCAGGACGCCCGGGTCGCTGTTTTGCTGACGGACACGTCTGTGAACGCGACGCTGCCACTGCACCAGGGATCGGTCATGGTCGTCGATACCCAGGCTGCGGAAGTGCGCCGCCAACCTGACACAAACCCCCAAGCTGCCGTCACTCCAGAGCACCTGATGTATGTCATCTATACCTCCGGCTCAACCGGCACCCCCAAGGGCATTATGGTGACACACGCCAATGTCGCCCGCCTCTTTCCCGCCACGCAGCCCTATCTGGCGTTTGATGCACATGACACCTGGACGCTGTTCCATTCCTATTCCTTTGGCTTTTCCGTGTGGGAAATCTGGGGTGCTTTAGCACACGGGGGACGCCTGGTCGTTGTGCCGCAGGCGATCAGCCAATCGCCAGCCGACTTCTACCGGCTGGTGAGCGCGGAACAGGTCACGGTGTTGAGCCAGACCCCCTCGGCCTTTCGGCTCTTCCTGCTCGCCGATGCCGATTTGTACCAACAATGCCCCTTGCAGCTTCGGTATATCGTCTTTAGTGGCGAGCCACTTGATCCCATGCTGCTCATGGCCTGGATGGAACGCCACGGCGATGAACAGCCACAATTGATCAATATGTATGCTATTACGGAAACAGCGGGTGAAATCACCTATCGTCGCCTACGGATGCAGGATGCGACAAGCGCAGCACGCAACGTCATTGGCGTACCGCTGCCGGATGTCCAGATCTATCTGCTTGATGAACAGCAGCAGCCGGTCCCTGTTGGCGCGGTGGGCGAAATGTATATTGGCAGCCCCGCTGTGGCACGCGGCTATTACAACCTGCCCGATTTGACTGCGCAGCAGTTTCTCGCGGATCCATTCAGCGACGACCCGCAAGCCCGGATGTACAAAACGGGCGATCAGGCCCGCTACCTTGCCACGGGTGATCTGGAGTTTGTCGGGCGCATAGATAATCAAGTGAAGATACGCGGCTATCGCATCGAACTGGGGGAGATCGAAAGCGCCCTGAACCAGCACCCGGATGTGCAACAAGCCGTGGTGATAGCACGCGACGAGGCGGGTGACAAACGGCTCGTCGCCTATGTGGTTGGCAGCACCAGCAACCCGGCAGCCCTGCGGTCGCATCTGGCCGCTCACCTACCCGATTATATGGTTCCATCTGCGGTTGTGCCAGTAACGACATTTCCCCTCACGCCGAATGGCAAAATCGACCGGGGCAAGCTACCACCGCCGGAGCAAGCATCCGTCAACATAGGCAACACACCCATCAACGATGCGTCCCGCACCGCCGAAGCCCAGGCGCTGGCGAGTATCTGGGGGGTGGACACGGCACCAGCAGCACCACCTGCCTCCCCACAGGCGGTTCCTCACGCAGAGAGCGTTTTGCCTGCGCACGAGATTGAAGAACGATTGATCCATATCGTCAAAAAAGTGCTTCTGCGAGAACACATCAATCCGACGAGTAATTTTTTTGATCTCGGTGCCACCTCATTCGATATGGTTCGTTTGCATAGTATCCTGGTAGAAGAGTTTCAGATCACGATGTCTGTGGTTGATATTTTTCAATACGTCACCATTCGATCATTGGCCCAATATCTACGTCAGAGCCACACAGATACAGCGAGTACCCAGACACAAAGACAGGAACGTGGGAAAGCGCGGCGAGCAGCCCGCCGTCGGTAAGCACGTTGGCGAACACATGGGGTGGCCGTGCTGTGAACAGAGACAACTAGAGCAGAGCTATGCTTTCTATGAATGATGAAACAGCAGTCGAAGAAGTAGCAATTATTGGGATGGCCGGGCGGTTTCCTGGTGCCCAGAACATCTCCCAGTTTTGGTACAATCTATGCCGGGGGGTGGAATCTCGCCAGGTATTTACCCATAGAGGAGCAGCATCTCCATCCGACCTGCATGCACATCCAAACTATGTCAATAGTGGTTTTGTGTTGGATGATATTGAATGGTTTGATGCTGAATTTTTTGGGTTCTCGCCGCGTCAAGCCCAACTGACCGATCCGCAACAACGGCTCTTTTTGGAGTGCGTCTGGGAAGCATTAGAAGACAGTGGCATCAATACCCACCAGTATCCAGGACTGATCGGGCTGTACGCCGGCACCAATATGAGTGAATATATAGGCCTGGCGGCAGCACACGCCCATGCAAGTGTTGTTGATCGCTTGCTCGTCCGGTGGAGTAATGATAAAGATTCCCTGACAACCCATACTGCGTATAAGCTCAACTTGCAGGGTCCATGTATTACGGTGCAAACCGCCTGCTCAACCAGCCTGGTTGCTGTCCATCTGGCAGGGCAAAGTCTGCTCAACCATGAATGTGATGTCGCGCTGGCCGGGGGCGTTACGATCCGAGTCCCGCATAACCAGGGGTATATCTATGAAGAAGGCGCGATTTTTTCCCCCGATGGTCATTGCCGCACGTTCGATGCAAACGCCCAGGGGACGGTTTTTGGCAATGGGGTGGGCGTGGTCGTGCTTAAACGTCTGCATGATGCCCTCGCTGACCGGGATCATATCTGGGCGGTGATAAAGGGATCCGCCATCAACAATGATGGTTCCCACAAGATAGCTTTTTCCGCCCCCGCAGTTGAGGGGCAGCGGAACGTCATCGCCGAGGCGTTAAGTGTTGCGGCGGTTGACTCGGAAAGCATCAGCTATGTCGAAGCCCACGGCACCGGAACCCCCATCGGGGATCTTGTCGAGATGACCGCCTTGACCCAGGCGTTTGGTGCCAACCGTGCGCAGACACAATTCTGTGCGCTTGGTGCGGTCAAAACCAACATCGGCCATGCCGGATCAGCCGCGGGCATCGCCGGTCTCATCAAGACCGTGCTAGCCCTGCGCTACCAGCAGCTCCCCCCCAGCTTACACTTCCAGCAGCCCAATCCAACGATAGATTTTGCCAATAGCCCCTTTTACGTCAATATACGCCTTGTCGATTGGCAGACCAATGGCTTGCCTCGGCGTGCGGGCGTCAGTTCCTTTGGTGTCGGCGGGACAAATGCCCATGTGATTGTAGAAGAAGCCCCCGCCAGTACGCCAGAGGCACCGGCGTATGACCAACCTGCGCATGTGTTAACCCTGAGCGGCACTACCACCGACGCCCGATCTGCCCAGGTGTCGCAGTACCTCGATTACCTCAACGAGCACCCGTCGATGCCTCTGGCCGATATAGCGTACACGCTGAACACGGGACGTGTCCATTTTGCGCATCGGCTGGCAGTTGTGGCTTCTGATGTGAACGAGGTGCGGGCGAAACTCACCGCCTATCAGCATGGAGAAGAGGCTGCTGGCCTCGTCGCAGGACAACCGCAGCGTGTACCGCCGAAAATCGCATTTCTTTTTCCAGGCCAGGGACCGCAAGCGGTGGACATGGGGCGCGAGTTGTTTGAGACGCACCCTCTGTTCCGTGAGATTATGACCAGGTGTGATGCCCTTTTGCAGCCGTATTGGGGGACATCACTTCTGGATATGCTCTATGGTGAAGCAAAAACAACGCATGACAGGTTATTAAACGAGGCTACCTATGCCCAACCAGCCCTCTTTGCCATTGAGTATGCGCTGGCCAGACTATGGTCTTCGTGGGGAATTGAGCCCGATGTGGTGATCGGCCATAGCATGGGCGAATATGCCGCCGCCTGCTTTGCCGGGGTCTTTAGCCTCGAAGACGGCTTAAAACTCATTGCCGAGCGTGGCCGATTGATGCAGACTCGCGCAGAAGCCGGGCAGATGACAGCCGTGCTGGCTTCCGCAGAAGAAGTCGCCCCGCTGCTTGAGCCGTTTGCCAGCGAAGTGTCAATTGGGGTCATCAATACTTCTCACAATGTGGTCATTTCTGGGCGGCCATCGGGCGTCCACAAAGCGGTCGATGCGCTCCAGGCGGCTGGCCTGGAAACCAGAAACCTGAAAATATATGTCGCTTCGCATTCGCCCCTCATGGATAGTATTCTCGAACCCTTTGAGGCAGTGGCACGGGAGATAACATTTCATATGCCCCGTATCATGGTAGCCTCGAACCTGACGGGCACCATAGTCCGCCAGGAACTTACCACGCCTGCCTACTGGCGCGACCATTTGCGCCAACCTGTGCAGTTTGTTCAGGGGATGAACCACCTGGCAGAGCTAGGGATAGATACCTTCATTGAGGTTGCGCCGAAACCAACCTTGCTCGGATTGGGGCAGCAGTGCCTCGCTGATGAGGATGAACGGGTGTGGCTGCCCAGCCTCTACCCCTCACAAGCGAACGATTGGACGCAGCTCTTGACGAGTCTGGCGCACCTGCATGTTCGTGGCGATCAGATTGACTGGTCAGCGTTCTATGCGCCCTATCCCTATCGGAAGCTCTCGCTCCCAACCTACCCCTTCCAGCGACAACGGTATTGGGTCGATGCGCCAGCGAGAAGTCGCGCAGCGGGTGCAGCCAGTCATCCGTTGGTGGGCGAAAAGTTCCAATCGCCCACCACGTCGGAACTGCATTTTGAGCAGCCTCTTTCAGCCGATTACCCCACCTATCTGCACGACCATCAGGTGTATGGACAGGTGGTCTTTCCGGCAGCCGCCTATCTGGAGATGGCTTTGCACGCCAGCCAGCAGGTTGCTGCTGGTCAGCCTGCCAGCGTGCAGGATGTGCTCTTTCAGCAGCCGTTGATCTTCCCGGCTGATGCAGGATCACAGAAAATCCATCTGGTGCTGACCCCGACCGACCGTGACTATCAATGGCGGATTTTCAGCCAACGGTCTGAGCATGAAGCATGGCAGATGCATGCGCAGGGCAGCATTGGTGTGCGCCCACAAGCAGCAGCAGGCGCACCACTCGCTGTTCAACAAGAAGCGTCAACCAGCCTTGCAAGAAGCTCACTCGCTGAAATCCAACGCCGTTGCGCAGAACCCATTTCTCTGAACGACTATGAAGCCTCCATTTCCCCCAACCTTACCTTCGGACCCGCTTTTCAGGGCATCAGCCAGCTCTTTCGGGGCGAACAAGAAGCCCTGGGGCTGATTCATCTGCCCGATACGCTCTCCGCCCGCGAGTACCATCTTCACCCGGTCTTGCTCGATTGCTGTTTGCGCGTCGGCAGCATTATCGAGCCTGCCAGCGCCAATGCTCCCTTTCTGCCCTTCAGTTGTGAGCAGATGCATCTCTATCCATCTGGACCCATCACCACCGTCTGGAGTCATGTTCAGCAGGGCAGCGAACTGGCCGGGACCCTGCACACGGATATTACCCTGTTTGATACGGCTGGCCGTGTGGTGGCGACGCTCACCGGCTTCGGGGTGCGCCCGACCAATTCACAGGCCATAACTGGCTCTGCCCTGCGCACCGATTGGCTCTATCACCTCGACTGGCTCGACTGGATAGATGCGCCTGATCTCCACCATTCGCCCTATGCCGATACGCCGGGACGATGGCTGATCGTGGCTGCACCGGCGGAACGTATGGAACGCGTTGAGTCTCTGGCGTCGCTGTTGCAGGCGCAGGGTGCAGAGGTGGTCATCATCCCCCGTGAAGAACGGGTCGGGCTGGTGCTCGAACGCGACTATCCTGACGTTGAACGCCTCCAGGGGGTGATCTATCTGGCAGAAGTCTCCAGCGAAGACCCCGTGCCGGATCAGGCGCTCACCATCGTCGCTCAGGCCACCGCTATGCTGCAAGATGTACTGGCAGCCGACATCACGCCAGATGTCTGGTTTGTGACCAGCGATGCACCAGCGCAAGCATCGGTGTGGGGATTGGGGCGAACGCTGTGGTGGGAGCATCCGCAGGTGAACTGTCGGTGTGTGGAGGTACAGCCTGGGGTGCCAGCAGCCATGCTCTTCGAGACGATATGGTATGCCAACCAGGAAAATCAAATCCGGCTGACACCCACCCAGCGCCAGATCGCCCGGCTCAAACCGTGCTCCCTCTCATCACCGACCAGCCGCCCCTATCCCTTCCAGGTACAATTAGGGCAATATGGCCTGCTCGACTCTTTTGAGCTGATTGCCGCCCCACGTCAAGCTCCTGGTCCCCATCAAGTCGAGGTGCAAGTACGGGCTGTCGGGTTGAATTTCCGAAATGTGTTGAGCGCACTGGGCATGTTGGACTTCCAACATACCCCCGCAGATGGGCAGCATACCCCCGACAACCTGCGCTGGGGCTCTGAAGCAAGCGGCATTGTGTCCCGCGTTGGCGCGAGCGTGACCGACTATCAGGTGGGCGATGAGGTCATCGTGTGGGAGCACTTTGGCTGTTTGGCAAGTTTTGTCACGATAGATAGCCAGCAGATCAGTTCCAAACCGGCTCACCTGAGTTTTGTCGAAGCAGCCACTATCCCCATTGCCTTTCTGACAGCGTATTATGGCTTGATAGAGCTGGCGCAGATGAAAGCCGGGGACAAGGTATTGATACACGTTGCCACCGGGGGTGTTGGTCAGGCGGCGCTCCAGTTGGCCCGTTCTATGGGAGCCGAGGTTTTTGCTACCGCCAGCCAGCCAAAATGGAAAAGCCTCAGGGCGCAAGGGGTTGAGCAGGTGATGGACTCGCGCACGCTTGCATTTGCCGATCAAGTGCTTGCGCGTACCAACGGTCGTGGGGTGGATATTGTGCTCAACAGTCTGAATAAAGAGTACATCCCGAAAAACTTTGATGTTCTGGCGCAGCATGGTCGCTTTATCGAAATGAGCAAAATAGATATTTGGGATACAGAGCAGGCGCACACGTATCGGCCTGATGTTGCCTATCTTCCCTTTGACTTAACGCAGGTGCCGCAAGACAAAAAGCGCCGTATCCAGCAGATAGTGTTACAGCTCTTTGCCACGCAGCAGCTCGCACCACTCCCCCACCATCGTTTTTCGATAGACCAGGTGCGCGATGCTTTCCAGTTTATGTCGCAGGCCAGACATATTGGCAAGATCATTGTGACCATCCCTGACCCTGGAGAGGCGACCGCCCAGCCTATTCAGCCTGATCAGAGTTATCTGATAACCGGGGGGCTTGGTGGATTAGGGTTGAAAGTGGCTGAATGGTTGGTTGCGCAGGGAGCGACCCATCTGGTCTTGAGCAGTCGCCGCGAGACGGCGGAGTCTCGGCAGGCGGTAGCAGACCTGCGTGCCCGTGGAGCGACGGTCGGGGTGGTGCTGGCAGATGTTGCACGCCCGGACGATGTCGCCCGCTTGCTGGCAGCCTGTCAGGAAGCAGCCCCGCTCAAGGGTATCATCCATGCTGCCGGGCATCTGGATGATGGCATCATCGCCCAACAAACCCCGGCACGGCTCGCCCGCGTCTTTGCGCCCAAAGTCCAGGGCAGTTGGCATTTGCATACACAGAGCCTGGGGATGCCGCTCGATTTCTTCGTGTGTTTCTCCTCGCAGGCTGCGCTGCTCGGAAGCGGCGGCCAATCCAACTATGCTGCGGCCAATGCCTTTATGGATGCGCTGATGCAGCAGCGCCGGGCGGCGGGACTGCCCGGTTTAAGCATCAACTGGGGTGGCTGGACTGACATTGGTCTGGCGCGTGATAACATGACGAACCGGGCAGAGGCCATCGCGCCACTGCAAGGCGTTGCGTTTTTCGGGGCGTTGTTGGGGCAGGACCTCCCCCAGGTTGGCGTCATACCAATCAATTGGGCAACCTTTGCAAAACAGGTGCCATCGCCCTGTCCCGTGTTGGCGCATGTGATGCAGCAACCGCAGAAGCAGCAGACGGTAAACCTGCGTGAACAGTTACGCCAGGTTCCCGCCGAGGAACAATACCAGTTTCTGCGAGGGTATATTGTGGCTGAACTGGAGCGGGTTCTGGGTAGCGTGAGTGTGTCGGATGATGAACAAACGTTCTTTGATCAGGGCATGGACTCCCTGATGGCTATCCAATTGAACAATCGGTTAGCGGCTACGCTGGATATGTCGCTCCCAAAAACCACGGTCTTACTCTATCCGACAACCGTTGCCCTTGTCCGATTCCTGTTGGAGCACATGCTGCTCTCGGAAGCAGCACCGTTGCCAGCTTCCAATGCAGAATCATCATCCGCTGTGGAACCATTCCATGACCAATCTGGTTGAGGAGGATAGGTGTTGCACGCGCTTGACATAGAATGTAATCTCTAAAGGAGGCTTTGTATGTTCACCCTGTCTTTCCTGACCTCTGGCAGAACCCCAGGGATAATGCGAAACCGTCTGTTGCCCTGGCCTGCCAGAACCCGGTTGATAGATGCGCTCACGGATACCCCGCCACCCTCATCGCAAGCATTGGTGACAACCAGAATCCAGCAGCTTTCCACCACGTTGCAGCCCACCCTGCTCGAAGCTGATGCGGCCTATCAGCGCTTTGTGCAAACCTATATTGACCCGTTGTTTGGTCGGAAGCGGCACACTTACATGACCCGACTCGCCGGTGAGCATACCAACCAGTTGAGCGTCAGTGCTGCCGAACGGATGACCAATTATCGTCTCGCCCTTGGCAGCATGGCCCTGGTCGCCTCGGTGTTAGGTGTATTGATCCATCCCGCATTTACCAGTGTGGCGATTGTCCTCGGGC
>JAADYX010000023.1 GCA_010092885.1 Chloroflexota bacterium | reverse complement strand
GGCGACAAAGTAGCCGTACCGGTCGGAGCGGGCCATCTCCGCGCGGAAGGCCGCCAGATCGGTGATGCACTCGGCGGCGTAGCGGTCCACCGGGCTGAGGTAGAAGTCCGGGTAGCGTGACGTCCGGAAGGCGTCCAGCGCGGCCTCACCCGTGTCGAGGTGTTCGCTGAGGAACAGCACATCGGTGATGTTGTCGTTCAGGCTGGCCATATGCCCCTCGATGGCGAAATCCGGGTGGGCCAAATAGGCGGCTGCCCCCACCGACCAGCCGACCATCGCGGCGATGCCCAGCGCCGGGACCAGCGCCGACCGGGCCCAATGCGCCACCCACCCGATGCCCAGCGCGGCCAACAGCGCCATCCACGGCATGACGAGCACCATCAGGAAGTCATGCCCCGGCAGGATATTGCGCACCACCACAAAGAACAACAGCCCGAACGCACCCAGCCCCACCATCCAGAAGGCCTGCGGCGGGAAGGCCCGGTGCTGCCAGATTGCGCGCCCCGCCATCCCCAACGCGATCAGGGCGAGGATGCCCGCCGGGAGGCCGAAGTGGATCACGCTTTGGGTGAGGTATACACGGGCTAAGAGCACATAGTCAGCCAGGAGGCTCTGCTCCCCGACGATGCGGTCGGTGAAGCCCTCGGTGAGGGTGCTGCTGCCGACCTGCCCGGCCAGGGCGAACATCACGCCGAGGGTAAGCACCGGCAGCGCGGCCAGCCCGACCATCCAGCCGAGCTGCCGCCAGCGGTCCGCCCCGGCGAAGATCAGCCAGTGCAGGCCGAGCACCGGCAGCATGAAGTAGAACTCCCACGAGAGCCAGCAGCCGGTCAGGGTGACGGCGGCCAGCAGGGCGAAGCGCCCCGGTGTGCGCTGCTGAAACCAGCGGATGTACAGCCACGCGGCGAAGACGGCGGCGGCTGCCGCCAGAGTCTCGTAGAAGGTGAAGCGCGCGATATTGGCCAGCAGACCCGGCCACCCGGCGAAGATCAGGGCGGTGATGGCGGCCACACGCGCCCCGAACACCTGCCGCGTGAACAGGTAGGTGGCCGCCAGCAAGGTGAGCGCTTCCGCCAGGGCAAACAGCCGTGTGCTGAGCACGGTGGCCCCGGCGATCTGATACACAATCGACATCAGCAGGGGCACGCCCGGCGGGCGGCGCGAATACCACTCGATGGTGCCATCGGCCAGGATGCGCGTCACGTTCTGGAAGGCCAGCGCCACCGGGCCGATCTCAGCGAAGTGGCGGGCCTGCCCGGCCAGCAGCACGGTCTCGTAGTCGTGATAGTAGTAAAAGGGATGCCCTAACCCGAGCACCAGCGCCCCGAACACGACCAGGGCGGCGGCGGCGGCCAGCCACAGCGGGCTTTCCAGCCAGGGGTAGGGCAGCGGCGGCAGGAACGCAGGGCGGTCGGTGTCTGTCATGACTCGGCTTTCAGGTTGGCCAGCCACTCGGCGATGCGCTGTTCATGCGCGATGCCGCTGGGCGTGTAGTACTGGCGATCGGTCAGGTCGTCCGGCAGGTACTGCTGCGCCACCCAATGCCCGGGGAAGTCATGCGGGTACTGGTAGGCGGGATCGTCGGCGCTGCGATCATGCGGGCTGCTGCGCAGGTGTGAGGGGACCTGCGTGTTGACGCCGTTTTCGATGTCATTGAGGGCGCTGAAGACGGCGGTTGTCGTGTTGGACTTGGGCGCGGTGGCCAGGTAGAGGGTCGCCAGGGCCAGATGGTAGAGCGCTTCCGGCATGCCGACCCACTCCAGCGCGTTGGCGCAGGCGCTCGCCACGATGATGCCGTGCGGGTGCGCCAGCCCGACATCCTCCGCGGCGCTGATCAGCAGGCGGCGCATAATGAAGCGCGGATCCTCACCGGCGTGCACCATCTTGGCCAACCAGAAGAGCGCGGCATCCGGATCGCTGCCGCGGATGGACTTAATGAAGGCGCTGATCGTGTCGTAGTGCTCGTCGCCGCCCTTGTCATAGCGGACGGCACGCCGCTGGATGCTCTCCTGCGCGGTGGCCAGATCGATGTGCAGCGCGCCCGACTCATCGGGTGGGGTGGAAAGCACGGCCAATTCCAGCGCATTGAGAGCGGAGCGCGCGTCGCCGCCCGCGATGCGGACGATGTGCTCGAACGCATCGTCCGCCATGCGGATCGTGCGTTTGCCGTAGCCGCGCTCCTCATCGGCAAGGGCCCTGCGCAGGATGGCGGCCACATCAGCGGCGGTGAGGGGGCGCAGTTCGAAGACACGCGAGCGGCTGAGCAGCGGGCGGATGATCTCAAAGGTGGGGTTCTCGGTCGTCGCGCCGATGAGCACCACCGCGCCCTCTTCCACATGGGGCAGCAGGGCGTCCTGCTGGGCTTTGTTCCAGCGGTGGATCTCGTCGATGAACAGCACGGTGCGGGTGCCGTACATGGCGCGGCGGTCACGGGCGGCGGCGATCAGCTCGCGCAGATCCTTGATCCCGGCCAGCACGGCGTTGAGCGTCTCAAAGTGGCTTTCCGTGTACGCCGCGACGAGGTTGGCCAGGGTGGTCTTGCCGCTGCCCGCCGGCCCCCAGAAGATCATGGAGGTGAGGCGGTCGGCCTCGATGGTGCGCCGCAGCAGCCGCCCCTCCCCAACGATGTGCGCCTGCCCGGCGAACTCGTCAAAGTGGCGCGGGCGCATCCGGTGGGCGAGCGGGGCCTCCCGTTGGATCTGATCGCGGCGTCCGTGCTCAAAGAGATCCACGACGGTTATTCCTTCCAGCCGCGCAGCCTGTCACGCAGGCCGGCGGCCGGTGCGTACAGGCTGTTGACCATCTGGAACTGCGCCAGGGCGCGGCGGTAGGCGGGCGGCTGCGCGGCGATCCGTTCGGCGAACAGGGCTTCGGCATAGGCGTACAGCTCCATATCCAGCGGGTTGAGTTCGGCCACCAGCTCGGGGATGCCCGGCGGGACTTCCCGCGGGCGGCGGCTGCGCTTGTAGCGCCGGTACAGCGGGAGCCGCTCCCATCCGAGCGATTGGGCGAAGAGCACCAGCGATTCGTTGAACCGCTCCTGCAGGCCGAAGGCGTCGAAGCTCTCAGCCAGATGCCGTTTGGCGGTCTCCAGATCCTCCCGCGTGGATTCACGCGGCGGCATCCCGCGGGACAGCGCCTTGACCTGCCGGTCGGGCACGGCAGCGCGGATGGCCTCCTGCAATGTGGGGTTTTCCATCCCGGCGAACTCCTGCCAGCGGCCCATCTCCTGGCGCTTGAGAAAGTAATAGTACAGCGACAGCAGCCGGTCGACGGGGTGGCGCAGCATGGTGATCCGGCGGTGGGGGCCCGGTGCCGGCACGAGCGCCCCGATCCAGAAGTGCCCGGTCACAACCGCGATGTGCGGGTCCGGGTCGGCGAGGAACGCGCGCACATCACGGGTGTTGTTGGCATGGTTGGCAGTGCTGATGTTCAGCACCCGGCTGCCGCCGAACACACGCGTCATCGCGGCTTTGAGGGTCGTGCCGCCCGTCTTGTGGATGTGCAGGAATGCGATAGGTACGCCTGCCAAGGCCAGCTCCTTTGCTCCGGGATCTCGGCAATTCTAATGGCTGGCCCGCAAACGCGCAATCTGGTTTTTCGGCGCGTTTTGTGCCTATAATCCGGCTTTGTACAGTGAGTGAAAGAAACAACATGGAGCGATCCATGGAACTTAAGGCGTTCTTTGAAGAAAAAACCGATGAGATGATCGCGCTGCTGCGTGACCTGGTGGCGATCGAATCGCCGACGTATGTTAAGGCGGCGGTGGACCGCCTGGGCGAACGCCTGCAGCAGGAGCTGGCCGAACGCGGCGCGGAGGTAGAAGTCGTCAAGCGGGACCTGGTCGGCGATATTGTGATCGGGCGGTGGCATGCCGACAAGCCCGGCAGGCCGATTGCGCTGGTCTGCCATATGGACACCGTCTACCCGATCGGCACGATCAACGACCAGCCGCTGCGCGAGATCGAAGGGCGGCTGTATGGCCCCGGCACCAACGATGAGAAGGGCGGCATCGTCACCACGTTGATGGCGATCGGCGGGTTGGTCGAGCGCGGCGAACTGCCGGAGCGTCCTATCATCGCGCTGTTTACCTCCGACGAGGAGACCGGCAGCGAGTATTCCAAAGACCTGATCGTCGAGCTGACCCAAGACGCGGCCCTCGCCCTGATCCTCGAGGCCGCCCTGCCGGATGGGTCGCTGAAGACGTGGCGCAAGAGCACCGGCAAGTTCATCATCCGGACGCACGGCAAGGCCGCGCACGCGGGCGGCGCACACGAGTACGGTGTCAACGCCATTGAAGAAATGGCCCACCAGATCATCAAACTGCAGAAGATGACCAACCACAAGATCGGCACGACGGTCAGCGTGGGCATGGTCAACGGCGGCATTGCCCGCAACGTCATTCCGGATACAGCCGAGATCGTGGTCGATGTGCGGGCGGCCACACCCGACGAGATGAAGCGCATGGACAAGGCCATCCGCGGTCTGAAGCCGGAGCTGCTGGGCGCACGTGTGGAGGTTGAGGGTGGGTTCGACCGCCCGCCGATGGTCCGCGATGAGACGATGGAAAAGACCTTTGAAACGGCCAAAAACCTGGCCGCTGGGCAGGGCCTGACCCTGCGCGAGGACGGCACGGGCGGTGCCTCCGACGGGAACTTCACGGCGGATGCCGGTGTGCCCACCCTGGATGGGGTCGGCCCGATCGGCACGGGCGCGCATTCCGAGCGGGAGAACGTGCTGATCAGCTCCCTGGCGCGCAGTGCAACCCTGCTTGCGCTGCTGGTGCGCGACTGGCCCGCTTGATTTGGGCCCCAACCTGGTGTACGCTGAAGGTGTCAAACTCGAAAGGTGAGCCATGCGACCCCATAAACTGCTTATCGTGTTGTTCGTAGTGCTGGCCGCGCTCCCGTTGGGCGCTGCGCAGGCCAACTCCATTGCGTTTACCCGCATCTTCTGCGACCTGCACCGCGATATCTACACCTATGAATTCGTGGTGGATGCGCCCGCCGCGGGCAATTACGACTACACCTTCATTGTGGAGAACATCACCCGCAACGACCGCTACATCGAGCAGGGCATCCTGGACCTGCCCGCCACCCCGGTGAGTTTCCGCGATACAGATGCCTTCTTCTCATTGGGGGTGGAAACCCAGTTCACCGATGATGTGGACTTCATCATCTTTGTGGAAGACATCGGCCGGGCGCGCATCGGCTGTGACGGCGAGCAGACCATTACGCCCGCCTTCGCGCCGGAACCGGCACAGCCGCCCCCGCCGGACAACCCGAACGTGGTGGACAATCCCCCTGCGGGGTTGGGCGCTGTCACGGATGAGGCGCGCGGCTGCACCAACGACCTGCGCTTTGTGGAGGACCTGACGATCCCCGATGGCACGGTGCTCGGGGCCGGGCAGCCCTTCACCAAGATCTGGGGCATCGAGAACGCGGGCACCTGTGACTGGACCCCGAACTACGGCCTCGTGCTGATCGACGGGGCCCGGCTGAGCGGTCCGCCCATCGAGCCGCTGGGCATCGATGCCTTCGCCGCTGAGGAGTACACCTTCAGCCTGGATCTGGTCGCGCCGGGGCTGCCGGGCGTTTACCAGAGCTACTGGCAGATGCAGAACGCCGCCGGGGTGCGCTTCGGCGATGTGATCTTCGTCGAGATCCGGGTGGTGGGCCTGGTCGACTCCGCCCTTGACCCGGGCTTCCCGCCCTCCGGCGACTCGGGCGGTGGGCTGTACGTGCAGCCCCTGCTGGCGGCGGCGGCCTTCCCCTATGTGAACCTGCTGTGGGCCGGGCAAGCCCCGTGCGGCGTCTTTGACACGGAGGGCCACGGCCTGAAGATCGCCAGCCGGTCGCTGTACCCGGCCTGTGACTTCCCGAATGTGACGGTCGCGTGTGTGACCAGCAGTGCCACCTGGACGCGCACCACCATCGAGCCGGTGGTGTTCACCCCCAGCGAAGTGCGCTTCATCAGCGGGCAGCATGGTGTATGCGGCCTGTTCAACCGCTGATGGCGGGCATCACCAACCCGACTCTGCTCGACATCCCCGACCCTATCGAGACGGCGCGCCTGCTGCTGCGTGCGCCGTCTCCGGCTTATGCCGACACCTTGCACGAGGCCGTCCGCGAATCCCTGCCCGAACTGATCCCCTTTATGCCGTGGGCATCCGAGACGTACAGTCTGCCGGACGCCCGCTACTATCTGCATTGGGCGGCCTCCCGCTACATCATCCGTGAGGCCCTGCCCATGCTGATCTTCCACCGGGAGACGGGCGAGTTCATCGGTTCGACCGGGCTGGAGCGGATCAACTGGGATGTGCCGCGCATGGAGATCGGCTACTGGCTGCGTACGTCGTGGGTGGGCCAGGGGTACGTCACGGAGGCGGTTGCAGCGCTGACGGCTTTCGCGTTTGAGACGCTGGGCGCTGAACGGGTGGAGATCCGCATGGACGCCACCAATGTCCGCAGCCGGGCCGTGGCGGAGCGCAGCGGTTACGTACTGGAGGCACGTCTGCGCCACTACACGCTGAACCCGGCGGGCGAGTTGATCGATGAACTGGTGTTCGCCCTGCTGCGCGCGGAGTATCAGGCGCAAACAAAGGGAGACCTATGATGACCGGCCGCCCCGTGATGCGCTTTACGTTTGACCCGGTGCCCGGCTGCGATCCGGTGATCGGGCTGTGGCTGGCGCGTGGTAGGGAATCTGATGCTGCCATGCGGCTCGGCACGTATAGGGGACGCCGGTGAGCACTACTGCGCATGCATTAATGCCATGGCAGCGATATAAGTGACATCTCTAGCATCGCACTTGTGCTCCTCTGCCCATGCCTGCCGGGCACGCTCTATCCACTGATCGAACTCATCATCCGTTGGATATAGTGAGGCGCGTGCCAGCGGCGTCTCTTCCTCACAGCGAATGCCATCCATGATCCGGTCACGTGCTTCGTGGTCATATATAAGGTCTCCATTCCGGTTGAACAGGGCGGCATAAGGTCGGCGCCGGTAACGCAGCAGCAAGAATAAGGCCGTCGAGTGAGATGTCTCGCGTGCGCTGCGAAACCCTGCTGGCAAACCCTCGATTCGTGACCGTTCTTTCTCATCAATAAGTGCTAGGTCGGTCAAGAAGCTGCTTGTTTTCAAGCCTTCTGTTCGCTCCATAAAGCGCAGCGTCTCATCGAGGTCAAGCGTAATCTCCTGCTCTGCTGTTAGATGTGTAGCCAAAGCGAACATCTCCAGTGCGCGATCGCTCTTGTCTCTTGTTTCCTCCAGCATCACCGGGATATCCGCAAAAGCCGCGTACTGACGATTGCGGTCAAGCAGCCGGTTTCTCCAATTGAGTGCCATCTGAATGCGGGTGTCGTTCATGGTGGAGGGGATTAGGTTATAGATGTGGATCTCGCGCGGCTCGTGCCACGGGCGTAAAATGCGGCCCATGCGCTGAGCAAGAGTCAGCACTGTCCATGAGAGATCGTAGTTGATCAGGACAGGTGCATCCTGCAAGTTAAACCCCTCGGCCAATGCACCAGTTGCTACCAGCACGTCAATACTACGCTCGTCGGTGTTGGGCCGCTCCTCAGGGGCAACGTCATTGGCTACGGGTGCAAACGTGCGGAGTAGGTAATCAACCTTGCTTCCGGATTGCCTGGCTGTGGTTTCTGCTCGAATGCCCCCGTTGAAATGGTTGTTGATGGCCTCGGTAAGGGCTTCCGCCGAGGCGATGTT
>JAADYX010000187.1 GCA_010092885.1 Chloroflexota bacterium | reverse complement strand
CCTCCCCCACATGGAAGACAAAATCGCCGCCTTGGCTGCCGTACACATGCCCAAACTGCGGAATCTGCTGGCTGCGGCTGACGGCGGCCATCGTTTGGCGCAGGTAGGTGCCCAGCTGGCTCAGCGTGTAGATCGGCTTGTCCTCCAGTGCCTGTGGGTGCAGCACGGTGAGGATCATATCCGTCAGGGAGTCGTAGTCACTGACGGTCTGGTCACCCGCGCCCGCGCTGAGCACCTGGTAGGCTCGCCGGTCGGCGAAGGCTTCCGCCGCGCTGACCGACCGCGTCAGCCCGAGGGCCTGCCCGCTGAAGCACGCATCGAAGATAAACGCGATGTGCTTGGCCTGGCAGTGCCGCCGCAAGGAGAGGATCTCCTCCAGCTCCAATGCGGTGAAGTCCTTATCCGGCACCGTATCATGCGCGGCCAGGTAACCGGTCTCCGCGCCATTCAGATCGGTGAGTGTGTAGCCATGCCCCGCAAAGTAGACCAGCACCCGGTCGTTCTCTTCCGCGCGGCGCAGCGTGTGCAGCGCTTCCAGGATCGCCTGGCGGGTGGCGTCCGCCCCCAATAGGGTCCGCACCCGGAAGTGATGCGGCGGCCCCGCCATCAGGCTGGCAAACGCGCTCGCATCGGCTTCAGCAGCACCGAGCGGTGAAAAGCGCGGATCATCGTACGAGTTGATGCCGATCACGAGCGCATAGGAATGAGTGTAAAGCCGGTCAAGCATGGGGCCGCTCCTGTTGGGTGGGTTCGCATTTCATTCTATCACACTCCAGCCGGGGGTATTTTTATGTGGTGGGTGGGGTTGGAGCGCGATCGTATCCACGAGCACAGCGCCCCTCTCGGCGTGCGGCTGTGGGGAGGCGTGCATCCCGGCAACCCGGTTGCTGGGCAACCCGGTTGACAACCGAACCGGCATTCAGGTATACTGTAAACCGAATCATGATTCAGGTATAAGGAGCAGGCATGCCACGCCCGGATGTCTCGGATGCACGCAGGGCGCAGATCATCAGAGCGGCTATTGCGGTGTTTCAGCGAGACGGGTTCACCAACGCCCGCATGGCGGATATCGCGCAGGAGGCGGATCTGTCCGTGGGCGGGGTGTATTGGTACTACAAAGGCAAACAGGAGTTGGTCACAGACGTGATGCACCACATCTTCACCACGGATCTGGAACGCATGCGTGCCGCCCTGGACGATGAGCGTCCGCTGCTCGAACGCATCAACGAGCAGATCGACAGCTTCATCGCCGTCTACCGTGAGAGCTCTGAACTGCGCCGTCTGGTGCAGGATATGTACGCTCAGGCCCTGATTGACGAGGAACGCCGCGCCATCCTGGCCGAGTACATGCAGGCCTTCCGCACGGTGATGGCGGCGATGACCCGGCAGGGCATCGAGCAGGGGTTGATGCGGCCCGATCTCGATCCGGATGCACTGGCCACCGCCCTGTTCGGCATGTTTGATGGCATCCTTATGCAGCACAGCATCGATCCGGACGCCGTGGACTGGGAACTCAGCTTTCGGGCCGGGTCGGCGGCGCTTATCGGCGGCTTGATGCGCCATCCGTGAGCGCCTCTTTTTTTGAGCAAATAACCGAACGCACATTCAGTAAAGGATCAGAGTGATGGAACAGGTCACACTCAAACCGCATACAGCGATTCCGGGGCTTCCTTCTGAGTCGATCATGGGTTGGCGCGGGCACGTCGCGCGCATGTTCCAGGACCCGGCCTGGCTGCGCGATATGCGCCAGACCTACGGCGATATCGTCACCCTATCGGACCGGCACACGAACACCAACGTCTTCTTCCCTCACGCGGATGGCGGCTGCTACTGGGTCTTCGGCCCGGAGAACAACCGCCGCCTGCTCAGCGATCCGGACACCTTCCACTCAACCACGCTGATCGGCAACCTCTACCCCATCGGGCCCGTTTCCGGGCGTAGGGCCGTGCTCAAGCGCAGCGGGACCGGCCTGTTCGGCGTCAACGGTGATGAACACCGCCGCCACCGGCGGCTGGTCATGCCTGCCTTTCATCGCAGGCGCATCGTCGCCTACCGCGACACGATGGTCGCCCTCACTGAGGAGATGCTCGACCGTTGGCAGCCCGGCGAGACGGTGGACATCAGCGAGGAGATGATGCTGCTGACCATGTACATCGCCGGGCAGTGCCTGTTCGGCGTGGACTTCCGCGGGGAAGGCAAAGCGTTGGGTGACCTCACCCAACAGTGGATGCAGGGCGTCTCCTCCGCACTGACGCACTTCTTCCCCATCGACCTGCCGCCGCTGCCCTACAACCGCTTCCTGACCGTCAGCCACCGGCTGGATGATGCCATGCGGGCCATTGTGGAAGGCAAGCGGGCGCAGGGCACGGACGGCGATGACGTGCTTTCCATGCTGCTGCACGCAACGGATGCCGAGGATGGCTCCGCCCTGACCGACGATGAAGTCATCTCCCACACGATGGTTTTCTTCGCCGCCGGGCATGAGACCAGTTCCAACGCCCTGACGTGGACCTTGATGCTGCTGGCCAACCATCCGCAGTGGGCGCGTGCCGTGCTTGACGAACTCGACGCGGTGTTGGGCGGTGCCGCCCCAACCGCCGAGCAGACCGGCGAGCTCCCCGTGCTGGAGGCTGTCATCAAGGAAAGCATGCGGCTGCTGCCGCCCGTTCCACTCAGCGGACGGCTGGCCGTGGCAGAGAGTGAGTTCGAAGGCTACCGGCTGCCCGCCGGTGCGGAGTTCATGTTCAGCCATTGGGTCACGCACCACGATCCGGCCATCTACCCGGACCCGGAACGCTTTGACCCCGGACGCTGGGAGCACATCAACCCGAGCGCTTACGAGTACATGCCCTTCAGCGCGGGGCGGCGGCAGTGTATCGGTGCACCCTTCGCCATGATGGAGATCACGATCATCCTGGCCATGCTCCTCCAACGGTACCGGCTGGCCCTCATCGAGGGCACCCGCATCGACCCGGCGATCACGATCACAATGGGGCCCCAGGATCCGCTGCCGGTGGTGGTGCATCCGGCGGACGGTCACGTCGAGGCCAGCGCCGCCCGCGTCAGGGGCGCGATCCACGGCATGGTGGATTTCCCTCAGGGATAGACGGCCACCACCTGATCGTCAGCCACCGCGTAGATCCGGTCGCCCGCGCGCGGTGTGATCGGGTTGGCGGCGGTAAACCGGCTAAAGGCGGGCAGCACGGCACAGTCCGGGCGGATGTGGAAGCACGGCAGCCGCAGACGCTGCCCGCCGGGGCCTTCCAGCCGGACGCCCGGGTGCAGATGCCCCGCCAGCACATAGCCCGCCGGGGATGACACAGGCTGGTGACTCAGCACGAAGGGACCGGCAGCGGTCCCTTCTTCGATGACCCGGATGCGCCAGCCAGCAGGCGGATCGCCCGCGTGGCGGTCATGGTTGCCACGCACCAGCGTGACCGGCAGATCAGGGTGGGCGGCGCGCCACGCCGCGACCGCTGCGAGCACTTCCGGGGTGCGGCCCGCTGCCGCGTGGACCAGATCGCCAAGGACCACCAGCCGCTGTGCCCCACTGCGATCCAGCGCGCGGTGCAGCCGCTCCAGATCGGCGCGCAGGGGTGCATCGCCCAGCGGAACCCCGCTCGCCCGGAAGGCCGCCGCCTTGCCCCAGTGGGCATCCGCGATGTAGAGCGTACCGGCGTGCAGCAGGGCCCGTTCCGCCAGCAGATGGCAGCGCTCCCCGGCGATCTCAACCGGGATCATCCGGTGATGCGCGGCGCGCCGTACGCATCGGCGATGCGCCCCGCGTGGCGGCTGGCAACCTCTTCCACGGCCTGCAGGCTCGCCGTGAACTCGTTGTAGCCCAGGTCACTGATGGTGTGCTTGACCTCCACGCCGATCACGTTTTGCGCCATGCCGACCTCTTTGCCATCCATAATGCAGAAGTACGCCAGCCCCGTTTCCGGGTTGTCGCTGAGGTCCAACAGGTGGAAGTAGAGGGCGTGCAGCCGCTCGGAGTCCTCCAACGGCAGGTAGTTGATGAACGCCCGGAAGGCCACCAGATTGTGATCCGGGAAGGCGCAGATCTGGATGAAGGCGTTGTCCTGCGTGATCAGTGCGCGGTGGTCCTCATTGAGGCGAGCCTCACTGCCAATGCGCTGTAGATAGGTATCGATTTGGGCCAGGCCATTTGAGACGGCCCGGTCCTGTGCAAACAGGTGGCGGAACATCAGTCCTCCCTGTGGGTGTGTTTCTTTGTCTGTATTTTACACTAAGAAGATTGGAAAAAACGCGGCAGGCACCGCATAATCCGCCGTACACAAGACAGAGGGTACGCACCATGACATCACGCCGCACTATACTCAAATCCATCGGCCTGATCGGGTTGGCCGCCGCCGGGTTGCCCCGCCAACCGCTTCGCGCACAGAGCGGGCTGCCGCCCCACTGGCAGGGCCAGCCCTTCGCGCGGATCACGGGCAGCTTCCAGAATCTGCGCGCCGAACCCACCACCGACGCCGAGATCGTCGGGCAGCTCAATCAGGACGCTGTGGTGCGCGTTAAGCGCGCCATCCCCGGGCAGACGGTCTTTCTGTACAACGATCTGTGGTTGGAGACCCGCTTCGGCTACCTGTACTCCTCGTTCGTGCAGCCGCTCTGGTACCACCTGCCGAACCTGCCCGCCGACTCGACCGCCATCGGTGAGGGGCGTTGGGCCCAGCTGACGGTGCCCTACTCCGATGCGTATTGGGACACAGCCGAGGCCGGGCTTGAGGATCCGACATACGCGGGCCGCATGTACTATGACAGTGTGCACCGGGTGACGGGCGTCAAAAAAGGCCAGGACGGCAACACCTGGTACGAGGTTGAGGAACTGTACGGCCGCTACTGGATGCGGGCCACCCACCTGCGCCTCATCGCGCCGGAGGAGCTAACGCCCCTATCGCCGGCGGTCGACCCGGGCGACAAGCGCATCATCGTGGACCTGCCCACGCAGACTCTCACCTGCCTGGAAGGGGACACACCGGTCCTGCAGCATTATGTCGCGACGGGGCGGCCCGGCAAGGACACGCCGGAGGGCATCCATTATGTGGTCGACAAACGCCCCAGCGACCGCATGACCAACGGCACCGCCGCCAGCGAAGAAGACGAGGAGCTCTACGACCTGGCCGCCGTGCCGTACGTCTGTTACTTCACGTGGGAATGGGTGGCCTTCCACGGGTGCTACTGGCACAATGACTACGGCCAACGGCGCAGTGCGGGCTGCGTCAACCTGCCGCCGGAGGTGGCGCGCTTCATCTGGCGGTGGACGACCCCTTACCCACCCCTCGATGAGTTTTACTACCGGACGGGCAACGCGCTGGACGGCACCATGGTGATCGTGCGGGCCTGAGATTCTAGTTTAATAGAATATCATACTATCGCTGAGGGGCCCTCTTATCCTATAATAGGTACGGAGGGCATTATTATGACACTCGTTAACAACCGCTACGAGCTGCAGCGGCCGATTGGCAGCGGCGGCATGGGCATCGTCTTTTACGCGGAAGATCGCCTCACCCACCAACCTGTGGCCCTCAAGCGCGTCGTGGCCGACACCGAGATCGGGGGCAAAGGGGTGGCCCTCGCACAGGAATTCCGCATGCTCGCCTCAGTGCGGCACCCGAACATCATCAGCGTGTTGGACTATGGCTTTGACGAGGAGGGCACCCCGTACCTCACCATGGAGCTTCTGCGCGGCAGCCGGACCATTGTTGATGCGGCGCAGGGGAAACCGCTGGGCGCACAGGTTGACCTCATCCTGCAGATGCTTGAGGCGCTGGCCTACCTGCATCGTCGCAGCATCCTGCACCGCGACCTCAAACCGGACAACGTCCTGGTCGGCCCGGATGGACGGGTCCGGCTGCTGGACTTTGGCCTGGCCCGCGTCCTGACGCACTCCACCCGCCTGACCGACGAGGGTATGGTCGGCACGTTTGGGTATATGGCACCGGAGCTGTTCAACGATGCCGACAACACCGCTGCCTCCGACCTGTATGCGGTCGGCATCATCGCCGCGGAGATGATCACCGGCGAGCACGTCTTTGACCGCTCCAATCTGGCGCGCCTCATCACGGATATCGTGTTCCGCCCGCCCGATCTACAGCAGGTCAGGCAGCAGGCCCCAACCCTCCTGCCCATCATTGAGCGCCTGCTGGACAAAGACCCAGCAGCCCGCTTCCAGGATACACATACCCTGATCAAAGCCATCCACGCGGCGATGGGCACCACGCCGCCGCCCGAACCGGAAGCAGTCCGCGAAAGCTACCTGCAGGCCTCGCGCTTTGTGGGGCGCAGGCAGGAGCTTGAGCAGCTGCTCGCCGCGCTGGACCGGGCAGAAGCCGGGCAGGGCAGCCTGTGGTTGATCAGCGGGGAAAGCGGAGTCGGCAAGTCAAGGCTGGTCGAAGAGCTCGGCATCCGGGCGATGGCGCGGGGTGCGTTGGTCCTGCGCGGCCAAGCCGTCCGGGAGGCCGCCCGCACTTACGAACTGTGGCGTGAGATCGCGCGCCGCCTGGCCCTGACTCCGGACATCAGCGACCGCGATGCTGCCGCCCTGCGTGACCTGGTGCCGGATATCGAGACACTGGTAGGCCGCCCGATCCGCGAACTGCCCACCCTGCACGGCGAGGACCTCCGGCTGCGGTTGGTGGCCGTCATCGCGCATCTGATCCGGCGGCAGGCCGAACGGCGCGGGCACCCCGTCCTCCTGCTGCTGGAAGACATCCACTGGACACAGGAGAGCGCCGATCTGCTGAGGGCGCTGGCCGCACAGTGCCACGCCATGCACCTGATGATCTGTGCCACCTATCGCAGCGATGAAGCCCCGGATCTGCCCGGCGAGTTCCCCGATGGCCGCATCCTGCGGTTGGGCCGGTTGGAGCGTGACCAGATCGCCCGCCTGAGCGAGTCGATGTTGGGGCTCACCGGGCGGCGCACGGACCTGATCGACTTTTTGATGCGCGAAACCGAGGGCAACGTCTTCTTTGTGGTGGAGATCGTGCGCGCGCTGGCAGCGGAAGTGGACCGCCTGAGCGATATCCCCAACATGGACCTGCCCCAACGGGTCACGGCTGGCGGCATCGAGACCGTGATCCGCAGGCGGTTGGAGCACATTCCCGCCGAACACCGCACCCTGACCGAACAGGCGGCGGTCTGCGGGCGGCGCATCGAACCGGCCCTGATGAGCGACCTGAGCGACCGGGATCAGGTTCAACGGTGGTTGATCGCCTGTACGCAGATCGCGGTGTTTGACATTCAGGATGGCGAGTGGCGCTTTGCTCATGACAAGCTGCGGGAAACACTGCTGGCCGATCTGGAGGAGCCAACACGCGCTGAACATAACCGCCGCATCGCCGAAGCGTTGGAACGGGTGTACACCGATACCCTCGATGACGTGGCGGCCCGGCTGGCTGATCACTGGCAAGCGGCGGGCCGTACCGAAAAGGCGAGCCACTACGCCGCGCGCGCTGCCGCCATCATGGAGCGCGCGGGCGATCTGAAGGCCGCACTCGGCATGGTTGACCGCGCTTTAGCAGGCGACGGCACACAGCCACAGGCCGCCCTGCTGCTGATGAAAGGCCGCATCCTGGAGGACCTCAGCCGCTACGATGAGGCTGTTGAGACCCTGCAAGCCGCGGGCGAACGGGCAAACACCGGGGCCATCCGGGCTGAAGTGCTCGGCTACCTGAGCCGCATCCACCACGTACACGGCGAGTACGAT
>JAADYX010000022.1 GCA_010092885.1 Chloroflexota bacterium | reverse complement strand
TGGGTTACCCGGCTCTGTCGCCACGAATCGATCAGCAGGTTGTCGAGGTCATTGGCATAACGAATGGCCAGCGGCCATGTCCGCATCAACGAACCGTTCCCGGCTGAGTCGGGGTGTTGGGCCTGCACACGCTCTACTGAAATATCCCATGGCGTTTCCTCATCGATGCCCGCCAGCACGCGCCGCGTGTGCACACCCACATCCGGCGGATCATGAGAAAGCCAATCGACAAAGCGGGCCGCAAGGTCCGCCGGATCAAGCGGAGATTGGGTCAGCAGACTCTCGGCCAGTGCGAGGGCCATTTCCGTATCATCCGTGAACCTGCCTGTGGGCAGACGCCCCGGCTGCATGTCCCGCACAAGGTTGTCAGGAGGCTGCCTCGGTCCGAACTCAAGCGCCATGCCCAGTGCATCGCCCACTGCGGCGCCGACGGCTATCGCGCGCAGGCGATCTATATTTGTGTTGGCCATCAGTCTATGTCCTCGACGATCTCCAGCACGATGTAATCCGGCAGGGTGAACACCACATAGGAGGGCATGCCCATCGCGAGCCAGAAGGGGTAGGGATCGACATCCATATGACGGGAACAGAACAGCGTGTTCACCGTCCCGTGTGAGACAATGAACACATCGCCCTCATCCGGTGCATCTGCGAGCACATCGGCGACCGCCATTTCAAAGCGTTCCAATGCCTCCACAGCGGACTCAGTGCCGTACACACACTCATCTGGATGGTTGAACACGGCCTCCATCATGCTCTGGAAATCCGCCACCGACTCGATAAAGGGTTCACCGCTGCGGTCGTGTTCGTGTAGACCATCGTAGACCAGCACATCGAGATCGAAGCGCATGGCGACGAGCTCTGCTGTCCGCACGGCTTTTGGCTCCGGGCTGGCCGCTACATACGCAGGTCGGAAGCCCTGCAAGCGGCGTGAAAGTTGGATGCACTGCGCAACAGCCGTGCTGGTGAGCGGCCACTCAGCGGAAGGGAGAGCCGGATCGGGATAGGTTTCTGCGTGGCGTATCAGGATGAGGTGGTTCACAGCGTTCCCTTTGTGCTTGGCACACCCTGCCGCCGGGAGTCGATGCGTGTGGCTGCATCCAATGCGCGGCCCAGTGCCTTGAAGAGTGCTTCTGCTTTGTGATGATCGTCGCGTCCATAGAGCACCGCAGCATGCAGGTTGAATCCTCCGTTCAGCGCGATGGACTCAAATACATGCTGTACCAGGGCGGATGGCATGGTGCCCAGCATCGGCGCAGTAAAAGGTGCCTGCACAACCGGGAAGGGCCGCCCGCTCAGATCAACGACCACTCGGGCCAGGGCTTCATCCATAGCAACGTAGGCGTGCCCCATCCGCGTGATGCCGCTGCGATCTCCGAGCGCTTGTGACAGCGCCTGCCCAAAGCCGATAGCCACATCCTCGACGGTATGATGGGCGTCAATGTGGAGATCGCCCTCGGCCTGCACGGTCAGGTCGAACAGGCCATGGTGCGCAATGTGATGCAGCATATGGTCGTAGAAACCCACCCCGGGCGTGATATCCGCCTGCCCGGTGCCGTCCAGATCCAGCGTGAGCGCGATTTGAGTCTCCTTTGTCTCCCGAGTGATTGATGCAGAACGGCTCACAATCCCTCCCCAATTTGGCGCAGGGCCGCGATGAGGGCATCAGTGTGGGCGGGTTTGCCCACTGTCACGCGGATACGATTCTCCAACCGGGGCTTGTTGTAATACCGGATGAGAATGCCGTGGTCTTCAGCAAGCCGCCGCTTGAGCTCGCCCGCCTCAATACCGGATACATCACACAGGATGAAATTCGCATCGCTGGGGGTGGGTGTCAGATAGTTGATGGTGTGCAGCAGAGTGAACAGACGGTCGCGCTCTGCCTTGATCCGCTCAACCCGTTCCAGCAGAAGATCGAGATTGTCCAGTGAGGCGCGTGCGGCCGCGTCTGCGGCCACATTGACGTTGTACGGCTGCTTGATCTTCCACAGGTGGTCCATCATCCACAGCGGGTAGATGCCATAGCCAATGCGCAGCCCGGCCAGCCCGGCCCACTTGCTGAAGGTACGCAGCACGATCAGGTTGGGGGTAGCAGGCACGCGCTGTGCCACCGACTCGGCATGGCTGAACTCCATGTAGGCTTCATCCATCACCACGATCAGTGGCAGAGCCAAGAGACGCTCAAGGTCAGCGTGATCGACCACGCCGCCATCCGGGTTGTTGGGCGAAGCAATAAAAATGATCTTGGCGCCTGTCTCGCGGATCGTGCCCTCAACGGCATCTATATCGAGCGAAAAATCGGCACACCGGTCAACCACGATCTCCTGTGCGCCGACAAGCCCACCATCGAAGGTATACATGCCAAATGTCGGGGGGCAGTTGACAAAGGCATCACCCGGCCCAAGAAAGAGACGCATGGTCAGGTCGATAAGTTCGTCAGCACCTGCCCCACACAGGATATGGGCCATGTCCACACCGGTGTACTCAGCCAGCCGCTCGCGCAGTCTGCGTGACTGCGGATCGGGGTAAATGGGCATCTCGTCGGCAATACGGGTCAGCGCATCGACTGCCTGCGGGCAGGGGCCGTAGGGTGTCTCATTGGCGTCCAGCTTGATGATCGCTTCGGTAGGGCGGCCCAACTGCTCGCTGAGGACTTCAAACGGCACGATGGGCTTATAGGGATCCATCTCGATGATATTGGGGCGTACAAGTGCTTGGTGGTCAGTCATGTGGGTTTCTCCGTGCTTCAGCAGCGGCGGCATGCGCGGTGAGCTGTTCGGCGTGAGCGAGTGCCGCGGCAGGGGCGCTGAGATCTGCGGCAGCCTCCGGTTCCAGGCCGATGACGGCAGTCAGCTTAACAAAGTCTAGCACGTTTAGCCCGGAGGCAAAACGCGCGGTTCCGCCGGTGGGCAGGCTGTGTGATGGACCGGCCACATAATCCCCGAGGACCTCAAAGCTGTGCTCGCCCAAAAAGAGTGCGCCGGCGTTCTTCACGCGGCCCAGCCAGCTCATCGGGTTGGCAACCGAAAGCTGCAAATGCTCGACTGCGTATTCATTGGCCACCGCAAACGCCTCACTCAGATCGGCGACTATGACAACCCCTCCACGATGCGGCAGTGATTCGCGCAGGATATCCGCCCGGCTCAGATCGCGCACTCTGCTTTCAACCTCACGAGCTGTGGCTTCAGCCAGATCGCGATCTGGCGTGACCAGAATGGCTGAAGCCAGAACATCGTGCTCGGCCTGTGCGAGCAGATCACCGGCGATCAAGGCCGGGTCAGCAGTCGAATCGGCGATAACCATTGTTTCCGTTGGGCCGTAGATGCCATCAATGCCCACTGTTCCATAGACCTGCCGTTTGGCCAAAGAGACAAACAGATTGCCCGGCCCGACGATCTTCAGCACCGGGCGGATGGTCTCAGTGCCATAGGCCAGAGCCGCCACCGCCATCACACCCCCCAACCGGATGACATGATCCACCCCGGCTACATGGGCCGCAGCCAGAATCACAGGCGGGATGCGGCCACCTTCCTTGGGTGGGGTTGCCACCACAATCTCGTTGACACCGGCCACTTTTGCTGGAATGGCGGACATCAGGAGGGTAGAGGGCAGCGGTGCTGTGCCGCCCGGCACATACACGCCGACCCGTTCAATAGACGTGATCAGTTGACCAAGGGTGCCTTGCGGGGTTGAATGGATCCAGGAGGAAACAGGCTGCCGCTGGTGGAAATCCTCGATGCGGCGGGCTGCCAGTTCCATCGCCTGCATGACATCAGCATCGATCTGCTCTGACGCGCGCTCGATTTCCGCTGATGAGACGATCAGCGAGTCCATCTCAACGCCGTCGATGCGGCGGGTCCACTCGTATAGTGCCGTATCGCCCTGTTCGCGGACATCAGCGATGATGCGCCTGACAGTCTGGTCAGGGGTGAGGCGCTCACCGAAGATACGCTCGATCCCGTCAAGCAGACTCTCCGTCACATCGAACTCGTCGGGGGGGCGGCGTTTGAGGATGGTCGCCTGAGCTTCTGCCAGATCGTAGATAGGGAACAGAGTCATAGCGCAACCTCCCTGCCGACCGCTTCCAGCAAACGGCTGATGCGTGCTGGGCGTTCTTCAAAGATGTAGCGTGCCGGGGTGACGATTACCCCACTGCCACCAATCGACCGGATCTGGCCGATGGCCTCATACAGCCTCTCGCTGGGCACCACGATATTGATCGCCCACCAGCCGCTTTCGCCACGAGCATTAACCACCGGGGAAATCGTTGGGCCCTGAAGTCCGCCGATATCCGTCTGCTCGAAGATCAACCGGCCAATGGCCTCAGCCGAGTCGCCGCGGATATTGGCAAACACCAGATACTGCCCACGGGCGCGTAGATGCGCCTCGATGAACTCCAGCAGTTGAATGGTCACCTGTACCAGATCGTCGCGCTGCTCGAGCGCGGCACGATTGCCAAGGAGCACCGCCTCCGATTCGACGATGGTCCCGCCCTCAATGGTCTTGAGCTGGTTTTCACGCAGGGTTGTGCCCGTTGAGGTAATGTCCGCGATGAAATCCGCATAGCCAATAGCCGGAGCCGCCTCCAGCGCGCCATCCGCGCTGACAACGTCCACCCCCTCCACGCCGTGCTTTTTGAGAAAGCCACGAGCTGCACCGGTATGCTTGCTCGCAACCCTCAATCCACCTGTGGTTTGCGCGTGCTCAGCGAGGTCAGTGAGTGAGTTGACATGGGTCCACGTGTTAGGCACAGCCAAAACAAGTGCACACTGCCCATAACCCAACCCTTCATGGATCACGACCACATTTGCATGGTCCTCACCCAACGCATCGATCACTGTGTCGTAGCCGGTGATCGCCAAGTCAATATCACCGGAGTCCACACTCCGGGCGAGATCGCGCGCCCGCTGGAAGAGCACCTGAACGTTCGGCAGCTGGGGGATCCGGGCGCTGTATTGGCGGGGATTGGTTTTATTGACACGCAGGCCGCAGTCCGCCAGAAAGTCCATGGTCTCGCCTTCCATGCGGCCTTTGCTGGGCAGCGCGATCCGGATCTCGGAGTCGGCTCCTCGGGACATATCTCCTCCTGAAATCAAAAAGCCCCCCGGCAAACAGGGGGCTGAAAGTACACAGCTTCAACCGCCGCCGGGCCTACCCGCGGGTAACGCTGTGATGATGGTGACGGTTGGTTTTTACTATCATCTTAAATAGTGTACCACGTCACGTTGAAAAGGCAACGATCAATCATAGCGGAACCGGATGGCGCCGATCACGAAGAACACGAGCGCCGCACCCATCAGCACGGCAACTTCCGGCAGCACGTCCATTACGCCGCCGTTGAAGAAGATCAGGTCGGTGTAACCATCCATAGCCCAGGCCAACGGTGAGATGTGCCCCACCTGCCGCATGAACTCCGGGACGATCTCCAACGGCCACCACGCGCCTCCCAGCGGGGCAAGCGTCAGCGTCAGCAGCAGAGCGACTCCATCGGCTTGCGCCTCTGTTTTCATGAAGGTAGCCAGCGCCAGTGCCAACGCAGTGATACACAGCACAAATGACGCCATCACCAGGGCCAAAGCCAGCGGCGAACTGCCATAGTTCACGCCAATGATAAGGCCAACAACGAACACAACCGTGTACTGGATCATCCCCAGCACAAAGCGTGCCAGTACCTTGCCACCCATGATCTCCGCTTTGGAGGCTGGCGAGACCACAAGCCGCTGAAGGGTCCAGTTTTCCCGTTCGCGGATGAGCGTGCCAATCACCGGGAAGATGACAAACATGACATACATGCTGCCCATCCCCGGCACGGACTGACCAAAACCGGCCTGCGTGAAGGATGGGCCCTCGTCTTCATCGGTGTTGGTCTGCACCAAATTGATCTGTACCGGCTCCTGCGACCAGGTCTCCTGGGCGCGTTCGTATACAGCGGCAGACAGCGCATCAGTGCCCACCCCGGAAGGCGCAATATCGTCGCTGGTGCGCGCCGCGATGAATGCACCGTTGATCCGTTGGACCGCCGTCTCAACTGCCTGCTGAATGAACGTTGGTGCGCTGGCATCGGCGCTTGCCCGGAAGATCACCGAGGCATCTTCCCCATTGAACAGATCCTCAGAAAAGCCCTCCGGGATAATCAGCAGGCCAAGTGTGGTCTGGTTTTCCAGCCGACGTCTGGCCTGCTGCGTATCCAGCGGCTCATCATCCAGGTTGCAGATGTCGCCGGCATCATTGTCCATCGGGCACAGCACAAGGCTCGCGTTGGCCTCACGCAGATAGTCGAGAAACTGCGCTGAGAGGGCGCTTTCATCTTGATCCAGCACATCCACTCGCACGACAGGGCTGCCACCCCCTGTCGATAATGCACCAGTTGCAAAGCCGACGACTATCGTCATTACAACTGAGATCAGGAAGAGGTTGATCAAGGTGCCGCGATCCATGAAGATCAGGCGGAGTTCATGTGCTGCTATAGTCAGGGTCCGTTTCATGATGCCACATCCTCACGTGTATTGAAGGCCCACAGGCCCACAGCAAACATCACCGCGCCCAGCGCAACCAACAGCACCACATTGAGCAGGATGCCTGATTCACCAGCCGCCAATGTGGTGAGCGCATCCACGCCCCAGTAGGTGATCGTGAAGAAAGGCAGCACACCCAAAACGGGAATCTCAGTCAGTGCACCCACCGAGAAGAAAGTGCCACCCAGCAGGCCCATCAGCACGATCACCGAACTGCCAATCACATTGCCCTGTTCCGGTGTGCGGACAAATCCGTTGATCAGTGTGCCCAGTCCAGCCGCCGCTAACGCTGCAGCCAGGATCACCAGAATGATCGCGCCCCAGTTTGTCCCGAAGATCAAGGAGAGTTCCCCATCCGCAATGCTCGCTACCAGGGTAAACGCCGCAAACAGGATGATGATCTGGAAGACACAGGTCAGGAAGGTGCCAACCAACTTACCCAGCATGATCTGGATGCGCGGTGTGGGTGAGATCAACAGACGTTGCAGCGTCCACTGTCGCTGCTCGCGCAGGATATCGTTTGCCCCTGCCTGTGCGGTGAACATCATGAAGAAGATGGCATTTGCTGCCCCGAAGTAGACCAGCGGATTGAAGCCCAGCCCACCGCCCTGACTCTCGCCAGAGAGTGTTTCCTGCTCGACTGAAAGGGGGGCATAGGCGTTGGTGAACGCGCAGTTGAAGTCCGGATCGAAATCGCCTGAGGCGAACACCTGCGGATACTCAGCGACAAGCGCATCGATATTCGATTCAATCGCAATGGTGCCAACCGCGATCTGTGTGGCGATGCCCTCAGCAATGCTGCGAACCACCTGTGAGGAGATCGGCGCAGCGGCGGTAGCGTATACTTCCAGCGAGACCGGCTCAACAGGATCGTTCTGCCCATAGCCGATACGCTCAGTGAAGTCCGCCGGGATGATGATCGCGGCAATCAGATCGCCGCTGTCGACCTGACGGCGTGCCTCGGCAGGATCATCCAGCCGTACACCCTCCGTCAGATCCTCCAAGGTGACACCCTGGCCATTTGCACTGTCCTCCTCGGCTTCACACTCTGGCAGCGCATCACCACCTGAAGAACCCTCACCGGGCACCAGTAGATCGACAAACACACTGCCATAGTTCACATCGGTGCTGCTGCTGCCCTCGTCCAGATTGACGACTCCCACCGGAATATCGGCAATCGGGATATCCGAGCCGTTGGAGTCGCCGCCCAGACCGCCAAGAGCAAACCCGATGATCAGGGCCAGGGCCAACGGCGTGAGCAGCATCAGAAGCAGCGCATTGAGGTCTGTATAGGTTGTGTAGAGCTCCTTGCCCGCAATGATCAGGATCTTTCGCATGGCTCAATCCCTCAGTGCCTTGCCCGTCAGGTGGAGAAACACCGCCTCCAGATCGGGCTCACGCACTTCCACGGAGGAGACCGTCACACCCGCGTCATCCACAAGCTGAAGCAGGGCAGGCAGCGCACGCCGTCCTCCGCGGACCAACACGATAAGCTGTGTCCCTTTCGTCAGGCTGCCTTCTACCTCGCGATGTTCAATGCGAAGATCGCTGACGTCCTCGCGTTGTTTGATCATCTCGACAAGCGACGATGGCACCTCATCCCCATCGACCTGGATGACGAGCCGGTCTTCTTCACCCACCTGCTGGATTAGCGCTTCAACAGTGCCCACTGCGATCAGACGGCCGTTGTCAATGATGCCAACCCGGTCACTGATCTCCTGTGACTCCTCCATCAGGTGCGTGGTGTACAAAACAGCCATCTTATACTCATCACGCAGACGCAGCACCGTATCAAGGATGCGACGGCGGCTCTGCGGGTCGACGCCAACCGTGGGTTCGTCCATGTAGACCAGCTTGGGCTTATGCAGCAGCCCCACTCCGATGTTGACCCGGCGCTTCATCCCGCCGGAAAACGTGTCAATGCGGTCATTCTGACGATCAACCAGATCGATGAACTCCAGCACCTCATCGATGCGTTTGTCCAAACCGGCTCCACCCATACCATACATCCGCCCGAAGAAAGCAAGATTCTGACGGGCAGTCAGATTGGGGTACAGGGCGATCTCCTGGGGCACAACACCCATGAGCTCCTTGGCATGAACCGGCTCAGCCGTGATAGAGTGCCCTCCGATAGTTGCAGTGCCCTCCGTTGGTGCGATCAGGCCGCTGATCATGCCAATAGTCGTGCTTTTGCCCGCCCCGTTCGGCCCGAGCAGACTGAAGATCTCGCCTTCATCCACATGAAAACTGATGCCATCCACTGCGCGCAGCTGTTCACCATTGCGCGCATAGACCTTAACCAGACTATCTGCTTGTAAAACTGGCATGCTCCCTCCTTTATACTCTCCTATCTTAACCCCTTCTACATGGAAACGAGCCCGTAGAACGATAGAATGCGTGTATTGCTTTTGGCACACAATGAATCAAAAAGCCGGGGCTTCTGACCCCGGCCTGAATTGATCCGTCGGTTTCTACGTTACGATGTTCACCAGACGCCCCGGCACATAAATCACTTTGCGCGGTTCGCCCTCCAGGTTGACTTTCTCTGAAGCAAGCGCTGTCTCACGGGCTGCATCCTCATCGATGTCCGCCGGGACTTCAATGCGGTCACGCAGTTTGCCGTTAACCTGCACGATCAGGGTGATCACGTCTTCAGCCGCGATCTCTTCGTCGGCTTCGGGCCAGGGCTGCACATGTACACTTTCAGGGTGACCGAAGTGATTCCGCCAGAGCTCCTCGGCGATGTGCGGCGCAAAAGGCGCCAGCAGCTTGACCAGAGTCTCCACAGCTTCAGTCCAGGCTTCTGTGTTCACTACAGGTGTGTTCTGTACGCTTTGCAGCGTGTTCTTGAACGCCATCAGGGCGGCGATGCTGGTATTGAAGCTGAAGCTCTCCAATCCGTCACTCACCCGCATAATGGTCTGGTGGGTGGCACGCCGTAGATCGCGCATGGCTTTGTCCGTGGCTTCGCTTTCCGCAGCCAGATCGCTTTCGACCAGCAGTGCCCAGACATCATTGAGGAAGCGCTGCGGCCCCTTGATGCCTTCCGGATCCCATGGGCCGCCCTTTTGCCAGTCAAAGGCAAACATCAGGTAGGTGCGCACCGTATCTGTGCCGTACTGCTCGACCAGCTCGTCGGGGTTGATCACGTTCCCTTTGCTCTTGGACATCCGCTGGATCTCCAGATAGTGTTTCAGCTGGTCAACACGGGCTTCGCCCTCCATGCTGGGGATGATCACCTCAGCCGACTCAGGAACCTCCACCGTGGCCAGACCATCTTCACCGCCCGCCACCTGCAGGATGTTCTCCGTGCGGCGCATCAGCTCGCCCTGCAAGCCGTCAAAATCCTCGGGGGCGTCACGCCGGTCGATGACTTCAACCCGTTCTGCGGTCCAGCGAGTGCCTTCCTGACTGCCACTGATCAGGAGATAGTCGCCCGGGCGTTCGGCTCCAAGCACCTGTCCCTGATTGCGCAGCATCATCATGGGCTCATCGAACAGGCCTTCCGGGTCACGGCCATGCTCGCGCATGACGGCCGCCGTCTCTTCAAACAGTTCCATATCGCGCATGGCCTTAGTGAAGAAACGTGTATACAGCAGATGCATGGTCGCGTGTTCGGCGCCACCGGTGTAGACATCCACAGGGAGCCAGTATGCCGCCTCTTGCGGATCAAACGGCCCCTCATCGTACTGCGGCGAGAGATAGCGCAGCTGGTACCATGACGAGCACATGAAGGTATCCATGGTGTCCGTCTCACGGCGGACGCGCTCGCCGTCCTTTGTTGTCGTATACAGGAACGGCTCATGGTAGGTCAGCGGACTGCGCCCACTCGGTATGAACTCGACATCCTC
This sequence comes from Chloroflexota bacterium, assembly GCA_010092885.1. Classification (GTDB taxonomy): domain Bacteria; phylum Chloroflexota; class Anaerolineae; order Aggregatilineales; family UBA3940; genus TC-195. The sequence continues at coordinate 21,458 of JAADYX010000022.1, read as the reverse complement.
TGGCAGGACGACGGGCAGTTTAGAGTCGGGCAGGGGCTGCGGGTCACCAACGATCTCTCCCTCGTCATTGATGGGATAGACCATGGGAATGGGACTGCCCCAGTACCGCTGGCGGCTGATAAGCCAGTCACGCAGGCGGTAGTTCACCGATTCCTCGCCGATGCCCTGCTCTTCCAAATAGTCGATCACAGCGCTGATGCCGGGGTTCTTGCGCCCCTTGTCCTCGGTGACGGCGGTGCCGCCAAACGGACCGGAGTTGACCATCACGCCCGGCCCGACGTAAGCCTCCTCCATGGTCTCACCATCCAGATCGGGCTCGCCCTCCGGCTGGATGACGGGCTGCACCGTCAGATCATACTTGCGCGCGAATGCGAAGTCGCGCTCGTCATGAGCAGGCACCGCCATAATCGCACCGGTACCATAGCTGGAAAGCACGTAGTCAGCGATCCAGATGGGCACAGGTTCGTTGTTGACCGGATTGATCGCGTAGCCGCCGGTGAACACACCGGTTTTCTCGCGGTCAGTTGAAAGCCGCTCGATCTCGGTGGCGCGGGCAGTCTGCTCGATATACTGCTCGACTGCCTCGCGCTGCTCGTCCGTTGTGACGCGATCAACTAGATCGTGTTCAGGGGCCAACACCATGAAGGTCGCCCCCCACAGCGTGTCCGGGCGGGTAGTAAAGACTGTGATCGGGTCGCCATCCTCCGTATGGAAATTGACCTTGGCGCCCTCACTACGCCCGATCCAGTTGGTCTGCATGGTGATGACTGGCTCGGGCCAATCCAGCTGCTCGAAGTCAAGCAGCTGCTCGGCGTAACGAGTGATGGCAAAGAACCACTGTGTCATCAGCTTCTGCACCACGGGCTGCCCCGTGCGCTCGTCCTTGCCGTCAATAACCTGCTCGTTGGCCAGCACGGTCTGCAGAGAAGGTGACCAGTTCACCATGGCTTCACTGCGATAGGCCAGACCGTGCTCATAAAACTGCTTGAAGAACCATTCCGTCCAGTGATAGTACTCCGGTGTGCAGCTGATAGCTTCACGCTCCCAATCGAACATGCAACCCATCGTGCGCAGTTGACCGCGCATGCGTTCGATATTGGCGTAGGTCCACTTCCACGGGTGGATGTTGCGCTGGATCGCCGCGTTTTCTGCAGGTAAGCCGAACGCATCAAACCCCATCGGGAAGAGCACGTTGTAGCCGCGCATGCGCATCCAACGGGCGCGGGCATCGGAGGGCACCATCGCGAACCAATGCCCGATATGCAGATCCCCGGATGGATAAGGCAGCATTGTCAGCGCGTAGTGTTTGGGTCTCTCCCAATCGACGCGGGCGCGATAGAGGCTCTCCGCCGCCCACTGTTCTCGCCATTTATCTTCAATGTCTTCCGGCTTGTAGGCCATTCTTTCCCCCTTTGTTTTGAGATCTTCTACTCATCAGGCCAGGGCACTTTCAAGCCCTGAGTCCCGAACAAACAGACACGATGAACGCGTCTGTTCAACGACGTTGGACATAAAGCCCATGTTGATGCTTGACTGCACCCCAAAGATGTTCAGATCGGCATGTGGTGCATCGTCCAGGTAGTCAGCCAGAGTGGCGACTTCGACCAGCGATCTGGTTCCGCGTGGCATGCGGCTCAACGCGCTGAGCCGCTGGAGAAAGTGCTCACCCTGTGCTTTCTGCTCCTCATCACTGACCAAGGTGATCAGGCTGATACGCCCATTCCAGTTTTGTTGGATCTGGTAAGCCAACAACAATGCCAGGTGGAAATTGCCCAACCGCATGCTGATCGACCAATCCGGGTTGCGTTCACGGATCCAGACGTTGATCGTCTGTTCACGACCCAACATAGAGACCGGATTGCGTTTGAACAGCGCCAACCCGATCTGGTTGCGTGTGGCACGCTCTGCTATCCGGGTGACTTCGGCTTCAGCCATGTCGGCGGTCACAGGCAGGAAGAACACATTGGGCCGGAACAGGCTGGTGCTGAGCACATCCATGGAAAGCTGCACACCTTCAACCCAGTCGTCGACCTCGAGCAGAGAGGACCGGGCAAAAATGCCGTCACTGTCCAAAGTGCGAGTCAGGTCAACGATGCCCGCCACCTTGTCACGCTCACCGGGATGGTAGATCCCTAACGTACGCACAGACCCACGCGGATAGGCCAATGTACGCAGGAAGCGGTAGCTGCCCTGCAGTTCCCCGGTGTTGGTCACCGGTACCAACAGGTTGGGTTTCCACGCACGCTCTTCGCCTTGGGTGACGGTGCCCCCAACCTGCTTGGAGGCCCACTCGGCCAACGTCACGAAGATGCCGCTGCGCACATCACTGAAGGGTGCTTCAAGCGCGCGGGTCGTCAGGAAGGTATACAGTGCCACGATCACCACCAGCGCCACCAGACTGAAGGCCGGGTTCACGAGGAACATCGCGAAGATACAGCCCACAAACCCGATCAACGGCACAAAGATGGGCACTTTGAATGAGGGCCGGAAGCTGACGAGACCCAACAGCATTTCCAGCAGGACCACGCCGTTGAGCACCGTATAGGTCACCAGGAAGAACATGGTCATCAGCGGGGCGATGGCATCCAACCCGCCGCCGGCGAGCCCGAACAAGATAGCCGCCAATGCAATGCCGCCTGTGATATACAGCGCGTTGCGCGGTTCACCGCGTTTTGTCAGTTCGGCAAGGGGTGTGCCCCCCGGTATGACGCCATACTGCGCAATCGCCTGCAGGATGCGCGGCGCTCCTACCAGTGATGTCAACCCAGAGGAGAACGTGGCAGCCAGCAGACCGGCCAGCACCGCTGGTCCGAAGAATGACTTGTCCACGATCAGGGTTGTATTGCTGACCATCTCTTCGACCGTGGCAACTCGTGTGAACCAGTATGCCAACCCCAGATAGACCACCAGGCTGATACCCTGTGCCAGCAGGGTGCCCACCGGGATGCTCTTACTCGGATCCTTCAGATCGCCGGACATATTGACCCCGGCGAGAATGCCCGTCACCGCAGGGAAGAATACGGCGAACACACCCCAGAAGCTCTCATAGCCGGGCCCGGCATAACTGCCGAACAAGACCACGTCCCCTTGAGGCACAATAAAGCCCTGACTGCCCGCCAGGGTTGTCCCCGGTACAGCCAGCGAAAAGCTGCCCAGGACCACCGAAACCAGTGATATCCCGATTATGATGAGGATGAACAGCTGTGTACGTGCGGCCAGGTCCGCACTGACAAAGGCGATCAGGAATGCTGCCACAAACCCGATTAACACCACCAGCGCGGAGGGATGCTGCGGGAAAATCACCTGCCAACCCTCAGCAAAGGCGAACACATAAAACGCCACCGAGATCGATTGGGCCAGGTAAAACGGCACACTGACGCTGCCGCCGACTTCCAAGCCTAAGGACTGTGAGATGATCGAGAAGGCGCCTCCTGCCTTAACGCGGATATTGGTCGCCATAGACGCAATCGACAGCCCCGTGCAGATTGTGATGAGATTGGCCAATCCAATAACCGAAATCGCGCCGATCAGCCCAGCATTGCCAACGACAACACCGGTTCGCAGGTACATCACGGCGCCCAGCACGGTCAGAATGGTGGGTGTGAACACCCCTGCAAACGTGCCAAAGCGCCCCTGTGGTTCTTCCTCTGGTACGGTCATATCCCTCCTACACTTCCCATAAAAAACAAAATGCCCCCTCATCCTCACAGGGACGAAGGGACTCCGCGGTACCACCCTGGTTAGAAGCCGCCAATGCAGCATCTCACTCAGCAGTGCTTAACGCGCACTACACGCCGCCCGCTTGTCACGGGGAGGGCTCCTGGATGAGTTGGGCCATCGTGTTCATCAGGGACACGTGTGCCGGGCTCACACTTTCCCCGGCTCGCTGCGATGATGGCTTACTACTTCCAATCAACGCCTGTCTGTATTAACATGATAAGTGTAGCCCATAGCAGGGGCTAAATCAACTGGCTACTGTTCGCTTTCCACCCGCATGAACTGCCCTGCTGCCCACCCTGCCCGGTCCGGATCGGCCGGATCGACAATATACCACCACACGAAACCATCGGCTTCACGAGGACCATCTTCTACAAAGAAGATTTCGCCGTCCTGCCCGATGAAGAAGTAGCCAAAGTTGAGGCCCGGTCCTTGCCGGATGGCCAATCCCTGCCCCTCTGTACCGTCGATCACGACGTTGCGGCCCACCTGTATAGAGAGGTTCGGTGGCGGTGAGGTAGATGTGGGAGGGAAGGGTTCGGTAGCCGGGGCGGCGGGCAGTGCAGTCGGGTTAGCGGCGACGCCAGCATCATCGCCGCGCAGCGTGGGTGTGGCGGTAATGACCACGATTATGGGCGTAGGCGTAGGCCCCACGGAAAGCTGCGCTTCACCACGTAGGCTGAGCGCGTAACCCCACATCCCACACGTGAGGCCGCCAACTAGAAGAATCACTATGACGAAGCCCCACCATGGCACGCTCAACCCATCGCTGCGCGCGGGCCGTTTGCTCCGCCGTTTCTGGGATTTCACCGACTGTGGCAACTCGACTTCGCGCGTGGTCTGGTGCTGCCGGGTGGGTTCGTCATTCGGTGGTTTGACATGCGGAATCCGCTCTCGGGCGGGGCGGCGCGTCCGCAGATCAACGCGTTCATCAGGCATTTTTCGCTCGGATCACCAGCAGCGTAAAATCGTCAAAAGCCTCGACGCCCGCACGGTGCTGCTGCACCACATTGTAGATACTCTTAGCAATGCGATCCGCGTCGTACATGCGCAGGCTCCGCGCCACCTCCATCACACGGTCCCGGCCATATGGCTGGTTCTCCGGATCGCGCATATCGGTGACCCCATCGCTGTACAGGATCAGTGTATCACCCGGATTGAAGGTGATCGTCTCTTCGTCGAAAACGGGTGCCGGTTCAGCCCACAAGCCTAAGAAGCGCCCCGTACCACCGAGGAACTCGGCTTCCCCGTCAGCCCGGATCAGGATGGGTTCGTCGTGACCGGCACGCACATAGCGAAATGTACGCTGCTCGATATCGAGCAGACCATAAACAGCGGTAACAAACATATCGTAGTTTGACGCCTCAATCAGCCCGCGGTGCACGGCCTGCACCACCTCCAGCGGCTCGATGTAGTGGTGCTGCTCGGTGAGGAACAGGGTCCGTGCAACAGCCATAAACAGAGCAGCATGGGCTCCTTTATCTGAGACATCCGCCACGAAGACGGAGACCCGGCCATCCTTCATCTCACCAACGCCGTAGAAGTCGCCGCCGATCTGCCGGGCTGGTTCGAACCGGGCCCCAAACTCAAAGCCGGGCACAACCGGCAGGTCGCGCGGCAGCAGGCTGCGTTGGGCCCGGGCTGCCACATCAAGCTGAGCTTCCAGCGCAGCACGTGCGATCCGGTCGGCCTGAGCAGCTTCAAGTTCAGCATAGGCCTGGGCAAGCTCTTCGTTTTGAGCCTGAAGTTCGTCGATGGCACGTTGGTCTGTCTCACGGATAATGCGGCTGAGCGTCTCAAGAATATTGCGCGCCATCGCCGGGCTGGAGTTAAATACCTCGTCAAAGTACTCTTTGGTAATCTCCAGCACGTCAGTATCCATGATGGCTGTGACGGTTGCCGAGCGCATTTCGCCCGTGACGAGTGACATCTCCCCGAAGAAGCCGCCCGGCCCGAGGAAGCCTACAACGAAGTCTTCATCGTTGCCTTCCACGTCCCGGGTGATCACCACCCGTCCCCCTGTGATCACGTAGAACGAGTCGCCCGGTTCACCCTCTTTGCAGAGCACTGCGCCCTGATCAAAGGTGCGCCGTACGGCGACCTGCTTGAGCAGATCGACAGCTTCGTCGTCGAGGCCACGGAAGGCCGTGCGGATAATTGCGGTATTTCCAGTAGTAGTCGTCATGATGTAGCCCTTTGCCTGCGGCGTTCAGCCCAATCGAGCAGTTCTTCTAATGGCCATGTATTGATGACCGATGGGGCAGTCACCCATCCCCGGCGGGCGGTGCCTACGCCATAATGCATATTGCGGAGCCCATCCGGGTGATGAGCGTCCGTACTGATTGACAATTTTACCCCAAGTTCCACGGCTCTGCGTGCGTGAGCGGCATCCAGGTCGAGACGCATCGGGTTGGCATTGATCTCCAGCGCGACATCATACTCGACCGCGGCATTATAGATGCGATCCATATCCAGGTCAGCAGGCTCCCGGTCCGGGTACAACCTGCCTCGTGGATGGCCGATAATTGCGATGTAAGGGTTGCGCATCGCCGCCAGCAGCCGTTCGGTGATCTGCTCGCGCGGCTGGCGCAGACTGGTGTGGATTGATCCCTGAACCAGATCGAAGCGCGCCAGGGTTTCATCGTCGTAGTCGAGTTCACCGTTGGCCTTGATTTCGACTTCCACCCCATGCAGGATGCGGATCCGCCCCTGCATATGCTCATTGGCTGCGTCAATAGCAGCACGCTGCTCGGCGATCTGTTCGGGATGAAGGCCGTCGACTACCCCCAACCCATGGCTGTGATCCGTGATCAAAATGTACTCATAGCCCAGATCGGCAGCAGCTTGGGCCATTTCCAACACTGACGTTTTGCCATCGCTGAAGGTCGTGTGCATTTGCAGATCGCCCCGCAGATCGGCCAGCGTGATTAAATCCGGCAGGGTACCCTCTGCTGCAGCCTCGATCTCGCCACGGTTCTCTCGCAGTTCAGGCGGAACCCATGCCATGCCCAACACCCGGTAGACTTCCTCTTCCGTCGCGCAGAGGATGGGCTCACGATCATCTGTGGTTGGCTGGAATTCGTGTTCGTTGAGCGACCAGCCGCGCGCGAGTGCCCGTTCACGCAGACGGACGTTATGATCTTTGCTACCGGTGAAGTAGACCAGCAGTGTTCCGTAGCGCTCAGGTGGCAGCACGCGCAGATCGACCTGCAGGCCGCTGCCCAATTCAACTGAGGTTTTTGTCTCACCGGAAACCAGCACATTGCTCACTTCCGGGAAGTTCTTAAACGCTTCCATGATATCTGCTGCATGCTCCATGGATGCGGCTACCAATAGATCGACATCGCCGATGGTGTCACGGTAGCGGCGCAGCGATCCGGCCACAGAGCCTCGCTCTACGGGTTCAAGCTGGAGCAGGCGGTCGAGCATCTCGTGTGCCAGCGGATAAACATGGCCAATCGACGCACGGTCCGTCTGCCGAGCCAACGCCTTGATGCCTTCCAGGATGTTCGCCTCGCTCTTCTTACCCATGCCAGACAGTTCGCGCAGCTTTCCGGCTTCTGCCGCCTCTTGCAGCAGTTCGATGTTTGTGATCCCCAACTCCTGCCAGAAGCGGGCGGCCTTCTTTGGCCCCACACCGTTGACCTTCATCATGGCGACCACGCCCTGCGGGACCTCTTCAGCTAGGCGCTTATGGAACGTCAGTTCACCCGTGGTCAGCAGCTCGTCGATCTTCTCAGCGAGGGTCTCACCGATACCCGGAAGGTCGGTGAGGCCATCTTCTGCATGTATGGCATTGATATCACGCGGGAGCTGCTCGATTGTCTCCGCAGCACGCCGGTAGGAGAGCACCCGGTGGATGATCTCACCCTTGATCTGGAGCATGTCGGCGACTTCGTAGAATATTGCCGCGACCTCGCGGTTGTTCATGAGCGCATATCCTGGATCATTTGTTCGCCGTAGGGGCCAGTATAACTTGACAGAGACTCCGCGCAAAAGTACAGTTTGTTCATGAATCTCCCGTCGCCACCTGACCCACAGGCTTTCTACGAACAGGTATGGCTGATCTGCAAGCAGATCCCCGCCGGTCGTGTGACGACCTATGGCCAGATCGCATCCATGATCCCGCCGCCCGCGGGTATCGATCCACAGATCTACCAACGGATCGCGCCTCGCTGGGTTGGTGACGCGATGACGCGGGCCTTCAGCGAAGATATGGTCGAGGGCGACCACCCGGCAGCTGTGCCCTGGCAGCGTGTCATCAACAGTCAGGGGCGCATCGCCATGCGAGAAGGCGGACATGGCTACCGTGAGCAGATGGTTCGCCTGGAGGCTGAGGCCGTCGAATTCGACAGCCGTGACCGTGTCGACTTCAACCGCTTTGGGTGGGAGGGTCCGCCACAGGCCTGGCTGACCGAACATGGTTTCAAGCAGCCAAAATCATTGCGCGCTGGCTCCACACACCGTTCATCGGATGATAGCCCTGAGCAGTTGAGTCTGTTCCCATGAGCTTTGAGACGTTTCACGAGTACGTTGGCAACCTCCACGTACATACTACCTATTCGGACGGGGGCGGGTCACACCGTGATGTGCTCGAGGCAGCGGGTGCGGCCGGCCTCGATTTTGTGGTGGTGACGGATCACAATGTGCTTGTGCACGGGCTTGAAGGCTGGTATGAAACATCCAGCGGCAGGCGTGTCCTGCTGCTGATCGGTGAGGAAGTGCACGATATGCGGCGCAGTCCGCAGGTGAACCACTTGCTGGTATACAACGTCCGCTATGAACTGGCACCGTATGCGCCGTCTCCGCAGAATCTTATTGACCGTGTGGGTGAGAGCGACGGCGGCCTGTGCTTCATCGCTCATCCGGACGACCAGCCAAACGAAACCTTCGGAGAGCCCGGCATCCGCTGGGACGATTGGAGTGTTTCCGGGTTTACCGGGTTGGAGCTGTGGAACTACATGAGTGAGCTTAAATCCCACCTCACCAGCCGCATGACAGCCATGCGCGCAGTGATGAACCCAGACCGGTACATCAGCGGTCCCCATCCGGAAACCCTGGCCCGCTGGGATGAGATGCTCAAGGCTGGGCGCTTCATCCGGGTGATCGGCAACTCAGACGCGCACGCGACCACGTACCGCATGGGCCCCATTGAGCGTGTCGTCTTCCCCTATGAGTATCTTTTCCGCTGTGTGAACACGCACATCCTGACACGCAAACCGCTTTCCGGCGAGTTGGATGCGGACCGTGAGACGATCTTCAATGCCCTGCGGACAGGCAGCAGTTGGGTGGGCTACGATCTGCCAGCCTCCACAGAGGGGTTCCGGTTTTCATCACAGGGGCATAATTTCAGCACGATCATGGGTGGCGAAATCAAGCTGGGGCACGGCGTCACGCTGCAGATGGGGTCGCCTCGCATCGCCGATATGCGCCTCATCCATGATGGCGAGATGGTCGCACAGGAAACAGAGGGCACGCATCATACCTATATTGCCAGCAAACCAGGCATGTACCGGGTGGAGGTCTATATTGAGCACCAGGGCAAGCCGCGCGGCTGGATCTTCAGCAACCCGATACACGTTTTTAAGTAGGCCCCCGATCCGCTATACTCCCCGCCCGGAATCACCAGACAAAACAATCACGAGGTAGATGTATGGCTGAACAGCAGGGTTTCGTTCTATGGATGACCGGCCTGTCCGGGGCTGGCAAGACGACCATTGCCAAACTGTTGGAACAGGAACTCAAAGACCGCCATCTGCGTATAGAACGGCTTGATGGCGATGTCGTCCGTGAGTCGCTGACCCGGGACCTGGGTTTTACCAAAGAGTACCGTGACAAGAACATCGAGCGCGTCACCTTTGTGGCCAAGCTGCTCTCTCGCAACCAGGTGGGCACGATATGCAGCTTCATCTCTCCGTACCAGGCCACCCGTGACATGGTTCGGGAGCAGACAACCAACTTCATTGAGGTGTTTGTTAATGCGCCGCTTGAGGTATGCATCGAACGCGATGTCAAGGGTCTGTACAAAAAAGCCTTGGCCGGGGAGATCGAGAACTTCACCGGTGTCTCCGATCCGTACGAGGCACCCACCAACGCGGATATCGTCATCAACACACATGAAGAAGAGCCGGAAGACAGCGTCCGGCGGTTGGTCACCTATCTGGAAGAAAACGGCTATATCCCCGCCTGAAACCTCCATCCAACCTGGGCTGCGCGCCGCCCCCGCAGCGGCGGCGCGTGGTCCGGACACAGCCGATACAGTATAATCTAAGCCTGTGTGGTGGCTCCCTTCTTAGAAGGAGAGGGAGCATCTCTCGGTAAACTTCTACAGGTATCCCCGGAGCAAGGCGTGGACAATAACAATATCGGCACCGTTCGACCCGTAGACATCAACGAGGAAATGCGGGAGGCCTACCTCGACTACGCCATGAGCGTGATCGTCTCCCGTGCACTGCCTGATGCACGCGATGGCCTCAAGCCAGTGCACCGTCGCATTCTCTATGCGATGTATGATATGGGCCTGCGCTCCAATACCTCCTACAAGAAGAGCGCGCGTATCGTGGGTGAGGTGCTGGGCAAGTATCATCCCCATGGCGATCAGGCTGTCTACGATTCGATGGTGCGTATGGCGCAGGAATTCTCCATGCGCTATCCGCTGGTTGACGGTCAGGGCAACTTCGGCTCTATCGACGGGGATAGTGCAGCAGCCATGCGCTATACGGAGGCCCGCATGGCCTCCATCGCAGAAACATTGCTCGATGATATCGACATGAACACCGTTGACTTCATCGACAATTTCGACGGTACCCTCCAGGAACCCCAAGTGCTGCCCTCCCGTCTGCCGAATCTGCTGCTCAACGGCACCTCCGGCATCGCGGTGGGCATGTCAACCAATATTCCGCCACACAATCTGATGGAGCTGGCAAACGCCGTCGCCTACCTGATCGACGAAATGACCGCACCTGAAGACGACTATATCGACGAGGAACTACAGAACGTCAGTGTGCAGGACCTGATGGACTATGTGCACGCTCCGGACTTCCCAACGGGCGGACTGATCGTGGGGCAGGACGGCATCATCAATGCCTATGCCACTGGCCGGGGCCGGATTATTGTACGCGCGCAGGCCCATATTGAGGATACAGGCGGCGGGCGGCATCGCATCGTTGTGACGGAAATACCCTACCAGGTCAACAAGTCCAGTATTATTGAACGCATCGCGCAGTTGGTTCGTGACGGCAAGCTCGATCAGATCTCGGATCTACGTGATGAAAGTGACCGGCGGGGGTTGTCCATCGTCATTGACTTGAAGCGAGGGGCACAGCCGCGAACCGTGCTCAATCGTCTGTACAAATATACCACACTCCAGTCCACCTTTGGCGTACAGCTGCTGGCCCTCGTGGATGGCGAACCCCGTCTGCTCTCTCTTAAGGGTGCGCTCAAGCATTACATCAATCACCGGCGCATCGTGATCGTCCGCCGCACGGAGTTCGAGCTTGATCGCGCGCGCCGCCGGGCCCACATTCTTGAGGGGCTGCTGATCGCAATTGCCAATCTGGATGCCGTTATCCGCACCATCCGCGAGAGTGAAGACGCCAACGAAGCGCGCACACAACTGATGGAAATCTACGATCTCAGTGAGGAGCAGGCGCAGGCCATCCTCGATATGCAGCTGCGGCGGCTGGCTGCCCTCGAACGGTTGAAGATCGAAGAGGAATACCAACAGCTGCTGGAGCTTATAGAGGAGCTGGAAGATCTGCTGGCAAGCCCGCGCAAGGTACTGCTCCGCATTCGCGAGGACCTGCTTGAACTGGCCGAAAAATACGGCGATGAACGGCAAACTCGGGTGATCCCTGCTGACGATGAACTCGACGAAGAGGCGCTCATCCCTGATGAGGATGTGCTGGTCACGATCACGCGGCAAGGATACATCAAGCGCGTTTCCGCCTCGAACTACCGGCTGCAAGGGCGCGCAGGGAAGGGCGTACGAGGTCTGACTACGCGCAACGAGGACGATGTGCTGCACTTCTTCACAGCGGGCTCGAGGGACTATATCCTCTACTTCACCAACCGGGGCAAAGTCTACCAGGAGAAGGCATACCAGATCCCGGATGCGGGGCGTACGGCCAAAGGGCTGCCGTTGGCCAGCATCCTGATGTTGGCCGAGGATGAATATGTGACGGCGGCACTAGCCGTGCCACACTTCGATGAGGTGGAATACTGCACGATGGTCACCCGCCTCGGGCGTATTAAACGGGTGGAAGTCACCCATTTCGAGGCAGTGCGGCCCAGCGGCCTGATTGCCATTTCATTGGACGAAGGCGATCAACTGGGTTGGGTCAAACTGACGACTGGCGACCAGGACCTGCTCATTGTCACCGTCCAGGGGCAGGCCATCCGTTTCCATGAGAACCAGGTACGCGCCATGGGGCGGACGGCGGCGGGGGTGAACGCCATCCGTCTACAGGATGACGATGTAGTTGCCGCCATGGATGTCATCCTCAACGACGAAGAACAGGATTTGCTGGTTGTTACCGAACGAGCCATTGGCAAGCGTACCCCGGTCAGTGAATACCCGTCACAGGGCCGGTATGGGCTGGGTGTTCGTACCCTTAAGAGCACCAAGCGTTCCGGTTCGATCATCGGAGCCCGCATTGTCAGCCCTGGTGACCATGTCTCCTTGATGACCACAACAGGCATGACGATCCGCATGCTGGCCGACTCGATCTCGCGCTATGGGCGCAATACGCAGGGCGTCCAGCTGATGGACCTGGGCAAGGGTGACTCTGTCGTCTCAATTGCGCTGCTTGAGGAAGAGCGCCGGCGCAGGCGCCGCGAGGCACTCGCTGAGGAAAACGAGACGCTGTCTCGTTCAGAGAACGGCAGCGAACCGGATCTACCATCATAGGGGCATGTGGTTTACAATGCGTGTGGCAAACCACTGACCAACCTGGATAGCACTCATTATGACTGCACCTGTTTACATCGTGTTGGCTGTAATCTACCTGATACTGCTGGTGTTGGCTCTGCGCAACCGTGCCGACCGGACTCCCGAAGTGTGGTTGTTGGGCTATATAGGCGCCTCAATCGCACTGATGGGACTCCATGCGCTGCTGGCCAGCGGCGGCCTCGCGGACAGTTTTCCCGTTCCGGTAGCAGCCGCCGCCGGAATGATCGTAAGCGTGAGCCTGTTCACCTACCTGACCCTGACGTTTATCTCCTACAAGCCCTCACCAGCCTGGCTGGGCCTCAGCGTGTTGTGGTTTGCTGTGGTCACCGTGACCGCGCTGCAAGGGGTACCAGGGCTGCTTTCCGGGCAGAGTTGGGTGCCCGAAGCCACACGCAGCAGCATCACCCTGAGCACCGAACTCACAGTTGGTGCCTGGTTGATCGTCTCGGGAGCGCTGTTCATGGTGGTGCTGCGGGATTATCTTTCCGAACCGCGCCCACTGTTTGCCACCCGCATCCTGTTTTGGGCGGTGATCATGCCGTTCGCCCTGCTAGGCGACATCCTGCTGGCATGGGCTGTTAACCCACCCTGGTCGATTGCAGGCAGTGTGCTCCGTTTGCTCGGTGCCATTGGCGCAGTCTACGCGGTGGGTGCCAACCGTGTCTTCGACTTCCGAGAGCTCACACGCTGGCTGGTCAGCCGTACGGTCCTCACCATTGTGCTTGGTGCGGTTATCTTCGGCGGCGTGATGTATGCGCTCTACGGCAACCTACCGCTGCAGCAGTGGGCCATCGCGCTGGTGATCGGCCTGGTGCTTGGCATCGTGATCCAGCCAGTTTACCAGTTTTTCCGATGGGTGCTGCGCAGCCTGATCGAACGCGATGTGGCTGATGCCGCCGAGATCGTCAGCCAATACAGCCAACGTATCGGCGAGGTGATCGAGCTGCGGGAGCTGGCCCGTGTTGCCGTCCAGTCCATCGATGAGCTGTTGCAGGCCCGGCGTGGCTATCTGATCCTCGCCACACGCTTCGAGGAGAGCCTGATCCTGGAAGCCATCGGGGCGGAGGGTGACAGCCGAGCCGGCGTGATGATGCTTTCCAGCCCCATCTACGATGAGTTCATCAAGACCGGGCGGCCCGTCCTACAATACGACATTGAATACTCGCGCCAGTTCAGGGGCATCAGCCCACCTGAACGCGACTATCTCGCCAAACTCGGTATGGATGTATTTGCACCGATTGTGAAGGATGAGGATCTGGTCGGTATTATCGCGCTGGGGCCGAAAACCAACGATGAACCATACCGCGCCGCTGACCTCGATCTGCTGGCCGCCCTTGCCAACCAAACCGTCGCTGCGCTTGAAAACGCGCGCCTCGTCGCTGACTTGAAGCGGCTCAACTATGAGCGCAGCGCCCTGAACGACAATCTGCGTGAGACCAACGAACGGCTTGAGCGCATGGACGCAGTCAAGTCGGACTTCATCGATATCGCTTCGCATGAGCTGCGCACACCGCTCACCCAGATCAAGGGGTATTCCGCCCTGCTTCTGGAGATGTCAGAGCGCAACATGCTCAGCCCGGACGAGACAATGGAGATCCTCGAAAGCCTGAACGCGGCAGCCGAGCGCATGGGTGAGGTCATCGCTGCTATGTTGGATGTCTCTCAGATCGATGTTGAGAGCCTGGACTTGAACTTCATTGAGACTTCCCTGGCGAACGTGCTCAAGCTTTCAATCGAGGCCTACTCGGATGCGATCCATGAGCGCGGTCTGACGCTGGTGGCCCGCGGCCTGCGCAATCTGCCGCCCATCCATGCTGACTACCAACGCCTGACACAGGCCTTCCAGAACCTGATCACCAACGCTGTGAAGTTCACGCCGGATGGGGGCAAGATCAACATCAGTGGGGAAGTGTACGAGCGTGACTCAAACGGCGATCCGCTTTCGGTGCGCATTGCCATTCAGGATACCGGTATCGGGATTGACCCTGAGCACCAGGAATACATCTTCGACAAGTTCTACCGGGTCGGCCCGGTAGCGCTGCACTCCACCGGATCAACGAAGTTCAAGGGTGCCGGGCCCGGCCTGGGTCTGCCGATCTCCAAAGGCATTATCGATGCCCATGGCGGCAGCATCTGGGCAGAGAGCGAGGGCTACGACGAGGAAGGTCTGCCCGGCGCGACGTTCTACGTGGTACTGCCTGTACGTCCGCCCGCAATGAATGCCAAAGAACGTATGCTGGCACTGAAAGAAGACGTGGAAGCCAGCGAAACGGAAACGATGATCACCCGCGCACCCACGGACAGCGAGGTCAGCAGCTAGAGACAGTCAGCCACTGGCCGCCACAAATGCCTGAAACAAGCTGCGCATCTCTGACATCCGCCTGACGAGGGCTTCTGGGTGCCACTGAACCCCCAGCACAAAGCGCTTGTTCGGCATTTCCACCGCCTCGATGACGCCATCTGGCGCGTGAGCCGTTACACGCAGCCCCGAACCCACCTCTTTGATCGCCTGATGGTGTAGACTGTTCACCTGAATTTCGGCCTGGCCCAGGATATCAGCCAGTCGGGTATCCCGTTCGATGCGAATAGGGTGGCACAAGCGCTCAAACCATTCCTCGGTCCGGTGATCATGGCGGATTGTCGTATAACCCGCCTGTGGAAGATGTTGGATGAGTGAACCACCGAGCGCCACGTTCAGGACCTGGTGACCCCGGCAGATGCACAGCAGCGCTTTATCGTCCTCAACAGCCCAGCGAGTCAACTGGAGTTCCTGGCGGTCGCGCTCCCGGTTGACGTGATAAAGATGCGGCGAAGGACTTTCGCCGTAGTGTTCTGATGCCATATCACCGCCGCCGGAGATCATGACTCCGTCCAGCCTGTCATAAAGGGTGCGCAGCGTCTCAGGACCAATGCCCAGCGGTATCAGCATCGGGATGCCGCCGCCGGCTTCCACCGCCTGAGTATAATAATGGCGCAGCTGCCAAAACCTGGAAAGAGATGCGGCTGGGCGCCGCATTGCGAGGGTAATGCCAATCAGAGGTGGCATGGCAAGGCGGGGCGCACGGTGCGCCCCATCTCGGTAAGCCTAACGGCGCTCACGCAGGGTCGCGGAACGTCCCTGACGCTCACGCAGGAAGTACAGTTTCGCACGCCGCACCCGAGCCCGGCGGATCACCTCAACCTTTTCCACCAACGGGGAGCGCAGCAGGAAAGTGCGCTCCACACCGATGCCACCGGAGCTCATCCGGCGGACCGTGTAGCGAGCATTATTGCCACTGCCCTTGAGGCCGAGGACCACACCCTGGAAAACCTGAATACGCTCGCGCTCACCTTCGACAATGCGTACGTGGACTCGAACCGTATCCCCAGGGTGGATGGTCGGGATATCGGGGTTGTCTGCTGCATCGAATGCTTTGAGAAGTTCCTGGTTCATCGCTCAGTTCCTATGATTCACTGTGAAGTCTACACAACGGAGCGATTATAGCGGCGGAAGGATGCTTCCATCAAGTGCTTTGCAGGATTTGCCGGTAGTTTGCCAGCACCTGGCTATGGTAGGCCTCCCAGGTGAACTGCTGTACATAGTCATGGGCGGCCCGGCCCATCTGCTGGCGCAGGGCAGGATTCTGATAGAAGGCGAGCAGTTTTTGGGCCAAGGCCTCGGCATCCCGGATGGGCACAATGAAGCCATCCACCCCATCACGGATTGGAGCCCCGACGTTCTCCGTAACGATCACAGGTAGGCCGCAGGCGGCGGCTTCATACACGACCATGCCGAAACCATCTTCAAGAGAGGGCAGCACAAACACCGACGCCTGATTGTACAACGCCACAAGCTCCTCCTGTGGAACAAACGGCACGTGACGGTATATGCCCTCATAATGTGGCAGAAAGGCTCTACTCTCCGGAAAGGCACTGCCGACTAACACCAGCTCGGCATCCGGGAGGTCAAGCAGACGGAACGCTTCCAGCAGGTAAGGGACACCCTTACGCAGATTGATCGCGCCCGCGTAGATGACTCGAAAGGTGCTGTCCTGTTTGGCTGAGGGATCCGGCTGGAAGCGCTCTGGCGAGAAGCCGAGATGCACATAGTGGATCTTGCTCGCATCGACCCCCGTATCGATCAATGAACGGGCAACGATCTGGGATGGGACCACCACTGCGTCAGCTTCCTCGTACTCCGCCTGATGCTTGCTGTAAAGGAGCCGACCACCACGAGCAAAGCGCAGGCCGAAGCGGCTGTACTCCTCAGCAAGCATGATTTCGTTGGTCTTGGGATGAAAGGCAGAACGCTCTACCACTGTCTTCATGCCCTGTGCTTTGGCCTTGCGCATGGCATACAGGCCAAAATGGTTGAATACGTTGAAGATATCGCCGCCCGTCACGTGGCGCCGTGAGAGGAGATCAAAGAGGTTGTCACGCAGAAAATAGGAATAGTAGATGCTGTTGGCCAAAGGCAGCCGCCAGACTGGTTGGCTGAGCAGTTCCGGCATGATGATCTGGCGCACCTTGCTGCGTGGGATACCTTCCTCACGTCGGTCAAAGATCGTGGTGATGAACCGCCGCAGATGCCCCGCGTTTTCCACCCCACGCGCCAGATGGTAAGCATGGAACTTGCCCCCAGCTGATACGGTCACATCCATAATTGCGGTCTCCCTTTAACACTGTTACCCTTGCAGTCTGACAAATGGAGGCCCCGTGAGCAACTCCAAAACTGAGCAGGTCGAATATCCTATCACCTGGGGGCGCGTGCTCGCTATTTTCCAGCCGTATATGCGGACTCTGGTGAGCATCGCTGTCATATCGGTGGGCCTCAGTGTGCTGACCAGCTCCAGCCAGATAGCACTGACCCCACTGGCTGAGATCGTGTTGAGCGGCGAACCCGCTGCCGAGCCTGTCGAAGGGGGATTCAGCGAGTGCAGTATCGGCCTGGATGAGATCGGCGGCTGCATCCTCGGCGCGGCATCGGCCATCACGGGCACCACGGACCGTTGGCGGCTGCTCGTGACGGTGAGCGTGTTGTATCTGCTCGTGGCGATCTCCAGTCAGGCGGCGGGGTTCGGCGCGAATGCCTGGGCACAGAAAGTCCGGCAGACGATGATACGGGATATCAGCACCAACCTGTTTGCCCATGTGACACGCCTGCCGCTGGCCTTTTTCGATAGACACCAGATCGGATGGATCCAATCGCGGATTGTCTACGACATCGAAAAAGGCACTGAGCTGCTGACAGATTTTCTGCTGCACGGCATCGCCAACATCATTATCAGCCTGATCTATGCCGGGCTCCTCATTGCGACAGATTTCCAACTGGCTCTGATCGCCGGGGTAGCCGGAAGTGTACATCTGTTCCTTTCCAACCGGCTGGGACAGTGGATCAAGCGCACCATCCGTGACGATTACGGGGCTGTCGCCCAGACCAGCGCGTATATTCAGGAACGGCTGGGCGCCATCCGCGAGATCAAATCTCTCGCCGCCGAAGCCATCGAGCGTGCAGCGATCTTCGAGGTGCTCAAACGCCGCGCGCAGGCGGGCCTGTCTCACAGCATTGCCCAACGCATCGAGATCCCCATCCGGTGGTCGGTCAACCGGGTAGTCATCGTTGTGGTGATGTTGGCTGGAGCGTGGCGCGTGCTGAACGGCTCGCTGTCTGTGGAAGGCTTCGCGTTGTTTCTGGTCTTCGCCCAGAGCTTGATCGGCCCGTTAAGCACCCTGGCGCGGATGCTGGTTCAGCTGGCCGGGCTGCGTGCTTCCATGGAGCAGGCCCTGTATCTGATCGACCAACCTCAGGAATCGAGCGGGAAGGTCAGCCTCCGTGACCATCCTTTCACTGACCGGATCGCCTTCCATGATGTCAGCTTCGCCTACAATCCGGATGTACCGGTACTTAAGAACATCAGCTTCACTATAAACAAAGGTGAGATGGTTGCCCTGGTAGGCCGCAGTGGGGCCGGGAAAACCACCCTGGTTGACCTGCTGCTGCGCCTGTATCAACCAACATCTGGCCACATCGAGATGGACGGTACTCCGATCCAGGAATTCGACCTGGGTGAGTACCGGCGGCAGTTCGGTGTTGTCTCGCAGAACAGCACGCTAGTAGATGATACCGTTGCAGCCAATATCACTTATGCACGCTCGCATCTGTCACAGGTTGCAGTGGAACGTGCCGCACGCATCGCGAATGCGGACGAGTTTATCCGTGAGCTGCTGCCAATGGGTTACGAGACCCGCCTCGGTGAACGCGGTGTGCTGCTTTCTGGCGGGCAGCAGCAGCGAATTGCCATTGCGCGCGCGGTCGTATCCAGCCCGCCGCTGCTCGTATTGGATGAGGCCACCAGCGCGCTGGACAGCGAATCCGAACGCAAAGTACAGGACGCCATCAACGAGGTGGTGAAGGGCTGTACCGCTGTTGTGATCGCACACCGGCTGTCAACCGTGCGGCGCGCTGACAAGATCATTGTGCTGCGCAACGGCGAGATCGTTGAGGAAGGCAGTCACGACTCGCTGCTGGCACAGGGTGGCGAATACCGGTATCTCTACGAGCAGCAGTTCGCCGAAGATGCCGTGCTTGAATCCGCAACAGATTGACAATGCATCGTGGAGTCAGGCGTGTGGAACGCTTGCTGGCCCGCAAAAATGTGGCAGCCCTCTGCCGGATGCTTTCTCATCGCGATGCACTGGTCCGGCGGCGGGCCGTGCAGGCTCTCGGCGAACTCGGTGAGGGCACACGCTGCATTGTCGACCGGCTGCCGGTTGAAAGCGACGGGTGGGTGAAAGAGTACGCCGTGGAGGCGCTGCGTGCTATCGGGTCGCCGGCGGCCATTGACCAATTGACTCTGCTCGCCTTCTCTTCCGACCGCAAGCTCGCTCATACAGCGGCACATATCCTCAGCCGCATGCATGATTCACGCGCACAAACAGCCTTTCTGCTTTACGATGCCCTGCGACAAAACGCCTGGGATGCTGTCGATGCATTGGGGCCGGAGGCCGGAAGCCTGGCCACTGTTGTCGCACAGAGTGACGCTTTCCGAGGGTGGCCTTCCGCCAAGCGCAAGCGCCTGCTCGATTTCGCGGTGAGGCGGGATGCCAAACCAACCACGTTAGGGCGTGACAACCTGGCAGAGATGGGTGTCTTCGTCGGCGGCATACACACCATCGCAGACCTGCTTAAGGCCCTGAAGCACCGCAGCCCGGACGTGCAGATTGCGGCAGCGGATACACTGGGCCATGCAGGCAGGCGCTGGGTGATCCCGGCTGTATACCGCCGGTACCGAGCCCGGTTGGTGGATGAAGCACACTCCGATGTGGCGATCGCGCTGGCACGGGCATTGATCCGCTTGGGTGACAACCGTCCGATCCGCCACTATCTAAGCCAGATCAATCAAGGAGACGGCACAGCGGGCGAAGCACTGGCCCGCATCAATCTGCCGGAAACAGTGCGTGCACTTTTTCGCTATGCTGTCGAACAGCGTGAACATCGACCGCTGCTGCTTTCTGCACTGCAGCAGTGCGGGCCGGAAGCAGTTGAGTTTCTGGCTGATACGGTCGATTCGTCATCACGGGAAGCGAAGCGTATTTTCACAAGCTTGCTTCAGTTTTCCGACCACCCAGAGAGGGTCAACCTGCTGGCCGAACTTGCACGCGATCCGGATGATGGTGTACAGCGTGCCGCCGTGCAGGCCCTGGCCGCAGCCAACACGGCTGATGCCGCAACCAAACTCTACCTGATGGCTGAAGACGGTCCGCACGCTCTGCTGATCAATGCACTGAGCAGCATGTCTCATCCGGCTGCGCCTGACTATCTGAAACGGCTGATCCCAGATCTCACGTTGCTGCACGGCATCGTTCTGGATGAGGAGCGTCAGCCATTGGAGGGTGCTCGTCTGCAGGTGATCCGGGAAGTGCATGCCGGACAGTGGGAGGGTCTGAGCACGCGGATCACCGTGGGTGAGGATGGATCCTTCTCGCTCGCAGTTCTCGATCTACAGGAAGGAGCTCACCTTGAGCTCATCCGGCTGCCCAAGTCATTCGAGGGTACCAGTCAAACCTATCGCGTTCCAGTGGCGCTGCAGCGCGGTCGCACACACAGCCTTGAGGCCCACATTGACCGCTTTTTTGGTACGCTGCGTGTGCAGCTCATTGTTGAGCCGGACTAGCGCTCCCGGATCCACAACAGGCTGCCATCCGTCCACATGTGGATAGTGCCATGCTGGTCGGTCCGGTAAAGGAGAGGGGTTACGTCTTGCAGACGGCTCAGTGTGGCCTCATGGGGCAAACCGAAGCGGTTGTTCGCCCCCACGGAGATGACGCTTACCTGCGGCGACACCATACCCAGAAAATCCTCGCTGCTCACACGCTCATGGCCATTATCCGGCACCTGCAGCACAGTCGCATCGATAGATTGCTGACCGAGCGCTGCTTGCGTGGTCTCATCGAGATCGCCGGTCAGCAGAAAACGTGCCTCCTCATAGATGAGCATGAGCACAATCGGTGTGTCATCCGAGCCCGGGTCCATGACCGTGAGCCGGACGCCATCCGCGGCTTCGATCCGGGTGCCCACCGTTGGTACAGTCAGCGGCAGATCCTGTTCCTCCAGCTGCGACCATACCTCCCGGGCAATCGATGACTCGCCCCGATGCCCGGTATACATCACCGCCCCGATCTGGTAGCGGTCCAAAACACCGGCCAATCCGGCCAGGTGAGCTTCACTCTGACCGGACATCACCAGCAGATCGATGCGGCGATCCCAAAAGGGCATTGCGTCACCCAAAGCCGTGGAAAGCTGGCGCCCGCT
>JAADYX010000186.1 GCA_010092885.1 Chloroflexota bacterium | reverse complement strand
TCGGTGATGATCTGCGTGTACAGGCCGAACACCTCACGAATGGTCTCGGCGGTCATCACCTCCTCGGGCGTACCCTGGGTGACGATTTGCCCCCCGCGCAGCGCCACGATGTGGTCCGCATAGCGCGCGGCCTGGTTGAGGTCATGCAGGACCATGACGATCGTGCGGCCATCATGGTTGAGGTCTTCGAGGAGATCAAGCACATCGATCTGGTAGGCTAAATCGAGATAGGTGGTCGGTTCGTCCAATAGCAGCACGTCGGTCTGTTGGGCCAGTGACATGGCGATCCACGCGCGTTGGCGCTGCCCACCGCTGAGCGTATCCACCGGGCGATCGGCGAAGAGTGTCAGGTTCGTTTTTTCGAGGGCCTGCTGCACAATGCCCTCATCCTCGCGCGTCCACTGCTGGAAAAATCCCTGATGCGGGTACCGCCCCTGGGCTACCAGCTCGTAGACCGTTAACCCCTCCGGCGCGCTCGGGGACTGCGGCAGCATGCCGAGCTGCTGGGCGAGTTCTTTCGTCTTCATCGTGTGGATAGCCTGGCCGTCGAGGTGGACAGCGCCCCCTGCGGGCTGCAGCAGCCGCGACATGCCCCGCAGCAGCGTCGATTTGCCGCAGCCATTGGGGCCAACCAGGGCTGTCATTGATTCCTGTCTGATGGTCAGGTTCAGCGTGTCGACGATCATGGTCTTGCCGTCATACGTGAGTGACAGGTTCTCGACGTCAATCATACGTCTTCTCCTCAATGGGTGGAGCCACAATGTCCTCCCTACTGATTGCGTGTTTGATAGAGTAGATAGGCAAAATACGGCGCTCCGATGATGGCCGCAATAATCCCTACGGGGATTTCCGATGGGGCAATGACCCAGCGCCCGATTAAGTCCGCCAGCAGCAGCAGCACACCGCCTGACAATGCCGCTGTGGGCACCAATCCTTCGTGTGAGGGGCCCACCAAACGCCGCGTAATGTGCGGGGCAACTAACCCCACAAAGCCGATGGTCCCCGCCACCGAAACGGCTATCGCGGCCAGCGCCACACTCAAAATCAGCAGCACCCCACGTTGAACCTCAATGCGCAACCCCAGCTCCTTGGCCAGGTCATCGCCGAGACCGAGGGTGTTGAGCTGGCGTGCCAGCAAAATCGAGAGGGGCAGCAGAACGGCTAACCAGGCGGCCACCGTGCGGACGTGGCCCCAGTCACGCCCGTAGACGCTGCCCGCCAGCCAGATCGTTGCCTGCTGTACCTGGTTGATCTCACCGAAGACGATCATCAGGCTGGTCAGGGCGCTGGCAACAGCACCCAGGCCAACCCCAACCAGGATCAGCCGTACGGGGGCGCTGCCCCCTTTCCAGGCCAGAACGTAGATAAGGATCGCCATCGTCAGCGCACCGCCAAAAGCGGCAAACGGCAGCCATTGGAGCGGAACATCGAACCAGACGATGACCGCGACAGCTGCCGTGGATGCCCCGGCTGTAACGCCCAGAATGCCGGGGTCAGCGAGGGGATTGCGCGTGATGCCCTGCAGGATCGTCCCGGAGACCGACAGGGCCGCCCCCACCATGAACGCCACCAGAATGCGCGGCATCCGGAACGTCCACACGACCAGCTCGTGGCGGGTGTCGTCGGTTTCGATGCCGAGCAGCGTTTGCAAGACCTCCACCGCAGTGATGTCATACTCTCCGTAGCTGATGCTTGTGATCAGAACACCGGCCCCGAGCAGCAGCAGGAGCGCAAACACAGGGGGCACGCGCCGGTCCACCTTGAAGGAGAAACCACCGAGGCGCAGGGTGTGCCATGGCGGGCGGTTTTGATTGGTTGGTGCTGCCATCAGCTTTTGACCTTCCAGCGAGCCAGGTAAATGAAGAATGGCGCGCCCAGCAGCCCCATCATCACCCCGACGGGCAGCTCTTGCGGGCGAATAATGATGCGAGCGACCATATCACCGCCGATGACCAGCAGCCCGCCAACGAGCGCGCTGTAGGGCAGGATCCAGCGGTAATCAGTGCCGACAAAGAAGCGCACCACATGCGGCGCAACCAGCCCCACGAAGCCAATGGGCCCCGCCAGGGCGACGGCTCCGCCGGCCAGCAGCACCGTTGAACCCGCCGACAGCAGCTTAACGCTCAGCGTGTTCTGGCCCAGCCCCGCAGCGATATCCTCGCCCAGGCTGATGGTGGTGATCTGGCGGGCCATGACCAGCGCGCCGACCATGCCGATCACCATATAGGGGACCGTGAGCACGAGCAGATCCCACTCCCGCCCGGCCAATGAGCCCACCGTCCAGAAGCGGATCTGGTCGAGGGTGTCCTGGTCGGTGATGAGCAGCGCGGTTGTGAATGCGCCGAGGAACGCGGTCAGGATGACGCCCGCCAGGGTCAGCCGCAGCGGGGTTGCGCCGCCGCGCCCCATCGACCCCAGCCCGTAGACGACCACGGCGGCGCCCGTCGCACCGATCATGGCGAAGATGGCATAGGTCGAGAGGGGCGGACCTGTCTCTTATTCACATCTGACGCTGCCG
>JAADYX010000021.1 GCA_010092885.1 Chloroflexota bacterium | reverse complement strand
TTTTGTTCGACACTTGCCGAAACAAAATCCAGCCGCACGCACCACGCGCCTTGTATCCCCATAGATAAATCAAGGGGCTTTACGGCGCA
Organism: Chloroflexota bacterium; assembly: GCA_010092885.1. Lineage (GTDB taxonomy): Bacteria > Chloroflexota > Anaerolineae > Aggregatilineales > UBA3940 > TC-195. Next base: position 9,845 of record JAADYX010000021.1, on the reverse strand, counting down.
ATTTGGTAAAGGGCAGGCCGCTGTCTATTCGTCGTCATCGTCGTCGTTGAGATCGCGGGGGGCCTGCCCACGGCGATAGCGGTACGTGATGCGCCCGTTGGTGGGATCATAGGGTGACAGTTCAACCTTGACCCGGTCGCCTAACAGAATACGAATGAAGTTCCGGCGCATCTTGCCGGAAACGTACGCCATCACTTCTGGGCCTTCATCGAGCTCCACCCGGAATTTCATGTCCGGCAGGGCCTCGATGATCGTCCCCATGGCTTCGATCTTGTCCTTAGAGCTCACTAGCGGCGCCCCTTGGACTGGCGGCGGCGCATCCGGCGGGACGCCTTCTTGCGCTCAATACGCCTCTTCTCACTCTTGCTGACATACCACCGCTTGTGACGCACTGCGCTGAGGACTCCGCTCTTGGAGACCTCTTTGTTAAAACGACGCAGCAGCGCCTCCGAACTTTCACCTGGCTTAAGTCTAACGCTCGGCATAGGTCTCCTACTCAGACTCGGCTAACACTGGTTCGCTTTGCTCATCAGGCAAGCCCAGACCAATGCGCTGCCGGTCAGGCTCCAGGCTGATGATCACAGCATCCAGCTCCTGTCCGGGGATGAAGTGCGCATCCAGGTTCTCGGCTTCGAACTCGCCGACCTGGGAGATGTGCAGCAGGGCCTCGATCCCGTTTTCAAGCTCAACGAACACTCCAAACGATACCACACGGGTGACCGTGCCTTCAACTGGCTGCCCGACCTGGAAGGTGTCTTCAATATCGTCCCACGGGCTGGGCTGGATGCGCTTGAGGCTCAGGCCGATGCGGTTGCGCTCTTCGTCCAACTGCAGGACGTAGGCATCAATGGTCTGGCCGGGCTGCAGCACCTCACTCGGGTGGCGGATGCGCCGCCAGGAGAGCTCAGAGATATGGATAAGCCCTTCCGCGCCGCCGATATCAACAAAGGCACCGAAATCACGCAAACTGCTGACGGTGCCCTCAATAATATCGCCCTCGTTGATCTCGTTCATCAAACGGGCTTTTATCTTTTCTTTGCGTTCGTACTCGGCTGCGCGTTGTGAGAAGACCAACCGGCGGCGCTTGGCGTTGACTTCCAGCACTTTGAGGTTGATCTCACGACCTACATACCGGCCCAGGTAATCGATGCGTGCGCCGTCGTCGAGCCCGCGGGGCATCCCGCTGACATGAGAGGCCGGGATGAAGCCGCGCAGTTCACCAAAGGGAACAATCAGACCGCCCCGATTGGCTGCTATGACGCGCCCCTTGAACACAGCGTCTTCTTCCAGCAGGTTTTCGGCGGCGTCCCAGTCCTTCAGGGCACGAGCCTGCGCCAGGGATACCACCAGACTGCCGTCGTAGTCTTCCGGTTTGACGACGACTACCGTAACTTCCTGCCCGAGGCGGTAGCGCTCTGGCAGGTTCTCCACTTCGGAACGTGGAATCACGCCGTCGGTCTTCATACCCACGTCCACGATGATACCGTAGTCATCAATGGCCTGGATGGTACCGGTCAGTACATCGCCGCGTTCTAAATCGTCAATTGTCTCTTCAAAGGACTGCTCAAGGAGCGTGGCAAAATCAAGTTCATCGGGGGAATTAGATGAGGACATATGCCTTTTTGGGCCTCCCAACGTGTAAATTTACTAGTGGGTGTTCCATCAGGGAAACACCCGGCGAACGTGCTGTCATCGTTGGCATCCCGTAGGGTAGCCAACCGGAAGCATTGTAACCCCATCCAGTCAAATTGTCAAAACTAGGCACAATCTTATCATACAGTTATGAGGTGCAAACTCCCCAGAGTGAAACCCCACTCCCCCCGATCAGTTACGCAAGAGGCCGCCATGTGATGGCGACCTCGGTGTGTTCAGCGGTACAGGTCAACGACGTGCTCCACCAGTGGGCTGCTGAGCCCCATCGCCTCGCGGGCCTGCGCGAGGGTCTCCTGTGCGATAGGTCGGGCGCGCTGTGCCCCGCTGCGCAGAATGTCGATCACGTCGTCCGGGCGTTCCTCCAGAACGCGCCGCCGTTCGCGGAGCGGATCGAGGAAGGCGTTGATCTTCTCCGACAGCACCTTCTTACACTCCACATCGCCGATCTGCCCTTTGCGGTAGCGGTCCTTGAACTCGGCCACCTGTTCGGTATCCGGGTTGAACAGGTCATGGTAGATGAACAGCGGGTTGCCCTCCACGGTACCCGGATCGGTTTTGCGCAGGCGGTTGGGATCCGTGTACATACTCATGACTTTTTGGTGTACTGTGTCAGGATCATCCGACAGCATGATGGCATTGCCCAACGACTTGCTCGCCTTGGCCTTGCCATCCAACCCGACCAGCGTTGCGGCATCATCGGGGATCATGGCTTCCGGCTCAGGGAAGACCTCGGCAAAACGATGGTTGAACCGGCGCGCGATCTCACGGGTCAGCTCGATGTGGCTGGCCTGATCTTTGCCGACCGGCACCAGATTGCCCTTGACGATGAGGATATCGGCGGCCTGCAGCACCGGGTAGTTGAGCAGCCCGGAGGAGGGTTCGGTGATGTGCAGGTCAGCCATTACATCTTTGAGGGAGGGAATGCGCTGGAGGCGGGGCACCGTGGTCAGCATGCTGAATAGCAGGGTGAGCTCGGCTGTCTCCGGCACATCGGACTGCAGGTAGTGCACGGCCTTCTGCGGATCAACGCCAGCCGAGTAGTTGTCAATCACGACATCGAGCGCGTACTGTCGTGTCGCCTCAACATCGACTTTTTCCGGGGCGGTGGTCAGCGTATGGTAGTCGGCTACCAGCAGGAACAGCTCATACTCATCCTGGAGTTTGACCCGGTTCTGCAGGGTGCCGACATAGTGGCCCAGGTGGAGTTTGCCGGTGGGCCGGTCGCCGGTCAGGATGCGTCCTTTTTTGTCAGCCATGGTTGTTTAGACCTTTCTGGTTGCATGGTGCAATGAAAAATCGCTCATCTCCGCAGCCGGAGACGAGCGAACCCATGTGAGCAATACAAACGTCTCTAGCTTACCGGCCCCGGCACACGGTCACCTTCTGAAAGCCAGTCGGCCTCGTCGTAGGCGGGCAGTTCACAGCGCAGCGGACGGTCGTCGCGGAAGCCGAACGCGTAGTCGGCCTGCATCAGCTGGTGGATCTCGCTGGTGCCTTCGTAGATGACCGCGCCCTTGCTGTTGCGCAGGTAGCGTTCCACATTGTACTCGTCGCTGAAACCGTACGCCCCGTGGATCTGAACGGCTTCCAGCGCCGCCTGCACACTCTGGTCGGTGGCATACCACTTGGCCAGGCTGGTCTCACGGGTGTTGCGCTCGCCGCGATTCTTCTTCCAACCGGCCTGCAGATAGAGCAGGCGCGCGGCCTCGTACCACTGCGCCATATACGCGATCTTCTGCTTGACGAGCTGGTGGTTGGCAATCGGGGTGCCGAAGGTCTCGCGCTGCTGGGCATAATCAATGGAGTCCTCAAGGCACGCGCGGATGAGGCCGGTGGCCCCCGCGGCGACTGTGTAGCGCCCGTTGTCGAGTGCGCTCATCGCGATCTTGAAGCCTTCACCTTCCTCGCCGACCATGTTCTCGACGGGCACTTCAACATCCTGCATGGCGATCCAACCGGTGGAACCGGCGCGCACGCCCATCTTGCCGTGGATGTCGCCTGTGGTCACACCGGGCATGTCGCTGGTCACCATAAAGGCGGAAAGCCCCCGTGACGGCGTCCGTGCATCCGGGTTGGTACGTGCCACCACTAGAAAGTTATGCGCCTTGCTTGCCAGGCTGATCCACATCTTCTCTCCGTTGAGGATGTAGACATCGCCCTCGCGGCGCGCGGTTGAGCGCAGGTTGGCGACATCCGAGCCGTGGCCAGGTTCCGTCAGCCCGAAGCCAGCGTACTTCTCGCCGCGTGCCTGCGGCGTCAGGAAGCGCTGCTTTTGCTCTTCGGTGCCCCACTGCAGCAGCGACATGCTGCACAGACCCATGTGCACGCTCATCACCACGCGCAAAGTGGTATCGACCCGCTCCAATTCCTCGCACACGAGGCCGAGCGTTATGTAGTCAAAACCCTGACCGCCGTAGCGTACGGGGATATTGATGCCGAGGATGCCCAGTTCGGCCATGCGCGGCAGCACATCGGGGTTCATCTCCTGCTTGCGGTCCCATTCGTTGATGGTGGGCAGGACTTCCGTCTGTGCGAAGCGCCGCACCATTTCAGCAGCGGCCTGCTGCTCTTCTGTGAGTTGAAAATCGATCATGGGTTACTCCTATAGAAATCTGTGATCGGGAGGTATCGCTCAAATGAGACCGTGGTCATGATACCAATTCGCCGGGCCGCCGCCAACTCAGATAGCCAATTCGGACAAAAATGATTGAAATTGCCGTGGGCCTTCTGTATACTCCCAAATGTCAATGCTTTGCATGGTTTCAAAAAATTGTAAAAGTTCGAAAGGGTACGTCCTGTAGAGGACAGAATTAGTATGAGCACCATGTTTCCAGAGAGCAGCGAAGAGGAAATGGCAGACTTCGCAGCAATGCTCGACGACTACTATGAGTTCGATGAGCCTGAGCGCGGCGATATTCGTGAGGCCGAGATCCTGCAGATCAACCGCAATGAGATCGTGGTCGACCTCGGTGTAAAGCGCGATGGCATCGTGCCAGGCTACGACATCGACCGTCTGCCGCCACGCGCACTGCAAAATCTGAACGTCGGCGACCGCATGCCGGTTTACATCCTCAACCCGATGGATGAAGATGGCAACCTAATTGTCAGCATCAACCTGGGCCTCCAGCAGAACGATTGGGAACGCGTCTACGATCTGTTGGAAACCGGCGACATGGTCGACGCGACCGTAACAGGCTTCAACAAGGGCGGTGCCCTGGTGAAGTTCGGCCGCCTGGAAGGGTTCGTCCCCAACACGCACATCGCCGAGATCCCCCAAGGGCTGGAAGGCGAGGCCCGCAAACAGGCTATGGAACGCCTGATCGGCAGCACGTTGAGCCTCAAAGTGATCGAAGTCAACCAGAAGCGCCGCCGCCTGATCTTCAGCCAGCGGGAGGCCCAGCGTGAATGGCGCAGCAAGCAGAAAGAACGCCTGCTGGACGAGCTCACCGAGGGCGAGATCGTCGAGGGGAAGGTCACCGGCGTGCGTGACTTCGGCGTGTTCGTCAACGTGGGCGGGGCTGACGGCCTGATCCATGTCAGCGAGTTGGCCTGGCACCGTGTGCCGCATCCCGGTGATGTGGTAGACATCGGTGACACGGTTACCGTCTATATCCTCGATCTCGACCATGAAAAGAAGCGCATCGCGCTGAGCCTGAAGCGCACACGGCCTGATCCCTGGGAGACTGTCGAAGAGACGTACCGGGTCGAGCAGATCGTTGAGGGCAAGGTCAGCAATGTGGTGGAATTCGGCGCGTTTGTGGTGCTGCCGGATGGCATCGAGGGGCTGCTGCACGTCACCGAGATGGTCGACGGGTCGCTTACCGAACCGTTCTCGCATGTCAAGCGGGGCGACACCTTGGTGATGAAAGTTGTGCGCATTGAGAAAGAGCGCAAGCGGATCGGGTTTACGCAGAAGGAGCTAGGCCTGACGCATCCGACCGGCCGCCTGCCGGAGGAAATGGCCGAGGATATCCAGCCGCGCACCGACTCCGTACAGGCCATACCAACGTACAAGTCAATTGGCACGTACGCTGAGCAGACCAATCACGCGGCCGCCGATTGACATCTGGCGGCTCGCGGGGTGGCTGACGGCACAGGTCACCCCGCCGGGGATCACACTTCGTCCTCGAAGTATTTGATCAGCCGCCTGATATTGTCCCTGTCGCGGGCGGTTGGTTGTTGGGGCGCCTCTGTCAGTGGCCCCGTGCCCGGTTTGGTTTGGGTATACGGGTTGTCCACCGGCTGCTTGCGCTGGCCGGGGTCGCCGTCCGTCTCGCGAAAGATCGCCGCAATTTCCAGCCCCACAAAGGCAAATACAACCCCGGCTGCGGTCACAAGCAGCGCCAGCATTAATAGCAACCATACGCTGCCCACCTGCACCGGTCGCTACCCCACTCCGATAGGCGGCGTTTCGATGTAATCGGTGCCGCGGTCCACTTCCCAGGGGTAAACGATATAGGCGTCGGTGATCGCGGCGAAGAAGTCGGGCTTCACTTTGGTGAAGAGCGAGCGATACGGATTGTAGTGGATAACACATGTATTGGGCGTGCCACCCGCAGCTTCCACCCTGCCGCGGACTGCGGTGCTGGTACGGCCGCTGCCCCACACATCGTCGACGATCAGCGTGTTGCGACCGTCAAGCAGGCCATCGCCGGGGAACTGCAGAAACTCCGGCCAGACGGCAACGCGGGGTGTGCCCGGCGTATCAGTGAAGCGAACCGCCGCAGTCAATACGTAGCGGATGCCGAGTGCCTCGGCCAGCATGCCACCCGGAATAATGCCGCCGCGTGTGATCAGCAGGAGGGCGTCAAAGCCGGGCGCTTCACGCAGCTGACCAACAAGGATGTCGATGAGTTTGTCCACATCCTCCCAGGTGAGCAGCTCACGGCGCATAGGGCCTTTTGGGTCTTGCATGGATCCTCCTGCCTGTTGACTGTGACACAACAGATGGATTATAAGTGGCATCGCTGGCGGCTGTCAATGAAACCGCTCAAGTCTCCTGAACGGTCCGCCCACGGCGGCGCATGTGAGGGCTGAACCCGCATCGCTGACAGTCGGGTAAGCGCAGAGCAATCGCAGGGAAAAACGCTGGCGTCCGGCGGTGCGGACGGGTTATCATCGGCGCGAACGGAGTAGTAGGAGATTGCTTCCATGAGCAGACGTGCCGTACTCAAAGCGGCAGCCGGTGCCGCCGCACTGGGCTTTATCCCCCCGCTGCAAACTGATTTCGAAGGCTGCGATGATGGCAGCGACTATGACAGCGGCGGGCGCGTTGACATTGACGATGATGAAACCATCAGCTACAACGCGCTGTATAACAATCCACCTTTATTGGGCCGCGTAGAATATGTGCAGGCCGTTCTTGAAGAGCCCGCCGCGTGGGATCGGGTGGTGCGGCGTATCTTCTACGGGGATGTGGTCCCCATCTACGGTACGCTGCGCGCCGAACCACCGAGCGCCCTCCCCCACAACGATGTCTGGTTTGAGCTGGATGACGGTTTCGTGCACTCATCGTTTGTGGTGCCGGTCACCGAGCACTTCCACAGACCGGAGCCGGTGATCGGCAACGGGTTCTGGGGGGAGATCACGGTGCCCACGTCATGGCAGCACCGCAAACCCACCCTGAGCAGCAAACGCTACTACGATCTGGCCTGGGGTGCAGTGTATCAGGTTATCGACCGGGTCGACGAAGCATGCGGGCGCTCATGGTATCGCATTGTTGACGACGCGAATCCCCATCATCCGTGGTGGGTGCAGGCGCACCATGTGCGGCGCATGCGCTCGCCGGAGTTCGCCCCGATCTCACCGGCGGTTCCACCGGAGCACAAGCGCATCGAGGTCATCATCGACGAACAGCTGCTGACGTGCTACGAGTACGGCCAGCCTGTCTTCAGCACACGGATTGCCAGCGGCGCGACCTTCTGGGATTCTGAAGGCAACCCGCTGTCGTTCCACACACCTTATGGCGAGCACTACGTGCAGCGCAAGACACCCTCGCGGCATATGTCCGGCGGCGAAGACATCAACGATTTCTTTGATCTGCCCGGGGTGCCGTGGTGCACGTTCTTCAGCTTCAAGGGGGCGGCCATCCACGGCACATACTGGCACAACGACTATGGCCGTCCGCGCAGTCACGGCTGTGTCAACGTCACACCGGACGCAGCCAAATGGATCTACCGGTGGGTCTACCCGGTGGTAGGTTATGAGGACATCTACTATTGGACCGGGGCAGAGGAGCGGGAGACCGCCACGATTATTGACATCAAACGGACTCGTGCGTAAATTAGAAATGCATGCGGCGATTTGCGGCGAGTTTGGTAAGTATCCCGACTGTCGTGTCGTCTGTTAGGCAGCAAGTACATGTGAGGAGAAAGAGAGCGCATGACGATAGATGCCTCTGCCGTAACCATTCCATTTGCAATCCTAGCGGGGCTGTTCTCCTTTGTCTCGCCCTGCGTGCTGCCCCTGGTGCCTGCATACATCGGCTATCTGACCAGCCAGGCAGCGAACACAGCGTCCACCACGCTGGTGACCACCGGTCCAGGCGGCGAGACTGAAGTCGTCGCCCAGCCTTCACGCTGGATCGTTTTCCTACACGGCCTGTTCTTCGTGCTCGGGTTCGCGGCCATCTTCATCTTCCTGGGGATTTCAGCCGGGTGGCTGGGCCAGCTGCGGCTCGGATTTGTGCGCAGCCGCGACATTGTCCAGGTGTTGGGTGGCATCCTGATCATCGTATTGGGCCTGCACACCATGGATGTTATCCGTATCCCCTTCCTGTATGTGGATACCCGCAACCAGACCCAGCCCAATCATGAGGCGGGGTACTTCGGCTCCTTCCTGATGGGCATCACGTTCTCTGCGGGATGGTCGCCGTGCATTGGGCCCTTCCTGGCAGCAATGCTCACTCTCGGCGGTTCGACCGGCTCAATTGGGCGCGCAGCTGTACTGCTCGGCTTCTACGCGCTGGGGTTGGGCATTCCGTTCCTGCTGGCTGCCATCGCCATGGACCGGATGAGCGGCGTCATGGCCAGCCTGAAGAAGTACATGACTCCGATCAAGCTCGCCAGCGGTATCATCCTGATCATCATCGGGATGTTCGTCATGTTCGGCGGCGTGAACTGGCTCTCGAGCATGTTTGCGGCCGGCACCGACCTGACCATCATGCTGGATGAGTGGCTGGTGAACCTCGCCACCGGCGGCGAGTAGCAGACCCAAGCACAAAAAGATCGCAAAAGGGACACGGTCGCGTTAAGCTCCGTGTCCCTTGATTCGTTTTGGAGACACGTGCATGACAGAGCAATCAACACGTCGGTCGGTGGTGGTCTGGTTGAACAAGGCTGTGCTGTGGTTCGCGCGGCGGTGGGCATTGGTCGTCGGGCTGGTGATCGGCATCTATGCGGCGGGCCCGTGGGTCGCTCCACTGGCGCAGCGCGCAGGGGCAACCGGCATCGCCGATGCACTGTACACCGTCTACAGCCCGGTGTGTCATCAGTTCACATTCCGTTCGTGGTTTATCGGCGGCGAGCAGGCTGCCTATCCGCGCGAGCGTGCCAACTCGCCGCTCGGCTCGTTTGAGTCCTATGCCGACGACGAGGCCTTCTTCTTGGAGAACGTGGACGACCTCAGTGTGCTGGATGGCGACCTGACCATCGCGGCGCGGCTGTTCCGCGGCAGTGAGACCATGGGATACAAGACAGCCATATGCCAGCGCGATATCGCCATCTACACCGCGTTGGGGCTCACGGCAATCGGGTTTGCCGTGGCCAACAGGGCCGGGCTCAAAGTGCCCTACCTGCCCTTCTGGGCGTATATCCTGATCGCGTTGGGGCCCATCGGCTTGGATGGGTTTAGCCAGCTGTTTGCCAACCCACCGTTCAACGGGTTTGGGCTGCCGTTCTACCCGATCCGGGAGAGCACGCCCTTCCTGCGTACGCTAACTGGTGCCCTGTTCGGACTGGGCAATGGGTGGCTGGCCTTCCCCTATATTGAGGACAGCATGCGTGAAACGCAGGAGCTCGTAGAGCAGAAGCTGTTCAAGGCGGGGATCCTCTCCGAGGAGCAGCTGCGCGTGATCACACCGCAGGATATAGCCTGAACGAGAAGGGGCGGGCGGATATACGCCCCCCCCCCCGCTCCGATCACCAGCTGGGGTGAGTCGGTGATATAGCGGGCTGTGTCTTATAAACAAATCC
>JAADYX010000185.1 GCA_010092885.1 Chloroflexota bacterium | reverse complement strand
GCCATCCCAAGCGTGCAGTGACATACTCCCCACGCCTAAAGGCGGGGGCTTCTGCCGTTAACGCCGAATGCCGTGCTTTACGCACTGGTCTTCTTTCGAGTGAGACAGTATGCGTTGATGCCCCAACGCATTCATACTGTACCCTACAATGCGCTGACGCGCCGCGCTCTACATCCCCATAGCTAAAGCAAGGGGTATTGAGCGCGTTTATGATAAATCCTCTTGGTAGACCGGTTGTTATAACGCTATCATCCGGGGCGACCGTATACCGAATCTGAGGAGACTGAAATGCGTATCGATGTATTCGCCGATATCGCCTGCCCCTGGTGCTACATCGGGGAGGCCCGCCTGCACGAGGCTATGGAGCAGCGCCCGGATCTGACCTTTGAGCGGCATTGGCGGCCCTTCCAGCTGCAGCCCACGCTGCCCGCCGAGGGCATGCCATGGCGGCCCTTTGCCGAAGTCAAGTTCGGCGGGTGGCAGAGCGCCATGCGGATGTTTGACCATGTGGCTGAGGCCGGCGCGCAGGCCGGCGTGACCTTCCACTTCGACCGGATCAGCCATGCCAACAACACCACCGATGCCCACCGGTTGGTGCTGCTGGCGGAGTCGTTCAATAAGCAGTGGGCCATGGCCGATGCCCTGTTCCGGGCGTACTTTGCCGAAGGCCGTAACCTCAACGATCTGGAGCAGCTGGTGGAAGTGGCTGGGAACGTCGGGCTGCCCACTGACGCAGTCCGGGAGTATCTGCGCTCCGATGAAGGCCGCCTGACTGTTGAACGCGCACAGCAGGAAGCCTACGAATTGGGCGTACAGGGTGTGCCCTTCTTCGTGTTTGAGAACCGCTTTGCGGTTTCCGGTGCGCAGCCGGTTGAGGTGTTCCTGCGGGCCATTGACACGGCCCGTGCGGAAATCGTAAAGAATTAAGTCGCAAAAAGGCTGTGTGTGCAGGGCCGATAGCGTGTACAATGAGACCATGAGCAACACAAAAGATATACGCAACATAGTCGTCCGGTTGATCGAGGCCCTGGAGCAGGATGATGAGTCCGCGCGCCTGGAAGCCGAAGCAATCGCCGATGAAGCCCTGCCCCTGCTGCTCGACATCCTGCGCGACCCGAACCCGTCTGTGCGTGGCGGGGCGGCCTCCGCGCTGGGCACGGTTGGCAACCCGGCCGCAGTTGGCCCGCTGGCCGCCCTGCTCGATGATCCCGATCCGTGGGTGCGCGGTGTGGTCGCCGATGCTCTCGGCCGTCTGGCAGATGCATCCGCCACACCGGCGCTGGCCCGCGCCCTCAGCGATGATGAGGCCGATGTACGCATGATGGCCGCCCGCGCCCTCGGTGAGATCGCCGATCCGCGGGCGGTACCCTATCTCGCGCGGCACATTGACGATCCGGATGTGCGTGTGCGGCGCACGGCTGCCACAGCCATCGGGGAGACACGCAGCGCGGAAGGCGTACAGCCCCTGATCAAGGCATTGGGCGATCCGGAGCCGGAGGTGCGCCGCGAGGCCGCCAACGGCCTGGGCCTGATCGGGCATGTATCGGCAGTGGCCGCACTGGCCAACGCGCTGCGCGATCCGGATGAGCGGGTGTACGAGTACGCGGTCGGTGCCCTGTTTGATATCGGTGAGCCTGCGATGCGCGTCCTCTCAGAGGAAGTCGGCACACCGGAAGCGCTGGCCGTCGTGGAGGCGTGGAACCACGGCTAACCGGTCAGACCGTGCAGCCATGCATTGATGTGGGCGGCTGTCTCGTCCGGCTGTTCGACCGGCAGCATGTGCCCTGCCCCATCGATCAGATGCAGGCGCGCACCGGGGATCGCCGCGGCCAGCGACTCGGCGTAGTGGGGCGGCGTCATGCGATCCGCACTGCCGCACAGCACCAACGCCGGCACCATGATCTGGGCGATGTGCTCGCGGACATCAAAGGCGTGGCACGCTTCAAAGTCCCGTTGGATCACATCGCGGCCCGCTTCAGCGAGCAGATCACGCCCGCGCGCGATCAGATCAGGGTCTGTTTGCGGCCCGTACGCCATGCTGTCGAACAGATCGACGAAGGGCTGTACCCCTGCCTCCAGAGCATCAAACACGGGCTGCCCGACTTTCAACCGGGCGGCTGTGCTGGCGAGAACCAATCCGGCCACCCGGTCCGAGTGGTGCAGGGCCAACGCCAGCGCAATCGCACCACCCATCGAATGCCCGCCGATCAACGCGCGGTCTATGTCCAAATGGTCCATCAGCCGTAGGATGTGTGCCGCATAGGAGCCAATGGTCTCCTCACCCGTGCCGGACGACCGGCCATGGCCGGGCAGGTCAGGCGCGATGATGGCCGCCTCATCGAGCATGCGGGCCACGCCCATCCACTGGAGGTGCTGCCCGCCCGCGCCGTGCAGCAGGAGCATCAGCGGTTTTTCAGGGTTGGTGCGGCGCGCAATGAAGATGTCTTCCACAAACATGTGCTACAATTCTCCCTATGGATTTTGATACACTGGTGCACCGGGTGATCACCGCCTGGGCGGATAACGACACACAGACGCTGTATGCAATCTTCAGCGAGGAAGCCACCCTGCTTATCTCTCCGGATGGCAGACCGCGTGAGGGTAAGAAGGCCATCCGTGAAGTGTTCAAGCACCGCGGCGGCTATATTCGCGTACATGATATCTGGTATGACGCCAACAGTCAGGTCGGCACGGTCAATCTGAGCACAGGCAAACTGGGCGATGTCTTCGCGGACTACTCGGCGATCATCATGCAGTTGGAAGGCGAGCAGATCCTGCTGTGGCGAGAGCATCGCAGCCGGGAGCGCGCCAGTCGCCAGCTGTACCAGGATGACCCGACCTGGACCTGGGATCTGGTGGCGGGGCGGCGCTGACCGCCCCACCTATCCAGCTTATGCCTCTTCAGCGGGTGGCGGCGTGCCCAGACGTTCCGAGACGACCTGTGAGACGCCATCGGCGATATCCAGGAATTTGCCCTGGCCGTGGCCGATGTAGTCATACCCGGCGTAGACAAGGGTCGTCAGCAGGCTGAAGCGCAGCGCAAACAGGACGGCTGTCAGCGGTGCGAACGCGACCTTCACCAGCTGGAGTACCGCAGGCACCCGGTCGAGAACCTTGTCGAAGGTGGCCGCCTGCTTGAGCACCAGTTCATCGTAGCGGGCAGCGATCTCGTCGACCTCTGCGGCGGTGTCCGTCAGCACCACGATCTCCACATCCGAAGACTCCAGCATGGTGCTCAGGTCGGTCTGTGCCTTTTCCACCTGGTAGAGTTTGCTCAGCTGCTCTTCAAACATAGAAGCGCCGCCTTCGCTTTCGGCTTCATCCACCCAACCCTTGACCGTCTCGCGGGCTTCATCGGTGGCATCACGCCCGACAAGCGTGATCAGCTTGTCGTAGGCGGTCAGCAGCAGACGGGTGGCGGCATCCACGCGCTTGTTGACCTCTTCACCCGTGCCCGCCTTGGCCTCATCCAGCTTGGCCGTGACGAATTCGCGCCCGGCGGTGGCACTGTTGAGCACCTCCGGTGCTTTCTGCGCTACCAAGCCCAGGAAGAGGTTCAGACCGCTTTCAGCCGTGCCGCCGGCAATGCCCGTGATCGCCTCGCGGGTTTTGCCCATCAGCAGCGCGCGGGCCTCCTCCATGTCGGCGGGGGCCTCGGTGCCGCCGCTGCGGAAGGCAACCGCGTCCTGCTCGGCGAACTTCTCATCGGCGGCACTGTGCATCATCGTCTTGAGGTTGCCCATCGCCTCCTTGGTCGTTGAGTCACCGCTGCGCATGGACATCGCCTCGACTTCCTCAGCGCCCTCATCGGCGGCGGTGGCCAGCAGTTGGGCTGCAACCTCGATCTCGGCGGCGGCCTGCGCCAAAAACTGCCCGGTCATCCACGAGCGCTTGGCGCGGTTTTCGTCGTCGAGCATGGGCTTGGCCTCTTCAAGCATCTTCTGGGATTTCTCAGCGATGGCCTCGGCGCGCATGGTCATCACTTCCGGGTCGGCTTCCTCTGCACCGCCGCTGCGGAAGGTGACATCGCCCTCGGCTTCCTCCCCCATGAACTTCTCCATCAGTTCGAGGTATTCATGGGCTGTTTCTTCGTACATGCTCTGCTCCTTGGTACATATGGGGATAGTCTGAGTATAGTACGGCGCTGCGAAATGCGGTAGTGATGTTGCACGATCCGGCAGGGGCGTAATACAGTAGCGCCTTGTGATTGAGACAGAAGCGAGTTCTATGCCACCATTTACCACACGCCGCTGGGTGCTGGCCCTCGGGTTGGGGGCGCTGTTGTTCAGTGTGTACCTGGCCACGATGACTGGGAACTTCACCAGCGACGATGAGCGCTACATCGTTGATACCACCGACAGCATCGTCAACCGCGGCGATCTGCTGCTCAACCAGACGGTCTACCTGCGCGGGCTGCAGACCACAGCTGTCGAACCGGCGCAGACCTTTCTGGCCGTGCCGTTGTACTGGCTGGCCTACCAGACGCCCTGGGTGGGCAACATCCATGCGATCTTCCTGTTTGTGCCGCTGGTCACCGCCCTGACCGGTATGGTGATTGTCCAGTTCGCCCTTGATCTCGGCTGGCGGGAGCGGACCGCTGTGGCCGCCGCGCTGCTGTTCGGGCTGACGACCATCGCGTGGCCCTACGCCCAGCCTTATTTCCGCGAGCCGCTTACCGGCCTGATGCTGCTCTCCGCAGCGTTCTGCCTGAACCGCTGGCGGGTGTTCTTCGAGCAGCATGACCGGCGGGCCTGGGGTTGGCTGGCATTGGGAACCGGATGCGCGGTGGTGGCATTGTTCAGCAAGGAGGCTGTCCTGCTGGCGATGCCGCTGCTGGCGGTGTGGGCACTGCCGAAGCTGCCCGCCTTCCGGCGGCGGGAGTTCTGGCTGGCCCTGGGCGGTGTGGCGATTGTCTTTGCGACGGCAGGCGTGATCATCGCGACACATGAGGCCTTCCTGAACACGGGCACCGGCCGCTACGAGGTGCTGGATCGGGCGCGCGGCTTCATCGAAGGGCTGCGGTTTGTGTGGCTCGGGTTGGGGGGCTTTTTCGTCACGCCTGGCAAGAGCATCTGGGCCTTCTCACCCGTGACGATCCTCGCGCTGGCAGGGCCGTTTCTGCTGGAAGGCGCGCGCTGGCGCGAAACATGGCCCACACTGCTGACCGCCGTTCTGTTTGCGGTCGCGTATTCAGCAGTGCGCGGCGTGGAATGGCACGGCGGGCTCGGTTGGGGGCCGCGTTATCTGGTGCCGCTGATGCCCTTCCTGATGGTCGCTGCGCTGCCTGCACT
>JAADYX010000020.1 GCA_010092885.1 Chloroflexota bacterium | reverse complement strand
TTGGCGTGCGCATCGAACTGTTGGTGGGCGGCAGTCTGATTAACAAGACAGACTGCGCCTACACCGTGCCCGGCGCGACCTTCACCTGGACGCCGTTCGTCTGTTTCATAGGCGCTCCGCGGCCCTATGACGAGGTCCGCGTGACCCTCGGTGCGCAGGGCACCGGCAGCGGGTTCATCGGGTTCGACAGCGTGTTCCTCTTTAACGACTGACCATACCCTCCACGAAAACCACCCCCGGCGGCGCACGGATCGCCGCCGGGGGGTTCCTGGTGATCAGTCCCCGCTGACACCGAAGAAGCAGATCGCCGCCGGTTCCTCGCCAGCGTAGACGAGCAGCCAGCAGCCCTGCCACCGCGCCTCGATCAGGCCGGCGAGCGCCATACGGCGCACTCTGGTAAGTCGGCCTGTGGCACCGGGCTGACCGCACCGAAATCCGGGGTTGGGCTGAGGCGTTCCACATCCAGGATGGAATGCGTGCCGGACTCCATATTGTATTCCAGCCGCTGCTCGATGGTCTGCGGTTCGCCCCGGTCAAGCAGGCGGCGCAGTTCGGCCTGATGCGTGCGGAGCATAGCATGCATCTCCGGCGGGAAGTTGTCAAGATCGAACTCGACATCGGCCAGCTCGATCGCGACCTTAAGGTAGTCACCCGACTCGAAAACCTGTTGGCGCAGGGCGTGCAGCGCCGCCTCGATATCTGCCCGGTACGGCACGCAATACCACCATTCTGATGCGCCCATCGTTATTCGCGCACCACCATCTGGCGGTAGCCCTCGTACCCGGCCAACCGCTGGAAGTCTTCCTCAGTGGTGGCGGTGCGTTCGAGCGTCTGCATGAGCGCCTTCATTGAATCGGGGATATCGACCGAGCCGCCGCGCGTGAGGATCAGGCCGGTGACCTCCGGTTCATCGCGGCGATGCCACACCCGCCAGCCCTTGCGCGGCTGCAGCCGGTAGCCGAACTCATGCAGGGCAGCATGCACCCCATGCTGGAAGTCTGCGGGCGGACGGCCCTCATCCGGCCAGCTGAACACCAGGTCGTCGGCGTAGCGCGTGTAGGTCGCGCCCGCGCTGCGTGCCCGGGCGGCCAGTTTGGTATCCAGCCCCACATTGACCAGGTTGCTCAGTGCGGGGCTGGTCGGGGCACCCTGCGGCAGACCGCCGCGGTAGGTCGTCAGCCGGGTGAGGAAGCGCGCCGCGATCTCGTCGTAGACCCAGCGCTGCCGCACCCAGAAGTCATAGATGCGCGTGGCCTGCGTGCTCGGGAAGAAGTCCTCGATATCGGCGGTGATGATCGTGCGCGCCCCGGCGTGGGTCCAGGCGTGGTCGGCGATGCTCAGCCCCTCGCGGAAGCCCAGCGCCGCCGGGTGCGGGTCAAGGCTGTTCAGGCGGCGCAGCAGCTCCCGCTGTGCGGCTTTCAGGTCGCGGCCCGGCTCCATCAGCTGGCGCGGCGACCCGTCCTTTTTGGGCACGGTGAAGTGCCGGTAGCGCCAGACGGCGGGCAGGTCGCCCCCCTCCATGATCGCGCGGATGGTCGGCGGGTCGATCCCAACGCGGTAGCCGACCATCCAGTAGATGGAACGGTACGGATCGTCATGGCCGCGGTACGGGATATGCTCATATCCCGTCGCGATCATCCGCAGTACACGGACCAGCGTATCCGGCAGGATCTGGTCGAGCCGGGTCATGCCTCGTCGTCCTCGGTGGCATCAGCGCCGTTCTCCCCGACGGCCACGCCGCGCGGCACAAACAGATCCGAGAGGTTGGGCAGCAGCACCACGGAGCCGTTGCGCCCGGCCAGCTTGACGAGCGTATCGAGCTCCTGCATGCGGGCGATGTTCGGGTTGCGGCTCAGGATGCGGGCGGTGTTGGCGCGGGCCCGCGCCGCGGCGACCTCATGGCGCGCCTTGACCAGCTCCGCGCGGCCCTCGCGGTCGGCCTCGACCTCCCGCAGGAAGACGCTGCGCACCGACCCGGGCAGCACGATATCCCGGATGCCGACCCGGCTGAGTTCGACGCCGTAGCCCTCAGCGCGCGGGGCGACATCGGCCAGCAGCGTGTCGCTGAGTTCGGCGCGGGCCTCCAGCAGCGCGTCGATCTCATAGCCGCTGACCAGATCACGCAGGGTCAGCTGGAGATCCTGGTACAGCCGGTCGGAGTAGCTGTCCACCGCGCTGATGGCCAGCAGCGGGTCAACCACGGCGTACTGCGCGATCAGCGAAACACGCACCTCGATCTTGTCCGCCGTGAGGATCGCCTGGCTGTTGATCACCTCGCTCATCTGCCGCAGGGATACCGCCACAATGCGGATCTGCTCGGGGCTGGGGAATTTGGTGAAACGGTAGCGGCCCGGTTCCAGGATGCGCTCGAACTGGCCGTTGCGGAACAACAGCCCGCGCTCGTACTCCCAGATGATGTACTCGTCGACCAGGCCAAAACGGATAACACGCGGTTCCAATTCCATCAGATATCTCTCCCTTGATAGCGGTGGGGCGGCACGCAGGCCGCCCCGGTTTATGCGGGCGATGAGCGCCCACTGATGAGTGCTTCCTGGAGGTGACCCGGTGTCGCGCTGGACTCCGGGGGAGGTCGGGTTAACGCCCGGCGTCGTGGCCCGCATCCTGGCGAGCCATCCGGCGGGGCGGGTATCCCCCAACCTACAGGCCCGTTTCTCGCGCTGCCCGGCCCGTCGCAACGGGGTGGGGCTGACGGTGGATCACCTCTCGGGAAGATAGGTACTACCGGTCCCCTACGGGGACCGGTAGTACATCGGTCCCTTATCGCGGAACGCACTGACCTATTGGGGTGCGCCGCGTGGTTACATGCCTAAGATACCACCCCGCTGTGACAGGTACGATCACAGCGGGGGTGTTCTCGGATCGTTGTCATGGGGACTTCTTTGTCACCCCATATGGTCTGCTGTGGGGTGACAGGCAACACGGACACGGCCTGAGACCGTGCAGCCCAGCTTACCACTGGTGATATGGATTGGCCAGCGGCTAGCCCTCGCCGCCGACGGTGACGTTGTCCACGCGCAGGGTGGGCACAGCGATGCCGCCCACGATGGGCATCTGCCGGAGGTCACTGCCCACCGCGCTGATGTGCATCAGGAAGTCATCCAGCGTGGTGGCGATGGTCACCCCGTTGACCGGATCGGTCAGCTGGCCGTCCTTGATCCAGATGCCGCTGGCGGACATCGAGCAGTCGCCGGTTACCGGGTCGACCCCGCCGGTCTGCATCACCTCGAGCACGTAGAAGCCGTCTTGCACCCCGGCGATGATCTCGTCACGGCTGAGGTAGCCCGGCTGGATGTAGAAGTTCGACGCACCGAGGCTCGGCAGGCCGGTGTGCCCGCTGCGCTGCGCGTTCCCGGTGGAAGCGGTGCCATCTTTGGCGGCAGTGTAGCTGTCATGCAGGACGCCTTGCAGCACCCCCTCATCGATCAGGCGGGTGGCGCCGGTCGGCACCCCCTCGCCATCAAACGGGGCGGAGGCGATCCCGCGTGCCAGCCGGCCGTTGTCCACAATGCTGACCATATCCGAGCCGACCTGTTGGCCCATGCGGCCCATCAAAAAGGAGCGGCTGCGCTGCCAGCTGTCGGCGGTCAGCGCCTGGGAAATCGCGTAGAGGATCTGCGCGCCCACCACATGGTCGAGCACAACGGTCGTCTTCTGCGTGGGCACGGGTTTGGCGTTGAGCATGCTCAATGCCTTGCGCGCGCCCTCCTGCCCGATGGCCTGGGCATCCAACGCGCTGAAGATCGGGGAGGCATCCAGCCCGAAGGCCTGGGTCATCTCGCCGTCTTCCCCACGGGCAATCGCCATGAGGTACCCGACGACCACGCTGGAATCGTATGCACCGCTGAAGCCCTTGCTGTTGGCCAGCACGATGTGCGCGCTCTGGTCGATGTAGGTGCACATGACCGTCGTCAGAATGCGCTCGTCGTAATCCAGCGCGGCGGCCTCCAACCGCTTGATGAAGTCCACCTTAGCGGTGACGGGCACCTCACTGAGCGCCGGATCGTGGATCTGCAGATCCTCGTCCGGCACGGGCTGCGGATCCGGCAGGCGGCGGAACTCATCGGCGGTGGCCACCTGCGCCAATTCGAGCGCGGTCTGCCAGGTGCGCCGCACGCTCTCGTCGGAGAGGTCGGCGGTGTAGGCGTAGCCCTGCTGGCCGTCCACAATGGCGCGCACACCCATCCCGCGTGAGCCGGACTGCGAGAGCTTTTCGACCTCGCGGTTGCTCACGCCGATGGTGGTTTCCGTGCCCTCCTGGATGAAAACCTCGATCTCCGCGCCGTCCGCGGCGGCTTCCTCGACGATCTGTTTGGCAAGTGTGATAGGGTCCATGGTTAGTCTCCTGTACCGCCGACGGTCACCGACGGGATGCGGATGGTCGGCTGGCCCACGCTGACACGCGCCCACTGGGTCTTGCCGCACATGCCCTGCCCGGGATCGAGTGCGAGGTCGTTGCCGACCATATCGATGCTCTGCAGCACGGTCGGGCCGTGCCCGGCGATGGTCGCGCCGCGCACAGGGGCGGCCAGCTTGCCATCTTCGATGAGGTAGGCCTCCGT
>JAADYX010000184.1 GCA_010092885.1 Chloroflexota bacterium | reverse complement strand
GGCCTCCTCCAGGTCGGCGAGCATGCCGCTTGCCCACGGATCGCCGGGCTTCAGGCGGAGGACCTCCTTCAGGGCGAAGATGCGTTCTTTGTCGCTGCGGGCAGCCTGGACCATCATGCCCCAGGCCCGCAGATTGTCACGATCCTGGCGCAGCACCGTTGTGAGGATGTCGCGGGCTTTGTCCGTCTCACCCGCCTTCAAATGCTGGAGCGCCTCGTTGAGCATGGTTTTTCCCCTGTGTATGTAGACCAACTATCTGTATGGTATGCACCATATTCGGGAACGTCAAGCTATACTTGGGGTATGAAAGACAACTCGCCAGCTTTACCTGACCAGACTCGCACACCCCGTTCCGGGCGCGAACCAGTGCTCAAGGGTGTGCACAGCCGGATTATCGTCCAACGGCACGCCGCCTACCGCGCGGGCAATCTATCCGCCCTCGTAGAAACGATGACCACATCCGCCCGTGAGAGGCTGCATGCCTGGTGCATCCGGGTGGCGCGGCGGCACACGCATGCCGCATGGCCCCCCACCGGGGACTGGCAGGCGGCCAGACACCTCATCCGTGAGCTTGGTGTGCCCATACCTCCCGGCGATCTGCTGGAGGACACCCAAGCCGCCTTCGATTTTGCCCTGCGCGCCGTGATGATCTTCGACTACCTGATGCGCCGCCGTATTCGCCTCAATGAGGCCGTGCTCCTGCGCACCACCGGGTCGGCAGCGCAGGCAGCTTACCATCTGGCCCATGCCCACCAGACGGCCACCCTGCTGGAAACGCACAAGGCCGTACAGTTGAGCGCGTGGTCCCGGACGTGGGCTGTGACCGCTGACCCGCGTGCGGCGAACAATGCCGCCGCCTTTAGCGGCCGCATCTTCACTCGCGCACAGCTGCGTGCCGCCCGTGCCCTGCTCAACGATCCGGCCTTGGGCGAGCCTTCCGATTGACTCATCCTCCCCGCGATGTTATCGTGGGCGCCATGACTCGCAGGGACACACTCACAGCGGCGGCAGTTGGCCTGCTGCTGCTGGCCATCTACCTGAGCACTACACCGCTGCGTCTGCGCTCCATTGATGAGGCGGCGGTTTTCTGCGTGAGCCGCAGCCTGGCCGGGCATGGCGGCGTTGACTGCGATTCGCTGGTATGGCGGGCGGTCGTCGTCGGCACACCGCCCCTCCTCAAGGAAGGCCTCGATGGGCGCTATTACGCCGTCAAGGACGTGACGCCCTCCCTGCTTGGCGCGCCGTTGGTCTGGGCAGCCTACCAGCTGGAGCTCAGCCCGATCCGCACCATGCTGCTGCTGACTCCGGTTGCCACCGCCCTGACCGGTGCCGGATTGGTGCTCGCGATCCGGGGGGCCGGGTGGCCGTTGAAGACGGCCATCGCCGGGGCGCTGGCCTTCGGCGTTGGGACTGCGGCCTGGCCCTACGCCGAAACACTCTTCCCGCAGGGAGGCGGGGGGCTGGGCCTCTTGGTCGCGGTGGGCGGGGCGCTGGCCGCCCGCCGCACGCTGGACTGGCGCGCGGCCCTCGTCTGCGGATTGGGCCTCTCGCTGGCGGCCAGCAGTGTTGGCGGGCTGTGGGCCGTTGGGCCGGTACTGCTGGCTTATCTGGTGCTCGGCGTGGATCGCCGGCGCATGGTGCCCCTCATGTTCGCCTTCGGCGTGGGCGCGGCGGTGGCCTTCGTGGGGATCTCGGCGTTCAATCTCGCCCGCTTCGGCGGCAGCCCCCTGACCGCGTTCTTCAGCCACCAGACGGGTGCCACCAGCCGTATGCGGCTGCTGCACACCGGCACCGGCCTGATAGGCCAGCTGTTCAGCACGCCGCGCGGCCTGCTGTGGTACACACCCCTGATCGTGCTGGTTCCCTTCGGCTTGGCGAAATGGCCCCGGCGTGAGGCGGTTTTCTTCGGCGCACTGATTGCAGCCCTGCTCGTCTTCTACAGCTTCTACGATGAATGGTGGGGCGGGCTGGCGTTCGGCCCGCGCTTCGCCGTGCCATTGATGTCCATCATCGCGCTGAGCTCGGTGCCCGTCCTTGATGATCTCGTGCACGGCAGGCTGCGCCCGGCTGTGCGTTCAGCAGTGGTCGGGGTGTTGGTTCTGGCGTTTGTCTCCGCGCTCCTGCCGAGTCTCTTCTACACCCTTGGCGAGTCCGAACTGACCATCGCCGAGAACTTTATCCGTATCACCCCGCCGGAACGCTTCGCCCAGCTCGATCCCTTCCTGTTTGAACCGCGTTGGCTCCCGCAGATCCGGTTGGTAGGGGCCGGTTTGCGCGGCGAGTGGGATGTCCTGTGGATGGCACGCGGATCGCCGGATTGGCTGCTGCTCGCCGCTCACGCGATCCTGATCGGGACGGGGGCGCTCGCGCTGCGGTATGCAGCGCAGCACCCCCGGTGGGCCATCGGGCAGGGTGTACTGACGGTGCTCGTCATCGCCCTGATGGTGGGGCGCTACCCGGAGGCCTCGCGGACCTTTGGCCCCACCCTGGAGCCGATCAACCCGGCCACCATGGACGCGCTTGCCGCGCATATCGATCAGCAAACCACCCCCGGCGACGCGGTGATCACGGCGCTGCCGTTTTCCACCCT
>JAADYX010000019.1 GCA_010092885.1 Chloroflexota bacterium | reverse complement strand
TCACTTCGTGGGACCACGGTGGGGATCGCAACCAGAGCGTGACCCTGCCGGAAACCGATGTCACCTACACGGCGAACTTTGCCGCGCTGAGCAACTACGTGGACAACTTCAGCTTTGAGGTGGCAGGCTCCGGCAGCGCACCCGACCGCTGGGCTCCCGCTTCACAGGGCGGCCCCATCGACGGCGACCGGCGTGTGTGCGCGCCTGACGCCGCGAACGGCAGCTGCTTCCTGCTGATCGACAACGATGCCACCACCGCTGAGGGCTTCTTCCAGAACACCGGTCTGAGTGGCCAGGCGGGCGATGTGTTCTTCCTGACGTTCAAGATCGGCATGTTCGATGCCGACAGCGGCCAGGCGGGTGCCTGGGTACAGCTGTTCACGGATGGGCCTGACCAGTGGGTGGAATGCCATACCGATACCTTCGGTACGGCCAACTGGCAGGAGGTCACGTGTGTCTTCACGGCGGATGCCGACTACACACAGGTGCGTCTGCACTTTGCCACGGTGAACATCGACGGCGGCCTGACCGCGTTCGACGATGTGTTCCTGCTGCGTGACTGAGGTCTGATTTTTCACGGCGTGTGTAGGCCCCCCTGCGAGCCCCGGATGGGGCTCCAGGGCCAGCTGCGCTGGCCCTGCTGCGCGAATGCGCAGGCAGGGGGGCGCACCCCGCTACGAGCGCGCAAACTCCAGACTGACGATGTTGGTCACCGTACCGGTGTCCTCGTACTCGGTGATGTTCTCCATCGTGGTGTCCGCGATGTTCTGCAGCGCCTCCTCCGTGAAGAACGCCTGATGCCCCGTGATCAACACATTGGGGAAGGTCAGCAGGCGCGCGAACACATCGTCCGTGATGACTTCACCGGAGAGGTCCTCGAAGAACAGGTCGCCCTCCTCTTCGTATACATCCAACCCCACCGACCCGATCTTGCCGGACTTGAGCCCCTCGATCACGGCAACCGTATCAATGAGAGCGCCGCGGCTCGTGTTGATGAGCATCACACCGTCTTTCATCTGGCTGATCGCCTCTTCATCGATGGTGTGGTAGGTATCGGGGTTGAGCGGCGCGTGCAGGCTGATCACCGCTGAGCGGCGGAAGAGTTCCGGCAGGTCGACATAGGTGCCCAACTCCGCGAAGTAATCGTTGGGGTAGGGGTCGTAGCCGATGAGCTCACAGCCGAAGCCGCGCAGCACTTCCGCAGTGACCGACCCGATCTTGCCCGTGCCGATAATGCCAACCACCTTGCCATGCAGGTCAAAGCCGAGCAGCCCGTTGAGCGCGAAGTTGCCATCACGCACGCGGTTGTATGCCCGGTAGAGCTTGCGATTCAGGCCGAGGATGAGGGCGACGGTGTGCTCGGCCACGGCGTGCGGCGAGTACGCGGGCACGCGCGCCACCGTCAGGCCGAGATCGGTGGCGGCCCGGATATCGACGTGGTTGTAGCCCGCGCTGCGCAGCGCGATCAGCTCCACGCCGCCGTAGGCCAGCCGGGTGAGCACCTCACTGTCCAGCTCATCGTTGACGAACGGGCACACCGCATCGTGACCGTCGGCCAGCGGCGCGGTGTGGATGGTCAGCCGTGGCTCAAAGAAGGTCAGCTCGTGGGTGGTGTTGCTGTTTGTCAGGTAGGTCCGGTCGTACGGTTTGGTGCTGAATACCGCTACTTTCATAATGGAGTCCTCCGGTCTATTTTGCAGGATACAAACATGCTTTTTGTCACAACACAGGCACGCCCAAAGCCAGTATACTGGCCTTAAAAAATGAGAGGAGTGATCCCGATGACCTACCAGCCCAACCCAACACATTCCCAAACCGAGCAGATCGCCGGGCTCATTGAGTATCTCAGCGCCTACATTGAACAATACCACAACGGGTTCGCCCGCTTCATCAGTTATCAGGACAACGTGCTCACGGTGGAGATGGGCGGCCGCTGCGCCGACTGCACGCTTTCCACCACCACCCTGCGCGGTTGGATCGAGGGCACGGTGCGGCAGTTCTTCCCGGATATCGGCGCGGTGGTCGGCATCGCCGCAGACACGGGTGAGGCGATCGCGGGGTAAACCTGCCCAATCTGATCGCAAACTGTAATGTTTCAACCGGGTTTGTCGTGCTATACTGAAAAAAACTGCCCTGAGTCCCTATGTTGGCAAATCCTGCATCATCTAATAATAGAATTCACCGCCTGCTCAGCCAGATCCGCTTGAGGGGATCCTCCAACCTGTTCGGTGAGATCTGGGAGGAGATCCGGGTGATGATCGCCACCGAGCGGCTGGCGCGCATCGCCTCGGCGAGCCTGATGCCTTCCCTGATCGAGATCTACCTTGAGCTGTACGACTCGTCGGATGATGTGGAACCGGTCTACGATTCGATTGAGCGGCTGGTTGAGAGCATCGGCGACCCGGCGATACCGGTCCTGCTGCGCAGTCTGCTCGATGAGGATCCGCGGGTGCGGGCTGCTGCCCTCGATATGCTGCGCATGCTCGGCCCGACCGCCGATCTGCGGGTGCTGCGCGGCCTGCGGGCCATCTTGATGATCGAGCAAAACGAGATGGTCTACGATGCCGCCGTGTGGACTCTGGCCGCTGTCGGGGATCGCAAGGCGCTGCCGGTGCTGCTCGAACACGTGCACGAGCCCCGCTATGCGCGCGCTGTTGTCGCGGCGTTGGGCCGCCTGCGTGACCGCACCACCCTGCCGCTGCTGGCCCGCATGCTAAGCGAACGCCCCCACACCGTCAGCGTGGGGGACGTGATGCGCGCCTTGGAGCGCTTCGATACGGCGGAGGCCCAACTGCTCATCGATGGCTGGCTGCGCAGCGATGCCGGTCAGGACTACATCGAAGAGCGCGTTGACATGGCCATGCAGGCCCTGCTCCTGTTGGAGTAGCTACCGGTCGCCGCTGACCACCGCCGGTTCACCGACCGGCTCCGGCGGGTTCATCCACTTTCTGAAGAACAGGATCTCCGTGAGGATGGCCGTCATGTAGAAGAAGGCCACACCGCCGAAGATCCCGGCAAACCCGAGATCGCCGAAGCGCACTTGCAACCACCCGCCCAACTGCGGCATGATGAACCAGCCGAATTGGAACGAGATGCTGTTCAGGCTCATGGCCAGCGCCTGCACCTCATCCGGCACGCGCTCCAGCATAAAGGTCTGGTAGATGGGGTTGCTCATGTTCATCAGCGCCAGCCGGAAGTTGAACGCCACCCCCGCAATGATGAACCACACATCCGCGCTGCCCAACCCGCTCGGCACGATGAAAGCGCCCAATCCAAGCGTGATGAGGAACGGAATCGAGGCGGCCTGCGTCAGGATAACGGCGCTGAGCTTGCCCTGTTTGTCGGCCAGCGGCGGCCCGAGGAACTGCGCCACCGCCATCGAGAGCCCGCCGATCGCAAACACCAACCCGATGGGCGGGTCGGGCTTATCGTAGACGTTGCGGAAGTAGATGTTCATGAAGGGCTGCATCAGCCCGGCGCCCAGCCCGATGATCACCTGCGGGATGAAGAACTGCAGCAGCGGCCAGCCGTGCCGCCCCAGCAGCGTCCAGGGCATTTCGACCTCGCGGTCCGGATCCGGCTTTTCAAAAGGAATGAGCACCAGCGGCCCGGTCGCCAGGATGGTGACCAGCATCATGCTGCCGATGGCCAGCTGGTAGCTGAGCGTGGCGGTTGGCGCGGCCCCCACCAGCGATCCCAGCCAGGTGGGCAGGTTGCCGCCTATCACGTTGCCGACGAACATCGCCGTTGTCATCATGCCGAAGTTGAAGCTGAACACCCACTGCCGTTCTTCACCCTTTGTGTGGCGCATCAGGAAGGGCGCAACAGCCACCTGCCGGGCTGCCATGGCCATGCCCGCCACCATCCGGAAGGCGATGAGCGTGGCGCGCAGCGGGAAGAGCACCATGCCCAGAAACGCGACCCCGCTGCCCAGGGCCGTGGTGATCATCACGTTGCGCTGCGAGAACTTCTCAGCGAGGTAGGCGGCGGGGAGCGCCACAATGATCGCCGCGAGGGAGGCCACGGTTTGCAGCGTGCCGATAAACGCCTCGTTGTAGTCCAGGCTGAGCACATAGAAGTTAAACAACAGCCGGAACACGCCGAACGACAGCCCGGTGAAAAAGCTGTGCACCAGCACCAGTTTGGCGCTCCGGCTGAACTGACCGGTCTTCTGCAGATAGAGCCGCAGGCCTTTGGGGCCTCCAGGTGGCTGCGGTGTTGCCAAGCGATTTGCTCCTCACACGCGGATGCTGAGATAATTATCTAACGGGAGTCTACCCCTAAATCCGGCCTGTGTCATGTTACAACCCCTTAAATCTTCTTCGGATGACGCGCGGGATAGGCTATAATCGAAGAGGACCGATCATCAGGAAGGGGCATGCCATGGACAATCCGTTTCGTATTCTGGTCGTAGCCAACCAAAGAGAACAGACACGCCTGCTGAGTACCAGCCTGGAACTTCTCGAAGAGGACTTCCGCGTGACGGAAGTGCGCTCCGGTGAGGAGGCCGACCTTGAGCTCAAGCTGGGCCGTGAGTTTGACCTCATCATCACCGAGCACTACCTCGGCGGTATGACAGGCATCGAGCTGATCAAACGCGCCTACCGCGCCCAATCGGAGATCAAGGCCATCGTCACCACGCCGGACCAATACGCGTGTGAAAAGGAGCTGGGTGACACACAGGTCGAGGCGATCCTGCAGAAGCCGCTGGATGCCGGGGACTTCGCCAACGCGGTGCGCACCGCCCTCTTCGGGGAGATCGTCGAGGAGGACGTGCCCGGCGACGATGGCGAGATCGTCCACCACCACACGGAAACAGGCACCGGCCGCCTGGTCAGCCGCATGGATGAGGAATTCGGCCCCATCCCGGAATTCGACCTCGGCGCGATGAAGGTCCTGCTGGAGCCCCAAGTGTACTTGATGGGGACGCTCGGCATCGCGTTTGTGAACCGCAACGGCGAGGCCATGCTGGAGATGGGCAGCTTCCCGGAAGACCTGCGCTTCAGCGAGCTGTCGATCTTCATCGCCCGCAACCTGAACAACTCCGCGACCATCGCCACCTACATCGGCCCGGTGCCCTCCACCACCATGCACTACTACGACGGCGTCAATTACGATATCTTCGCCATCTCCGTCGGGGTGCACTTCTTTATCGCGCTGGTGTTCCCCGGCAACAGTCAGAGTGAACTGGGCTCCGTGATGCGCTTCCGCCGCAATGCCGTGTGGACCGCCATCGACCTGATCGGGCTGGAGCGCGCGATGGGCTACACCGCCGATGTGGAGCAGATCAGCGAGCAGCGCAACCGGCTGATCGAGGAGGGCGAAGAGGCCGAGCGCGCCGAGGAACAGGCTCTGACCGGGACGGTCACGCCGCCTGAGGGCGACGAGTTCGTCTCCCCCAATGGTGAACCGCTGGGTGCCCTAGCCGAAGCCCGCGCCCGTGAGGCCGCCCGCCTGGCCGCCGAACAGGCCGCCGCTGAAGCACCCCGCCCCGACCTGGATATTGACGTGTTCACCTTTGAAGAGGACGACGAGGACGAAGCACCGCTTGAGCTGGACCTCGACGGGCTGGACCTCGACGATCTGGATCTTGACGAGGACCTCTCCGGCTTTTGGGAGGAGGCCGCCGACGAGATCGGCGATATCCGTGAGGACGCGCTTTCCATGGAAGAGGCGATGGAGCTGGGTCTGTTTGCCGAAGACGAGGAATAGACGCATACTCGGGTAGACTGAACCCCGCGCCTGGAGGCATACCCGTGAAACGGCTGATCGTGTTCCTCGTTTTGTTGGCCGCTGCCCTTACCACACGTGAAGCCCACGCCGCCTACCGGATCATCCGGTTGGATACCACCGGGGACGCGGGCTGGTTCAGCTCCATCGCCCTTGACTCGGCCAACCGGCCCGTGGTCAGCTATTTCGATGATGCCACCGACGACCTGCGCGTGGCCATCTGCGCGACGCCGCGCTGCAATTACTGGCGCGTGGTGCCCGTGGATACCGCGGGCAGCGTCGGCGACTACACCGCCCTCACCCTGGATGCCAACGATCACCCCGTGATCAGCTACCGGGCGGCCTTCGACAGCGATCTTAAGGTGGCCATCTGCGGGGATCCGCTGTGCAGCACGGCCACCCTGCGCACCCTGGACAGCAACGGCTTTGTGGGTGCCCACACCGATATCGCTCTGGACAGCGGCGGCAACCCCGTGATCAGCTATGCCGATACGCTCAACGGCATCCTGAAGGTGGCCATCTGCGGGGACCCGACCTGCGCCACGGTCACCATCCAACTGGTGGATGATACGGGCTTTTCCGGCCTGTACACCTCCCTGGCGCTGGACGCAGCCGACCGCCCCACGATCAGCTACTACGATGAGGCCACCCGTGATCTGCGGTTGGCGCGCTGCACCGATGCCCTGTGCACGGCCGCCACCCTGATCACCCTGGATGATACCGATGAGGTCGGCCTGTACACCTCCCTGGCCCTGGACGCCGATAACCATCCGGTGGTCAGCTACCTGGATCTGACCAACACCACGCTCGACCTGGCCCGCTGTGACGATGCCACCTGCACAACCGTCGCGCTGACCACCCTCGACCCGACGCCCGTGGTCGGGCTGGATACCTCCCTCGTGCTCGATCCGGATGGCAGCCCCGCGGTCAGCTACTTTGACGCCGATGGGCAGACCCTCCGGCTGGCCGTCTGTGCGGACCCGGACTGCGACACGATCAGCATTGAGACGCTGGACGACGGCCCCGGCGTGGGCTCGTACACCTCGATTGCCCTGCCGCCTTCCGGCGATCCGGTGATCAGCTACCGGGACTTCGCCAACGGCGATCTGCTGTTGGTCCGGGCCATCGCCGAGATCCGGCTGGTGACGGGCGACGGCCTACAGGCGGAGGAGGGCGGTTCCACGGACAGCTACGCCGTTGCGTTCGAGTATGCCCCGCAGCAGCCGGTGCGCGTGACGCTGAGCACAGATGAGGAATGCACCGTCTCCCCGACGGCCTTCACCCGCAGCCGCACCGACTGGCAGACGCCCGAGACGATCACCGTGGCCGCTGTAGATGACGCGATTGTGGAAGATCCACTGCACGACTGTGTGATCACGCACACCTTCAGCAGCGGGCATGCCGCCTTTGCCAACCCGATGGTGCGCGTCGCGGGCCGCCCCTTCGATACGGGCGGACTGCTGCTGGCCACCATCGTGGACGACGACATCGCCCCGACCCGCCTACGCGACCGGCCCCCGGTCTGGCTGCCCGATCAGTGGTGATTACTGAAAACGCCCTATCGCCTCATCGATTGTCATAAATCGCATATGGCATTTATCACTTTACAAAGGATATCTCAGTGTGTTACGATATGGATGACACACTTCGCGCTGTTTTTTGATCAACACTTACAGGGCGTCCAACGATTTCCTTAGGTGTGGTCCCGTAGGCGGTAAGCTCACACGGCGCGTTAGGCTTTGCTAAGTTCAACCTATGTGGGGTACACCACATGACAGACCCTGTCTATAAGCCCACATATGATGCTTCGCACGCCCTGCTGATCGGGATCGATGATTACGAGTATCCCGAGTTTGCGCCGTTGGGCAGTGCGGAACGTGACACCCGTGAGCTGGGCACCGTGCTCGCTGCAAGCCCCTACAAATTCGAGGTTACCCGGCTGCTCGGCAAGGAGGCCACCCGCTTCGCGATCTTCGACGCGCTGCACCGGTTGGAGGATGGCACCGGCGCGGACGACCGCGTGCTGATCTACTTCGCGGGGCATGGGTACACGCTGAACGACCGGTTCGACAGAGAAGTGGGCTATCTGAGCGCGGTCGATACGGTGCCGGACCGGCACCATACCGCACTGAAGATGGCCGATGTGATGGAAGTGCGCCGCTTTGCGGCTGCCAAGCACATCGCTTTCATCTTTGATGCGTGCTTCAGCGGCAGCGCGCTTGGCCTCACCCGGTCCTTGAACCAGGCGGCGGGTCGCTTCTTGGAGCGCACGGCCTTTCAGGTGCTCTCGGCGGGGGCCGCTGACCAGCCTGCCGCCGATTTTCGCTCTATGACGCGCTCGCTGATCCACCTGCTGCGTGACCCCGGCAGTGACCTGATCACGATGAACAGCCTCGGCGTATGGCTGCAGGAGGAGGTCACGTCACGCAGCGGCGGCCTGCAGATCCCGCAGTTCGGGCATATCGCCGGCAGTGAAGGCGGCAACTTCGTGTTCTATGCGCCCGCCACCGCCGCCCCGACCGATCTGCTGCCCGAACGCCTGCGTGAAGCCCTGACCGATGACGATGCCCGTCTGCGCTATTTCGCCATTGCTGAGGCCGAAACCCACATCAGCAATCAGGACTACGGCCCAATTGTGATCTCCGTGTTGGAGAGCATGGCCCTTGATGACCCCGACCGCGATGTGCGCCGCCGCGCGCTCAAGGCGCTGCGCAGCCCTCCCTTGGCTGATGACTTCGTGCACCACCGGACCCCGACCACCGGCCTCGAACCCGTGAGCATGACCGATATCACCCGCCCCGTAGAAAAGCTGGACAAGCCCTACCTGCTGTGGAAAATCCCCGGCAGCAAAACCCAGTCAGCACCCCTGACCGGCGACTCGATGACCATCGGGCGGGACCCCACCTGCGACATCGTCATCCGCCACCCCAGCGTCAGCCGGTTGCATGGGCTGCTCGCCCAGGGCCCAACCGGCTTCATGATCACCGATAAGGGCAGCACCAACGGCACGGCGGTCAACGGCAGCCTTGTTTCCGGCTGGTGCGAACTGATCAACCAGGATAAGATCCAGCTCGGTCAGGTGACTGTAACCTACATCGAGCCGGACGAATGACCCAAACCTACATCCAATCCCTGGTTGACAACCCCGATCTGCGTGCGGCTGGAGGGACCGCTGCCGGATGCCGGCTGGAATTGGGCCCTGCTCAACCGGATGCAGCAGGAAGCGCACGCCGCGGGCTGCGACACGGTGCTGCTGGTCCCCTCATGGATGGCGCTGGACTTCTACACGCGCTTCGGCTATACGACAGTGCTCGAATACGCGGTGTGCGAGCGGGCGGGCTGAGCCTCCCCTGCCGGGTGGCTTGCCCCAACCCGGCAAGCATGCGACAATAAGCGCCAACCGTATCGGGAGTATGGAGCACACCACATGAGCAAACCAAGCTGGATTGGGTATGAGCTGGGCGGGCGCTACCGGATCGAGTCGCTGTTGGGTGCGGGGGGCATGTCCAGCGTGTACCGCGCGGTGGACCCCAACCTGCGGCGCACGGTCGCCATCAAGCTGATCCACTCGCATCTTTCAGCGGATGCGGGTTTTGTACGGCGCTTCGAGCAGGAAGCCGCCGCCGTCGCCCAACTGAGCCATCCCAATATCGTGCAGGTCTACGACTTCAACCACGACGACGACACCTACTATATGGTCCTTGAATACCTGCCCGGCGAGACGCTCCAGGAGCGGCTGGAGGCCTACGAAGCTGAGGGCCGCCAGATGGATCCGCAGGAGGCCGTTGATATCACGCTGGCGGTCACGGATGCGGTGGCCTACGCGCATGAGCGCGAGATGATCCACCGGGATATTAAGCCCGCCAACGTGATGCTCAAGGACGACGGGCGCGTCATCCTGATGGATTTCGGCATCGCCAAGATCCTCGGCGGCGGCAACACACTGACCGGCACAGGCGCGGTGATCGGCACGGTGCAGTACATGGCACCGGAGCTGGTTCAAGGCGAGGCCGCCGACGCCCGCTCCGATATCTACGCGCTCGGGGTGATGCTCTACGAGATGCTCAGCGGCAAACCGCCGTTCAACGCCGACTCGGCGATGACCACCATGCTGATGCACATCAACGAGCCCGTGCCCAATCTGCGTGAGGCGCGCCCGGATGCCCCGCCGCATCTGGTGGCGGTGGTGGATCGCTGCCTGCTCAAAGAGCCGGATGCCCGCTACCAGACCGCTGGCGATCTGACCGCCGGGCTGCGCGGCGAACCGACCGGCGCGCACACCATCGCCCGGCAGCCCACCCCTGCCGACTCGCCGCACACGGAGCCGGTTCCGACGGTGGTGCCGCCGCGGCCCGAAACGGGTGCCGAACCCATCCCGCCCGCACAGCCGCCCCAACCGCAGCAGGCGCAGGCCAAACAGCGGATGGTGGATGCCAAGAAAAAGAAGCGCAAAGCACCCGTCGGTCTGTTGATCGGTGGTGGGCTGGTTGCCTTTGCGCTGGTCGCCGGGATCCTGCTGTTGGTGGCGCTCTTCGGGCCGGGGGCGGCCAGCAGTGCCACCGGATCGGCCACGCCCACCAGCGAGAGCGACGGCGCAGTGGATGGCGACGATGCCACCGAGCAGCCCATCAGCGGCACCAGCAACGAATGCCTCGCGCCGCCCTGCGCACGCATCACCGGTGTCAGCGTCACCGAAACCACCAACGGTGAGGCTTACCTGATCGAATTCGAGACGACCGGCTTCGAACCGGCGGAGGGTGCACGCCATGTGCACTTCCACTGGGATATCTTCGAGGATGAGGAGGCCGGGGCAGGTGGCACCGGCATGTACCAGATCCATTATGACAGCGAGCCCGCCGCGCCTTACTTGGTGAGTGACCGCCCCGCGGAAGCCACACAGATGTGTGTGGTGGTCGCCAATGCCGACCACACGCCGGTCCCCGGCTCGGGCAACTGCTTCGATCTGCCGGGGGACAGTACGGCATCATCCGGGCCGACGCCCACCCCCACCCTCACCCCGACGGCCACGCCGCGCCCTGAACCGTATGTGGTGATCAACGACATCGTGATCGACCAGTTCGGCCACTACAGCGTCGACTACGAGGTGGTCGGCTTCGAGGAGGAGGGCACTGGCACCAGCGGCGTAGGCCAGCACGTGCACTTCTTCTGGAGCACCGTGCCGCCCGAACAGGCGGGCAATCCCGGCTCAGGGCCGTGGTCGCTGTACTACGGACCGGCTCCCTTCCGGAACCTGCTGCCCGGCGGACGGCCCGCTGACGCCCGGCAGATGTGCGCGCTGATCGCCAACCCGGATCACTCCGTGATCGCGGGCAGCGGCGAGTGCTTCCCGCTGCCGGATGTGTCGCAGGCTCCCGACGAGCCCTTCGCGCAGATCACCGGTATCGAAGTGGGCATCTACGACGAGTACACCATCACCTACGAGGTGTTCGGCTTCGAGGAGGAGGGCACCGGTTCCGAGGGTGAAGGCCAGCACGTGGCCTTCTATTGGGACAGCGACCCCGACACCCTGATCGACTGGTGGGGCGGCGATGTTCCGCTGGACGACCTGACCACGGAGAACCGGCCCACCGGCGCACAGGCCATCTGCATCACGGTGGTTGGGGATGACGGCACCCCGCTTGACGACAGCGGCACCTGCTACGGCCTGCCGGATGTGGAGGGCGCACCCGCCCCGACGATCTATCCCACGCCGGGCAGCTAGCGAATCAGAACACCGGCTCCGTTACGGAGCCGGTGTGGCTGTCTCTGTTCGGGTTGTAGGGTCAGCCTGCCTCAGAGATGCTCTCCTCCAGGTAGGCATCGACCTCCTCACGGGATTGAAACCAGAGGATCTGGTTGTGCGGTGTGATCGTGTTCATCACCGCCGCCTTCCCCTTGCTGAGCAACTGCCGCGCCCGCGCCGGTGACGTGGGCATCAGCGGGTTCTTGTTTTTGTCTACTACGAGTACACGTTGCAT
>JAADYX010000183.1 GCA_010092885.1 Chloroflexota bacterium | reverse complement strand
ATCCGAACGGGCTGGCTGGCAGCGTCCACTGGCGGTGAGTGCGCAGCACCCGGCCTGGTCGGCTGAGCTGATGGCCGCCGCCGGGGCCTCTGCCCTGGCTGTGGAACTCGCCCGCCGCCATGCCGATCCGCCCGTGCAGATTGCCCAGACCGAGGCTGACCGGCTGCTGATCGCGCTCCAGCATGCCGATGATGCGAGCTAGTCCATGCCCCTGCGGGCCGGACTGCCCTCAGGCGTGGAGGGTCTGGTAGGCGTCCGCCACGCGGCCGACCGTGTAGTGCTGCACATAAGCGGAGCGCGCGGCCTGGCCGAGTGAATCGCCTGCGGCCCACGCTCGCCGGAGCGCCCTGGCGAGTGCGGGCGGATCGGCCAGCGGGACCAGCAGCCCCGTGCGCCCATGGTCGATCAGATCGCGGCTGCCGATCACGTCCGCAGCCACGATGGGCAGTCCTCTGGCCATAGCTTCCAGCATGGAGACGGGCAGCCCCTCACTGAGGGAGGGCAGCACGAAGACATCCAAGGCGTTGAGCCAATCGAACGGGTCGAGGGTTTCACCGGGCAGGTGAACGGTCACACCGGCGGCAGCCGCGCGGGCCAACAGATAGGGCCGGGCATCGCCGTCACCGACCAGCAGGACGTGCACCCGGTCGAGACCGGCGGCAGCGTCGATAAGGTCGTGCCAGTGCTTGTGCTCCACCAGCCGCCCGATGCCGCCCACCAACCGCACATCGGGCGGGACGCGCAGGCGGCGGTGCAGGTCCGCCCGCCGGGCTGCCTCAACCGGGCCGTGATCGGGCACGCCGTTGGGAATCGTCAGCCAGGGCACTCGGTCGAGAAAGGCGGCATGGATGCGGGCCACACTTTCCCCAACAACAACGACCTGATCGCCGGGCTGCATGCGGTCGATGAAGCGATCCGCGTGGGGGCCGCAGGTAAAGGACCGGTCGCGGGTTTTGATCTGCAGGATGAAGCGCGCCCCGATCCGGTGGGCGGCGCGCTGTTGGGCCAGCACCTCACGATGATAGACGCTCGACTGCACGACATCCGGTTTAAGATGGGCCAACAGGCGGGCCAACCGCTGCCCGAACGTCAGGCGGGCCTGTGCACGCAGCCACTTCGCGGCGCGGTAGGGGAGGGGATAGGCCGCTTTGCCGTGACGCAGCACCTCATGGACGCCGATCCCGGCGGCGTGGAACCGTTCAGCCAGGGGGCCGGAGGCATCCAACGTGGCAATGGCGTGGCAGTCTGTGCCGCGGCGGCTGAGTTCGCCCAGCAGATAGAGCGCGGAGACGGTAACACCTCCGGGCTCCATCGTGTTGAGCAGATGAACAAGGACTACGGTGTCTCCTCAGTAGGCGTGGCCGTAGGCGGATTGTACGGGGCGGGAACGTCCACATTGCGGCGGCAGGTAGTGTAGTCCGCACCGATGATCACCATATAGTCAAAGACGCGGTTGGGGTCGGGCTGCTCGATGACATTGTCGTCACCGACGCGCAGCAGACGCTGTAGGGTCAGCAGCTGGCTGGTCTTATCGCGGCCCGTATAGTCGTAGATGACGGTCTCCCCGTAGCCCGTCGAGTCGGCGAAGCCGGTCGGCGTGGTATCCAGCCCGCCCTGGTTGATCAGCAGGTCAGCGGCCACCTCATCAATGCGATTGCGGCCCGTGCCGTTGCGGATCTCCACAGTGGCGGTGTTCTGGGTTACATAGTTCTTGGCTGGGGGCAGCATCGCGCGGCTGACCAGGAACTGCACGTCCTCCGGGTTGGGCAGGTAGGCGATCTGGCCGAGGTCGGGGTCATTCCAGGCGGTGAGGTTGTCCGGCGTGAGGATGTAGCTGTTGATGGCGAACAGGTCCATGTTGGCGGCGATGGGGGCGAGTTCAAGGAAGTTGCCCAGCCCCATGTCGGTGGTTATGAGGTCGTTGTACTCGCGGTAGTAGCCGGGCAGGTTGGTGATATCCGTAATGCCGATATCGCGGGCCTGGCGGAAGATGGCACGCAGCACCTGCTGCTGGCGGTAAGCGCGGTCGAAATCACTGGAGCCCTTGCGCTGGCGGGCATACCAGAGGGCCTCGTAGCCGTCGAGGGTGATCATGCCGACCGGGATGGTGAAATCGGTGTAATTGTCGGGGTTGACCTCCGGATCGGTGTAGTCGACCCAATCCTCATAGGTATCGAAATCCTCCGGGGTGAGGCGTGGTTCAGTGAGGGCCACGCCGGAAATGGCACAGTCCACGGGGACTTCAACGCCGCCCAATACATCCACGATATCCTGGAAGCCGCGCAGGTCGACCATGGCGTAGTGATCAATAGGGATGCCGAAGTTATACAGCAGCGTCTCCTTGAGCAGACCGAATCCGCCGCCGGGCCAACCGACCGCCTCGCCGTGATTGTAGACCTGGTTGATCTTAACCATGGTCCAGCCCGGCGCGTAGACCAGGATATCACGCGGGATGCTGAGCATGTTGGCGGTGTTCTCCTGCTGGTTGATCGACACGATGATCACGGTGTCGGTCAGGATGCCGGAGTCGTTCGGGCGCTGGTCGCTGCCCAACAGCAGGATGTTGCGCACGCCCTGGGGCTGTGCGACCGGGTCAACAGGCGTGGGGATGGCTGTCGAGGGCGGCGTGCTGGGCGTGGCATAGCCGCCGGTATCGATGCTGGCGCGGTTGGGCGGGACTGCCGTCGGGCCGGGTGTCTGGCTGGGGACCGTGGTGCTGGTCGGGGGCAGGGTGCCGGTCGGCGTGATGGTTGGCGAGGGGGTGATGGTCGGCGTGGGTGT
>JAADYX010000018.1 GCA_010092885.1 Chloroflexota bacterium | reverse complement strand
ATGATGCTCTACAGTATGGTCTGCGGCCTGATCGGAGAGTGGCGGCCCGGCGTACAGCTTATCCGACAGGTGCTGACGTTCCCCAACCCGACCTTTGCCGGAGATGAGGTCCTGTTTCGCGCTGAGGT
Organism: Chloroflexota bacterium; assembly: GCA_010092885.1. Taxonomy (GTDB): domain Bacteria; phylum Chloroflexota; class Anaerolineae; order Aggregatilineales; family UBA3940; genus TC-195. Next base: position 37,060 of record JAADYX010000018.1, on the reverse strand, counting down.
GACGGGCGTCAACGGCAGCCTGCTCGACCTGGCAACAACGGTAACACACTCAGGCAATGTGACGGGTCTTGCCGGGGAGGCGCGCATCTGCGATGAGGGGCTGGCTTGGGATGAGCCCGGTGATATCGCGCCCCGGGGCGAGGATGTTCCACTGAAGGGGTTGGCCGTCGGTCAGACAGCGCAGCAGACGCGGACATTCAGCACAGAGGATGTGGCTGCCTACGCCGATCTTGCTGAAGATTACAATCCACTCTACACCGATCCGGCCTACGCGGCGCGATTGGGTTTGGCCAATTCTCTGCTGCCCAACGGGCTGATCGGTGGCATGTTTTCTTACCTGATGGGCACCAAACTGCCCGGGTTCGGCGTCAACTACCTCAAGCAGACCCTGCATTTTCTGGCACCCGCTTATCCCGGCGAGGCACTGACGGCCCGCATGACGATCACCGGCATCCGTGCTGAAAAGCAGCTGGTTGATCTGCGTGCGGAGTGCTTCAACGCGGCGGGGGAACGGGTTTGTGTGGGGCGGTCGCTGCTGCTGGCCAAAGATTACCACCCAGGTTAAGCAAGGCGGTTTGCACCATGATGCACAGATGACTAGGATTCCCCCTGAGCAAGGAGGAAGCCTATGCCGCCCTTTGATATGGTGCGCAGTGGAATCGCTTTTCTGAACGACCCCATCCGGCTGATGGGCGAGCAGTTCGGCCGGTACGGTCTGATCGCGCCCATGGCACGTGCACCATCGTACTCACCGCTCAGCGGCTTCCGGATCACGTTTCTGTATGGCCCCGAATACAACCGGCAGCTGATCACACAGCATGATGTCTTTCACAAGCTGCCGTTAGCGGAGACGCTCTTCCCGCCCTGGCACAACGGGCGCCGTGAACCCTTGGGGCGGTTCATGGGCGGCCTGTTCCATGTGAATGGGGACGAGCACCGGCGCCACCGACGCCTGCTGATGCCGGCCTTCCACAAGCAGCATATCGCCGCGTACCATGACGATATGGTTCGTCTGACGCTGGAAATGCTGGATGAATGGCAGGTGGGGCAGCCGGTTGATGTACAGGAGGAAATGCGGCAGTTGACCATGCGCATCGCGCTGAAAACCCTTTTTGGCGAAGAAGCGCTGAGTGACCAGACTGCGGTTGGGCACGCCCTGCAAGATGCCATGGTATTGGTGCTGCGTCCTTTCACGATCGTGCTGCCGGTTGATGTGCCAGGTGTGCCGTTTCATCGCTTCCTCACCCGGATCAACCAGGTCGACTCGGCGATCCGCACAATGATCGCCGAACGGCGGCGCAGCGGTGCCCACGGCGTTGACATGCTCTCAATGTTGATCCGGGCGCAGGACGAAGACGGCACCGGTCTCACGGACAACGATGTGATCGGGCATGCAGAGGTGATCTTCGGGGCCGGGCATGAAACGAGTGCGGCAGCTCTCACCTGGACGTTGCTTCTGTTGGCGCAGCATCCGGCTGTGCTGGCCGATCTGATGGATGAGCTGGCCTCCGTCCTGCGCGGTTCACCGCCAACGCTGGCTGATCTGGAACGGTTGACCTTCCTGGATCATGTGATCAAGGAGAGTATGCGCGTGATTCCACCGGTGCCAATGAATGCGCGCACGGCTGCTCAGCCAACTGAAATTGGTGATGTTACCATTGAACCTGGCGAACAGGTGATCGCGAGTATCTACCACACGCACCATATGCCGGACCTCTTCGCCAATCCAGAGGATTTCACCCCCATGCGCTGGGAAACGCTAAAGCCGGATCCTTTTGCCTACAATCCGTTCAGTGCGGGGCCACGCATGTGCATTGGGGCTGCATATGCCACCATGGAGCTAAAGGTCGTGCTGGCGTGCCTGCTCCAGCGCTTCCGGCTGGGAATCCTGCCGGGCACACGGGCCGACCGTAAGGTGACCATCACAGCGGCGGTGCGTGATGGACTGCGTATGGTGCCCACAACGGAGCACATCCCGCCGGTTGTGCCGGTCACTGGTGATGTACGCGAGATGGTCAACCTGCCGGCGTGACCGCCGCGATCCGCAGGTAGGTGAGTTCGCCTGATGTGAACCGGTCGCGCAGGGTAGTGCCGTCCACGGCGGCAAAGCGGTAGAACAACGGGCGCAGCGGCCGCGGCACAGCCCGGTCGATCAGGGCACGGTTGCGCGCGGAAAGGCCGTCAAGGGCAGCGAGGATGTTGTCCGTGATGGTTTCCTGTTCCTTGATCGCCAAACCGGAGTCCGTGACAGTCTCCAGCAGAGCGGCCACCTCCCCAGCTGGACGAAAATCCGCCCATAGAAAGTGCCCTCCAGGTTTCAGCACCCGCACGACCTCATCCAGGAAACGCGCCATCGATCCGTAGCAGTGCGAGGACTCGACGTTAAGCACAGCATCAAACTGGCTGGCACCGAAGGGCAGATCTTCAGCATCGCCATGGTGGAATACCAGCCCTGGCACGCGATGTGTGCGCTGGCAGAACACCACGGATCGCTGCGCGTAGTCGACCCCGGTGGTTCTTTTCGGACCAAGATAGCGATGCACATACGAGGCACCACCACCCCGCCCTGAACCGACTTCCAGTACATCTTTCCCATGTAGATCGGTGGCACTCGCTACCCGGTGATAAAGCTGAAGGCACAGACGATCTGGCTCGTCGGCAGACTCCAGGCGCATTAGTGGGGAACCGTCCGCGTAGCCGTAATTCATCAGGTGGACTTCACCCTGTTTGTCCAGGAAAGCCAGATACTGGTAGAAAATCCGGTTGATGGTGCGGCGCAGAACCGGTGAGCGGTCCAGCAGGCTGATCGCTGCTTCCATAAGCATTTCAATCCTGTTGCAGGTTCGTGGGGCAAGTGTACAAAATGCCTGCGGCATTTGAAAGTTGTGCACCAGCCGGGTAGTGTTACAGGACACGATTGTTCGGTATTTATCTAATCACCACAGGAGCCGTATGACCGCTGAAAGCGCAGCGCCCAAGGCAAATCTCCGCTGGATGTTAGACTTCATGAGCCCGTACCGCTGGCAGGCGGCGGCGGCATTGTTCTTCGGAATGCTGGCCGGTGCCACTGTCGCGCTGGAACCATACATCATCGGGCTGATCGTGGACAACATCAGCCAGGGCGTGGACATGGGGGTGATCATCCGCGATATTGGGATCCTGCTGGGCCTGGTTGTGATCACCGCGGGGGCCACTCTAGGGCAGTGGCGCTTCAGCGGCATGGTGGCCTACGGTGTGCTGCGCGATATTCGGGCGCGGCTGTTCGCCAATATGGTGACGCTTGACAATGATTTCTACGAGCACTATCCAACCGGTGATCTGATCAGCCGGATGTTCAGCGATACGAATTGGGTTTGGCGGCTGCTGGCGTTAGCCTTCAACCGGGCGGGCGGTGCACTGGCTGGCCTGGTCCTGACGGTGATCATTCTCGGCACAATCAGCCCGGCGCTTACGCTGGTGGTGTTTGTCGTGATCGCTGTCGGCACGGCCTTTCAGATTCGGGCGGGACTTGTGCTCACCGAGCTCTTGGAGCGCGTACAGGACCAGGAAGGCAATCTCTCTGCCCTGGTGCAGGACGCCGTATCGGGTATTCAGACGGTCAAGAGCTTTGGCCGTGAGCGTGAGCTCAACGCGGCCTTCAAGGAGGAAAACCTGGAGTTCCGCAGGCGGTGGCTGTATTTCAAGCGTCGCAATGAGCCGGTTGGCATGCTGCCGCAGATGGTCATCCACCTGACGGCCGGCGTGATCGTGATTGTGGGCGGTGTGCTCACGCTCAACAACCAGATCACGCTGGGGAACTTCACGCAGTTTCTGCTCTATCTCACCTTGATCAACCTGGTGCTGCTGCGCCTGGGCACCACCTACCAGCGCTACATGCAAACACGCGGCGCGCTGCGCCGGTTGACCCCTCTGCTGCAGCCAACTGCCATCGCTGACCGGGAGGAGCCGCGCCCACTGCCAGAGGCCCGGGGTGATATCGTCTTTGAGAATGCAGGGCTCAAGGCCGATGACCGGTGGATCCTGCGGAATATCGACCTGATCATTCCCGGCGGGAGCGTGGTTGCGCTGGTTGGCCCAACCGGCTCCGGCAAGACGACTCTGGTTAACCTGATTGCCCGCGTGACCGACGTGGACGAAGGGCGCATCCTGATTGGCGGCAGGGATATCCGCGCTCTGAAGCTGGCTGATCTCAGACGATCGGTGGCGTATGTGCCCCACACCACATTCCTGTTCAGCCAACCGCTGCATGAGAATGTCCGCATGGGCAAGCCCGAGCTGAGCGAGCCAGAACTGGCGGCCGCTGTACGCATCAGCCGGTTAGGCAAAGACCTGGCGCAGATGCCGGATGGGCTCGATACGCTTGTTGGCGAGAAGGGTGTGATGCTTTCCGGCGGGCAGAAGCAGCGGGTAGCTATCGCGCGGGCGGTGGCCCACGATCCCGATATTCTTGTGCTTGACGATGCCCTCAGCAGTGTGGACACCAACACCGCCGCGCAGATCCTGCAGGAACTGCGTGATGTGCTCAAGACCCGCACCAGCATCATCATTGCGCATCGCATCGCAACGGTGAAGGATGCCGATTATGTCATTGTGATGGAAGACGGCCAGATTGTGGAACAGGGTACCCACGACGACCTGGCTGAGGCTGGCGGACTCTATGCCAGCATGGTTGAACGCGAGTTGAATGAAGAGGCGATCATCTATGGCGACTGAAGCCAGTGCGATCACAGAGCGCTACACGCGACCAGCGGAAGCCGACCACACCGATCTGAGCATCACAGACAGTTATCTGACCCAGATGCTGTGGCGCTTCCTCAAGCCATATCGCTGGCAGATCCTGGGCGTGTTGGCTCTGATGTTTGCAGCCAGCGGCCTGACTTTGCTGCTGCCCTATCTGATCCGCCAGGCGGTGGATGGGCCGATCACCTCCGGCGACCTCAGTGGGCTGCTGCCGTTGGGTGTGGTATATGTGCTGGCCATCTTCGGTATTTTTGGTTTGCAGTTCGGGTACGTCTACTGGCTGCAGACCATCGGCCAGAACGCGCTGGTAAACATCCGGCAGGATCTGTTTGAGCATATCATCCGGCAGGATCTGGCCTACTTCCACCAGACACCGGTAGGCAAGATCGTGGCACGCATGTCCAACGACATCGAAGCCCTGACCGAACTGATGTCCACCAGCATCATCATGGTGATCAGCAACTTGATCACGCTGGGCGGTATTGTCATTGTGATGTTTCTGCTCAACTGGCGGCTGGCTATGGTCAGCCTCGCGATCATCCCCGTGATGTTGGGCGCAAGCCTGTTTTTCCGTGTGCACATTCGTGGTGTGGCCAGCCAGTTCCACCGCATTATCGCGGCCTATCAGGCCTTCCTCAATGAGCACTTCAACGGCATGTTGGTCGTGCAGTTGTTTGGCCAGCAGCGGCGCGTCCGCGATAACTTCCAGACCATTCTGGACGACTATTACAACGCGCACCTGGGCCTGCGCGACATGTGGATGGTCTACAGCGCCGTCTTGCAGATCCTGATGACGATCGGAATGGCACTTGTGCTGTGGGGTGGTGGGCGCGGTGCGCTGGCCGGATGGGCGACATTGGGTACCCTGATCGCCTTTATCGACTACGTGCGACGCAGCTTCACACCGATCCAAGAACTCTCAATGCAGTACGCGCAGATCCAAACGGCCTTCAGCGCTGGGGAGCGCATCGCGCGTATGTTGAGCGTGCAGCCAACCGTAAGGCCCCCGGCAGAGCCCACGTCTATCGAGGACTTCGACCAGTCGATAGACTTCGACAGCGTATCGTTCAGTTACAAGCCGGACAGCCCGGTGCTGCGCGAAATCAACCTCCACATCGAGCCGGGCCAGCGGGTTGCGGTTGTCGGGGCAACAGGCGCTGGGAAGACAACACTGGTCAAGTTGTTGGCCCGCTACTACGATGTGGTAGAGGGAGCGATTCGGGTTGGCGGTGTGGATGTGCGCGACCTGGCGACAGCGGATCTGCGCCGGTATGTAAGTGTCGTGCCACAGGATCCCTACTGCTTCAACGGGACAATTGCCGACAACCTGCGCCTGTTCGTGGAGGATGTGACTGGCGAGCAAATGCGTGAAGCAGCGGCCATCACCTGTGCGGATCGCTTTATTGACCGGCTGCCGGGTGGCTATGATTTTGAGCTGCTGCCGGGTGGCGCGAACCTCTCGCAGGGGCAGCGGCAGCTGTTGGCGCTCACTCGGGCCCTGATCCACAGTCCGGAGAGCATTTTGGTGTTGGATGAAGCCACCAGCAGCATCGATACAGAGACGGAAGCGCTGATCCAGCAGGGTCTTGAGCGGGTGCTCGCTGAACGCACCAGCGTCATTATCGCGCACCGGTTGAGTACCGTCCGCGATGCGGATCGCATTTTGGTGATGCGCCAGGGCCAGATCATCGAGGATGGCTCTCATGATGAGCTGCTCGCTGCCGGTGGTGTTTATGCCAGTCTGTACCAACGGCAGTTTGAAAATCCGGCTGCTGTCATTGACGAGTTGATCGCCTGAGGAAAAAGAAATCGAGTGAGCGGGTGTGGTGCGCCCGCTCACTCGATGTGTGGTTAGTGCGTGATGCTAAGCGACTGACGTTTCGCGCCGGATGAGCTTGACAATAGCCAGCAGGACAACAGAACCCAGAAAGGCGACCAGAATTGAGGGCAGATTGAAGCCGCTCACATCAGGTCCGCCAAGCAGAGCGGTCAGCAGGCCACCGATGTAGGCACCTACAACGCCTATGACGATGTCCATCAGCATGCCCTGCGTTTCGTTGGTTCCCATCACGATGCTCGCGAGCCAGCCTGCGATCAGACCAACAAGCAGAAAAGCGAGTAAATTCCAAATCATTATCTATCTCCTACGCTAAGCGTAATACTGGGGTGGTGTGGTGTCTGACAAGCCAGCGACTACTGGTTGGTCTGCTGCCACTTGATATCAGACGCTTCTTCAACGGCAACCTGATCACCGGTCCGCATGCAGGCAATAGCGGTATCAACATCGGCATCGGCGACTTCGGCGGCCACAAGCACGCCGCCCTCTTCAAGGGTCTTGGCATATGTGCGGGCGTTCTCTTCGTCTATGCCCATGTCCATCAGACCGGCAACAATTCCGCCTGTGGCAGCACCGGCAACAGCGCCTACGCTGCCGCCCGTCAGACCGGCAACCAGCGGGCCGGCACCAATGATGCCACCTACACCGGGCAGTGCAATCGCGCCAAGGGTTACACCCAGACCGGTGACAATACCGGCCAGCGCACCGATTGCGGCACCTTCACCCGCATCCGGGTCGTCAACAGTGTCCATCTGAAAATCCGTGTCAGCATTCTCTTCAAGGTAATCGGCGTAGTAGCCTTCTTCGTCCTTAACGGCCACGCTGACCGATACGGGGGTAACGTCGTCTTCTTCGGTGAGTGCGTTGATGGCGTCCGTTGCGTCTGAGATATCCTCATATGCGCCTATAACTACAGTAGTCATGTTCTCCCTTTCGTCTTGTGCCTGAGGCAAGTTGACATTCGATTCCTAGTGTGCCACTTAACGCCTAAAAAAGTCCTGATAGGCGCCTAAAGATATGGCATGGGCCAGTTGGACAAATGTTCTTTGTTTGTGACAAATATCACATAGATCATGGAGTGAAGAGACTGTTGACCAAGCTGTAGATGACCTACTATTCGGGTATAGAGATAGAGCAGGGCAACGTAAGCCGCATAAACGAGGAGATCATGAGCAAATACTCTGTTCCCTTACCATCGGACGACAAGCGCTGGCGGATTGTGCAGGGGACCATGCGTCGTAACGGGTTCCGCCCGGATGCGCTTATCGAAACGCTGCACACTGTGCAGGAGTCATTTGGCTTCTTGGATGAGGAGGCGCTGCTGTTCGTTTCGGATGCGCTCAATGTCGCGCCGAGCCAGGTATACGGGGTAGCAACCTTCTACCATTTCTTCCAACTGAAGCCTGCCGGTGACCACGTGTGTTCAGTGTGCACGGGCACGGCCTGTTACATCAAAGGCGGGCGGGAGCTGTTAACCCATCTAAGGGAAGAATACAACGTTGAGCCGGACGAGACGACTCCGGACGGTAGGCTTTCGATGACAACGGTGCGCTGTATCGGGGCCTGTGGGCTGGCACCTGCTGTGGTAATCGACGGTGAAGTGGCCGGTCGCCTGACAACCGAGATGCTCAGCGAGCGTCTGAATGCCGTCCTTGCAGAGGAGGAAGCTGCGCTATGACGATCTACGACACACTTCAGGGGATGGCTGAGACAGAGCACGATCGCCAGGCCCAGTTTGAGAACGAGATGTGGGTCTGTCTTGCTTCTGGCTGTGCGTCCCAGAATGCCGACCAGCTCGCCGACCGCCTGGCCGATCTGGTCAAGGAGCAGGAACTCGAAGAAAAGGTCAATGTGAAGTGCGTGGGCTGTATGGGCCTTTGTGCCACTGGCCCGCATGTTACGGTTAAGCCCGCTGGTCAGCACTACAGCGAAGTCAGACCGGAGGATGCTGAGGCATTGGTCGAAGCGGCCAAGACTGGGGAACCCTATGAACCGCTGTATGAGCCCGAGTACAGCCAATTCTTCGACCGGCAGACGCGCATCGTTTTGGAGAATGCGGGCTCGGTTGACCCCGAAAGCCTGGAGGATTACCTGGTGCACGATGGGTACAAAGCGCTGAACATCGCCCTCACTGAAATGTCTCCTGATGAGATCATCCAAGAGATAACAAACAGTGGCTTACGTGGGCGCGGTGGTGGAGGTTACCCCACCGGGTTGAAGTGGTCCACAGTGGCCAAAGCTGAGAGCGATACCAAGTATGTGATCTGCAATGCCGACGAGGGCGACCCCGGGGCATTTATGGATCGCAGTGTGCTGGAAAGCGACCCGTATCGCATCCTGGAAGGCATGACCATCGCTGCTTTCGCTGTGGGGGCGAGCAAGGGTCACATCTATGTGCGCGCTGAATACCCGCTGGCTATTGACCGGTTGAACAAAGCTATCCGGCGGGCCAAGCGTGAAAATCTACTGGGCAATGAAATCCTCGGCACGCCGTTCAACTTCAGCATCGAGATCCGGCTGGGTGCGGGTGCGTTTGTCTGTGGTGAGGAAACCGCCCTGATCGCTTCGATTGAAGGGAAGCGCGGCCAGCCGCGTCCTCGCCCGCCCTACCCGGCTGACTACGGCCTGTGGGGTGAACCCACCCTCATCAACAACGTTGAAACGCTGGCCAACATCGCGCCTATCATTCGCAATGGCAGTGACTGGTATGCCAGCTTCGGAACGGAGAGCAGCAAGGGAACAAAGGTTTTCGCGCTGACCGGACAGGTCAACAACACTGGCCTGATTGAGGTGCCGATGGGCATTACGCTGCGCGAGATCGTCTATGATATCGGCGGCGGCGCACCGGATGGCCGGGCCGTCAAAGCTGTGCAAACCGGCGGCCCCTCAGGTGGCTGCATTCCAGAGCATATGCTTGACCTGCCGGTAGACTTCGAATCGCTGCGTGAGGTCGGTTCCATGATGGGATCCGGCGGCATGATCGTGATGGACGACACCGCCTCCATGCTCGAGGTCGCGCGGTTCTTCATGGAATTCTCCATGACTGAGTCGTGCGGCAAGTGCATCCCCTGCCGGGTGGGTACCAAGCAGATGTACGATCTGCTGGGACGCATCGAAAGCGGTGTGGGCACCTACCGGGATCTGCAGCTGCTGCGCGAACTGTGCGATGTGACCCAACACACCAGCCTGTGTGGCCTGGGCCAATCGGCCCCGAACCCGGTGCTGAGCACACTGCACTTCTTTGAAGACGAGTACCTGTCTCTGCTGACTGATGTCGAAGCGGCAGCTGACTAGGAGGAGATGATATGCCAGTCCGATCAAGGGTAAAGACATTCACGATGGACGGACAGGACGTCAGCGGCCACGAGTCGGAGACTATCCTGGAGATTGCCCGTCAGAACGATATCGACATTCCGACACTGTGCCAGTTGGATGGCCTGTCAATCATAGGGGCCTGCCGCCTGTGTCTGGTGGAAGTCGTTGGGTGGAACAAATTGGTGCCTGCCTGTGCAACGTATGTTGAAGAAGGCATGGAGGTCGTCACAAATTCCGAGCGGCTGCAGAACTACCGACGCATGATCATAGAGATGCTGTTTGCCGAGGGCAACCATGTTTGCTCAGTGTGCGTTTCCAACGGCAATTGTTCGTTGCAGTATTTGGCGACCAAACTGGGCATGGACTACGTTCGCTATCCGTATCTGAACCCGGACCGCACAGTGGATATGTCCCATGAGCGGTTCGTGATGGACCACAACCGGTGCATCCTGTGTACACGGTGTGTCCGCGTCTGTGACGAGATCGAAGGCGCGCACACCTGGGATGTGGAAGGACGCGGCTATAAATCACACCTGATCACCGACCTGGATATACCCTGGGGTGATTCACGAACGTGCACAAGCTGCGGCAAGTGCATGAACGTATGCCCGACAGGTGCCATAGTGGAAAAAGGAAAGCCTGCTGGTGAGATGATCAAGCGGCGGGAATTCCTCGGGTACCTGACGAAGATGCGAGGGGTTAACAACAATGAGTGAGAAAGTAAGCGTGGCCACTGTTTGGTTGGACGGCTGCTCAGGCTGTCACATGTCCATCTTTGATATGGATGAACGCCTGATCGAGCTGGCCGAGCATGTGGAATTTGTCTACACGCCGCTGGTCGATCGCAAGGACTATCCCGAGCATGTGGATATCGCACTTGTTGAAGGGGCCGTGAGCAGTGAGGATGACCTCAACAAGATCCGCAAGATCCGCGAGCACACCACTACGCTGATCGCGCTGGGCGACTGTGCGGTAGCAGGCAACATCCCGACGATGCGCAATCCATTTGGCACGGACGCGATCCTTGAGACGGGCTACATCGAGACGGCCACAGCCGGGCAGCAGGTGCCGGACTCTATCATACCGAGGCTGCTGCCGGTGGTACGCCCGATCCATGAGATCGTGCCGGTGGATATCTTTATGCAGGGGTGCCCACCTTCAGCCGATGTCATCTACTTCGTGATCACCGAGCTGCTGGCCGGTCGCAAACCCAAGCTCAACGACAAAACACGCCCCGGTGCTTGAGGAGGCAGAACCCATGACTCAAACGATTACCATCGATCCGGTCACCCGCATCGAAGGCCATTCCAAAATCACCATTCAACTGGGTGAGGATGGCAGTGTGGCGGATGCCCGCTTCCACGTGACCCAATATCGTGGTTTTGAGAAGTTTATCGAGGGACGTCCGTTCTACGAACTGCCCGGCATCATGGGGCGTATCTGTGGCATCTGCACGATCAGCCATGAGTTGGCCGCCGCGCAGGCGTGCGAGGCGATCATGTCCGTGCGTGTGGAGGGTACTGCCGCCGATCTACGCCGGATTGTGAACTATGCCTCGCTGCTCCAATCCCATGCGTTGAGCTTCTTCTACCTCTCCTCCCCGGATTTTCTGCTCGGGATGGAGTCCGATGTGGCCAAGCGCAGCATCTTCGGCCTGTTGGAAACGCACCCCGAGATCGTGCGTGATGGTGTGCGGCTGCGCAGCTTCGGGCAGAAGATCATCGAACGCATGGCAGGGCGGCGCATTCACCCGACATGGATCGTGGCAGGCGGTGTCAGCGAACCGCTTGACGCGGGTGTCCGTGAGACAATCCTGGCAGAACTGCCGGAGATCAAAGCGCTGGTGCGCCGTTCGCTGGACTGGTTCAAGCGCGCCATGGCGGACTATCACGAAGAGGCGCGTGTGTTTGCCAACTTCCCCACGCTGTTCATGACGTTGGTCGACGAGCGTGAGGATGTGCTGGAACTGTACCGTGGGCGGCTGCGTGTTGTCGACTCGACACGCCGCGAGATCCTGGCGGATTTCCATCGCACCGAGTATCAAGACTACATCGGGGAGGCGGTTGAACCGGACAGCTATCTCAAGTCACCATACTATAAACCGATGGGCTATCCGGATGGGATCTACCGTGTGGGTCCCTTGGCCCGGCTTAACGTGATCGGTAAAATGGGCACACCGGAAGCCGATCAAGAACTGGCCGAATACCGCGGCCTGAACCATCTGAGCTCCTTCTACTTCCACTATGCGCGGCTCATTGAGTGCCTGCACGCGGTGGAGCGCATCGAGGACCTGCTGGACAAGCCGAGCATCCTCAATCCGCGCGTCAGAGCACACGCATCGGCGAATGTCAGCGAGGGCATCGGTGTGACAGAAGCGCCGCGCGGCACCCTGATCCATCACTATGAGGTCGATGAGCAGGGGGTAGTTACCGGCGGCAACCTTGTAGTCGCAACGACGCATAACAACCTGGCCATGAACCGCGGTGTGCTGCAAGTCGCGCGCCGCTACATCGATGGGGAAAACCTCTCTGAGGGTATGCTCAACCGGGTGGAGGCGGTCATCCGTACGTTTGACCCCTGCCTGAGCTGCTCAACCCATGCCAGCGCGCAGATCCCGCTGCGGGTGCAGCTGCTCGATCCGGCAGGTGCTGTGATCGAAGAGGCGCTGCGTGGCTGAGACACTGATCATCGGGTATGGCAACCCCATACGCGGTGACGACCGGCTGGGTGAGGTGGTTATTGATCACCTCACTCAGCGTGCTTTAGCAGCCGATCTGTGGTGCTTCCACCAGCTCACGCCGGATCTGGCACTTCGCCTGGTGGGCTACAATCGTGTAGTGCTGGTTGATGCCCGCGACGGCTCCCCTGCAGGGCAGATCTACACGCAGCAGGTGCAGCCCACACGGACCATGCCGCCCTTGCTGCACCATCTGACGCCGGGGCTGCTGCTGGCCGTCACGCAGGAGCTGTATCAGCATTATCCGGCTGTGATGTTGACGGGTCTGCTAACCACCCACTTTGACCTGGGTGCACCTCTCTCCGCACGTGTTGAAGCCGCCCTTCCTGATCTGCTGGCGCATATCACCCGTCTGGTGGAGGGCTAGCAGATCCGGGGCAGCTGTTCACCGACCTGCATATCAACGACGCGCGTCGCACCGAAGGCAGTACGCACGGCCAGAATGCCGGGGTGCGCTTCGGTGACATGACCGATCAACCTGGCGTCTGAACCGAGGGGGTGTGCTTGCATGGCGGCCAAGGCTGCATCGGCGTGCTCGCCGGGCAGAATCGCGATGAGTTTGCCCTCATTGGCTACGTACAGCGGATCCATGCCGAGCAGTTCACAGGCGGCCTGCACCGCCGGTTTGACGGGGAGATGCCGTTCTTCCAGCAGAATGCCAACACCCGCCGCCCGTGCGATCTCATTGAGGGCGGAGGCCACGCCGCCGCGTGTTGGGTCGCGCAGGGTGTGCACATCGGGCACGGCGGCCAGCAGATCGGCGACAAGGCCGTTGAGCGGTGCCGAGTCCGACTCGATCACCGTTTCGAATTCCAGCCCTTCACGGACACTCATCACCGCCATGCCATGATCGCCGAGGGTGCCACTCACCAAGACGGCATCGCCCGGGCTTGCGCGGTGGGCGGCAACATGCACCCCTTCCGGGATGAGGCCGAGTCCGCTGGTGTTGATGTAGACACCATCACCATGGCCCCGGTCGACGACTTTGGTATCCCCCGTGACGAGCATCACCCCTGCCGCACGCGCGGCCTCCCCCATCCGGGTGACAATCCCGCCGAGGGTTGCGAGGGGCAGCCCCTCTTCCACGATGAAGCCCGCGCTCAGGTAGAGAGGCTGTGCACCGCTCATTGCCACATCATTGACGGTGCCATGCACGGCCAGATCGCCGATGCTGCCCCCCGGGAAGAACAGCGGCTGCACCACAAAGGAGTCGGTCGAGAAGGCCAGCCGCTGCCCGCCGAGATCGAGCACGGTGGAGTCGCCGAGGCTGGCAAGGTGCTCGTTTTGGAAGGCGGGCAGGAAGAGATGCTCAACCAGTTCAGCGGAGAGTTTGCCTCCGCCCCCGTGCCCAAGGATGATGTTCGGATGGTCGCGCAGCGGCAGCGGGCAGGTCCATCCCTCAAAGTCGAGATCGCTCATGCCTGCTCCAGCGTGGCAAAACGTCCGTACTGGTAGTAGGCGGCGCAGGCTCCCTCGCTGGAGACCATCGTTGCACCCAACGGGCTGCGCGGTGTGCATTCCTTGCCAAAGGCCGGGCACTCGTGTGGCTTGATCTGACCGCGCAGCACATCACCACTGCGGCACACCGCGGACTCCTGTGTGACAATGCCGCCGACATCGAAGCGGCGTTCCGCATCGAACTCGGCGTAGGCATCGGAGAGCCGCCACCCGCTCTGCGGGATCTGGCCGATGCCGCGCCATTTGCGGTCTGCCGGCACGAAAACCTCTGCCAGCAGCTGCTGCGCGGGCAAATTGCCTTTCTCCTGCACGGCGCGAGCATACGCATTGTCGACTTCAGTGCGGCCCGCCTCCAGCTGAATCACACACCGGCGGATGCCATCGAGGATGTCAAGCGGCTCAAAGCCGGTGATCACGATGGGCACATTGTAGCGTTCAGCGAGGGGTTCGTACTGCCAGGTGCCCATCACGCTGCACACATGCCCCGCCGCCAGAAAGCCCTGCACACGGTTGGTTGGCGACTGCATGATCGCCTCAATAGCAGGTGGAACCAGCACATGCGAGACCAACATGGAGAAGTTTGCCAGACCAAGCTGTTTGGCCTGGTGGACCGCCATCGCATTGGCCGGGGCGGTTGTCTCAAACCCAATGCCAAAGAACACCACCTGCCGGTCCGGGTTTTGCTGTGCCATGCGGACAGCATCCAGCGGAGAGTAGACGATGCGGACATCGCCGCCTTCGCTCTTGATCGTGAACAGATCCTTGCCGCTGCCGGGCACGCGCAGCATATCGCCGAAGGAGCAGAAGATCACGCCCGGTTCGGCGGCGATGGCCAGCGCCCGGTCGATCATTTCCAGGGAGGTGACGCAGACCGGGCAGCCGGGCCCGTGGATCAGCTCGATCTTATCGGGGAGCAGCTGGTCGATCCCGTTGCGGATTATGGAGTGCGTCTGGCCGCCGCAGGTTTCCATGATGGCCCACGGACGGGTTGTGATGTTGGCGATCTCATCGAACAGGATGCGGGCTTTCTCCGGGTCACGGAACTCAGTCAGATACTTCATCGGGGACACCCAATTCCTCTTCCAATATGCCCAGCTCATCAATCAGGGCGAGCGTTTCCATGGCGGACTCTTCATCCAGACGGGTGATGGCGAACCCCACGTGCACGATGGTGTATTCGCCAACTTCGATCTCAGGTACATAAGCCAGGCAGATCTCCTTTTGGATGCCGCCAAAATCGACCTTGCCCATGGTGATGCCCTGTTGTTCGTAGATCTCGGTAACTTTTCCGGGTATGCCCAGGCACATAATGAACCTCCATTAGCGGGTCAGCCGGTGCGACCCGATGGCTGCCTGCCCGAGGGCAAGCCCGCCGTCGTTGGGTGGCACCAGGCGATGCGTGAGTACGTTGAAATCGGTGAGATGAGGGCGTGTTTTTTCCAACAGCAGGGTGTTCTGGAAGACGCCGCCGCTGAAGGCAACAGTGTGCACTCCGTGAATATCGCGTAGGTGCGCGGCCACCCGCGCGATCATCGCGGCGACCGCATTATGGAACTTCGCGGCGATCACCGGCGCGGGCGCGCCCGCGTTCAAATCCGTGACTATGGCAGCAATCACGGGGGCGGGATCGATAACGGCGCCATCCAACGCGAAGGAGTAGCCCTTATGCACGTCGTGCGCCGCGATTGACTCCAGTTCAATGGCGGCCTGTGCCTCATAGGTGGCGTGCTGGCAGACTCCGGCCAGGGCGGAAACCGCATCAAACAGGCGGCCCATGCTGCTGGTTGGGACTGTGTTCAGGCCAATCGTGAACTGGCGTTCGAGGATCTGGCGCTCTTCAGGCGGGCAGATGGCGAGCGTGGGGATGTCCCAATCCAACCCCGCGGCGTATAGATGGGACATCGCCAGCCGGTATGGCCGTTGCACCGAGACATCACCCCCGGCCAGCGGCACCGGTTTGAGGTATGCGGCACGCTCAAACGTGCCGTAGTCCGCGATAAGGACCTCGCCACCCCAGATGGTGCCGTCGGTACCATAGCCCGTGCCATCAAAAGCGAAGCCGATCACCGGTTCGTTTGGGTGGCTGTGTTCGGCCATCACGGCAGCGATGTGGGCGTGATGATGCTGCACTTCAACCAAGGAGGTGCTCTGCTCGTGGGCCCACCGGTTGGAGAGATACCCCGGATGGCTGTCGGTGATGATCGCTTCGGGTTCGATGCGGAACAATCGGGCCATATGGTCCGCTGCGTGAGTGAAGGCATCCAACGTGCTGAGGTTGGCCATATCCCCAATATGCTGGCTCATGAAAGCCTTTTCGCCTTCTGCCAGGCAGAACGTCGCCTTGAGTTCGCCGCCGGTGGCCAACAGGGGCGGTGCGGCCAGCGGCAGCCGGATCGGGAAGGGAGCGTACCCGCGCGACCGGCGCACGGGCAGATCCACGCCTTGGAACCGGCGGATGACGCTGTCGTCGCAGGGTGTGTGAATAGCGCGGTTGTGCATCAGGAAGGCATCCGCCAGACCACCCAGTTTAAGGCGCGCGTCGTCATTGTCCGTGACGATAGGCTCGCCGGAGATATTGCCGGAGGTCATCACGAAGGGCCTGTCTGTGACGAGCAAAAAGTGCAGCGGTGTGTAGGGCAGCATCACCCCGATGGTTGCATTCCCAGGGGCGATGCGAGCTGAGAGCGTGTTTGGTTCGTGTTTGCGCAGCAGCAGTATTGGGCGCTCGCGGCTCGTCAGGGCTGCTTCTTCCGCCGGATCTAGGTGGGCGAAAGTGCGGACCTGTTGCACGCTTGGGGCCATCAGGGCGAACGGTTTGGCCGGTCGGTGCTTGCGTTCGCGCAGCCGGGCCACTGCATTATCATTGGCAGCATCACAGGCCAGATGGAATCCGCCCAATCCCTTGATGGCCACGATCCCCCCGTCGGCGATGATGCGCTGGGCTGCTGCGATGGCATCGCCTGCCAGCCGGACCCCGGCCTCTTCCAGCCAGATCTGCGGCCCGCAGTCAGGGCAAGCGTTCGGCTGAGCGTGGAAGCGGCGGTCCAACGGATCGTCATATTCGGCCTGGCAGGTCGGGCACATTGGGAAGGCGGCCATGGTCGTCAGCGGGCGATCATAGGGGATGTCCTGGATGATCGTGTAGCGCGGACCGCAGTTGGTGCAGTTGATAAACGCATAGCGGTAGCGCCGGTCAGCCGGATCAGTGAGTTCACGCAGGCAGTCGTCGCATGTGCACAGGTCAGGTGAGATCAGGGTGGCGCGCTGCGGGTGTGCCTCACTGTGCACAATGACAAAATCATCATCGCCGCGTGTTTGCATCTCTTCAACGGTGATCCGCTCAACATGGGCCAACGGGGGCGGCTCAGAGCGCAGCGCCTCGACAAAGGAATTGAGGTTGTCGGCGGGGCCTTCGACTTCGATGAAGACCCCGCCGCTGTCATTACCGACGTGGCCAGCCAGCCCGAAGCGCAGCGCGATGCCATATACAAATGGGCGGAATCCGACCCCCTGTACGACACCCGTTACCCGGATGCGCTGCCTTCTGCCTGGCCGCGTAGTCATATCAACCTACGGGCTGTAGTTTTTCCTGCAGGAGCTCTTGCAGGGTGGGCTGCCCGATCTCCTGAAGTTCGTAGCGGACACGCTGTTTGGGCTTATCGATATGCAGGATGCGTGTCAGGTCAATGGGGGTGCCCACAATGACCAGATCAACATCGGCATCGTTGATTGTCTGTTCCAACTCGCGGATCTGCTCGCTGCCGTAGCCCATGGCGGGCAGCACGTTGCCGGTGGTCGGGTATTTCGCGAACGTGTCTTTGATTGTGCCCACAGCGTATGGGCGTGGATCGACGATCTCGGCTGCGCCGAAGCGGCGGGCAGCGATCCATGCCGCCCCATAAGCCATCTCGCCGTGGGTGAGGGTCGGCCCGTCCTCAATAGCGAGCACCCGTTTCCCACGGATGGCCGCCGGGTCATCGACAAACAAAGGCGAAGCGGCTTCGATCACAACGGCGTCCGGGTTGAGGTTGTGCAGCGATTCGTGCAGGCCGATAACCGCATCCGGATCGGCAGTATCCACCTTATTGATCACGAACACATCGGCGATGCGGGCGTTAGCCTCGCCGGGATGATACGTATTCTCATGGCCGGGCCGGTGTGGGTCCGCGATCACAACATGCAGATCGGACTGATAGAAAGGCAGGTCGTTGTTGCCGCCATCCCACAGGATGATGTCGGCATCTTCTTCGGCCTGCCGCAGGATGCGCTCATAGTCCACCCCGGCGAAGACGATCATGCCATTGTCGAGGTGGGGCTCGTATTCCTCGCGTTCCTCGATGGTGGTCTTGTGCCTGTCGAGGTCATCGTAGTCGGCAAAGCGCTGCACCGCCTGTTTGGCCAGATCACCATAGGGCATCGGGTGGCGGATCACGGCGACCTGGTAGCCCATGTCACGCAGGATCAGCGAGATGCGGCGTGTGGTCTGGCTTTTACCCGAACCGGTGCGAACGGCACCCACAGAGATGACTGGTTTGGTTGAAGCCAGCCGGGTGTGCTTCAGACCGACCAGGCGGAAGTCCGCGCCGGCGGCGATCACTTCGGATGCGCGGTGCATCACGTACTCGTGCTTGATATCGCTGTACGAGAAGACCACCTGGTCGATATCGTGCTCCCGGATCAGTTCGGTGAGCTGCTCCTCCGGATAGATCGGGATGCCATCCGGATAATTGACACCGGCGAGTTCTGCCGGATAGGCGCGGCCTTCGATGTTGGGGATCTGCGTGGCGGTGAATGCTACAACCTGATACGTGTTGTTGTCACGAAAAACTGTATTGAAGTTGTGGAAGTCACGGCCTGCGGCCCCCATGATGAGGATGCGTTCCATGCCTGGTTCCTTTGCTTACGTGGGGTGTATCCCATTGTAGCAGCGTACCGGATCGGCTACATATGACATTTTTCATAGAAAAAGGTGCTGTCTGTTATGCGTGTCGATTCCGATTCTGTCATAGGGTAAGCCTGTGAGGCCCTGCCCGTCTCATAATGGCATGCTGTGTACATCAATTTAGAAGGACATTACATGACAGCCTTTCCAAATGGTTCTGCCCCTGCGACGCGATCCGCAGGGGGCCAGGCCACGGTTTTTCCCTTCACGGCGATTGTCGGCCAGGCCGATCTTAAGCTCTCGCTGCTGCTGTGCGTGATCGATCCCAGCATCGGCGGTGTGATGGTCATGGGCCATCGCGGCACGGGCAAGAGTACCGCCGTGCGTGCGCTGGCTGCGCTTCTTCCTCCAGTGGAAAAGGTCGCGCACTGTCCCTATAACTGCGATCCGGCTGCGCCTTCGCCGGTTTGCCCCTACTGCACCACACATGATGCCGGCGAATCAGAGATCGGCCCGGTGCCGGTGGTTGATCTGCCGCTGGGAGCCACGGAGGACCGGGTGGTTGGCTCGCTGGATGTTGAGCGTGCCCTGGTCGATGGGGTGCAGGTCTTTGCCCCGGGCCTGCTGGCGCGCGCCAATCGGGGGTTTCTCTACATTGATGAGGTCAACCTGCTGGAGGATCACCTGGTGGATCTGCTGCTTGATGTGGCGGCCAGCGGCGTAAACGTGGTGGAGCGCGAGGGGATCAGCATCCGGCACCCGGCGCGGTTTGTGCTGGTTGGCAGCGGCAACCCGGAAGAAGGCGATCTGCGCCCGCAGCTGCTCGACCGGTTCGGGCTGCACGCCCGCATCCGCACCATTGCGGATATCGACGAGCGGGTGGAGATCGTTCGGCGGCGGCGCGCTTTTGACGCCGACCCCGTGCGGTTCGCTGAAGATTGGGAACCGGAGCAGGAACGCCTGCGCGAGCAGTTGGCTGCTGCCGTAGAAAACCTGCACACCGTCGAGCTGACCGATGAAGCAGTCAGGGCGGCGGCGAGGTTGTGCGTTGAACTGGCAGTTGACGGCCACCGCGGCGAACTGACGTTGTGCCGGGCAGCGACTGCTCTGGCCGCGTTTGAAGGTCGCGAGGCGGTTGCAGCCGCTGATATCGGGCGAGTGGCAGCATTGGCCCTTCAGCACCGGCTGCGTAAGGACCCGCTGGAAACAATCGATGATGATGCCCGTGTGCGGCGTGCTGTCGCAGAGATGATAGGAGAATGACGCCTATGGAATCGCTGAATTTTGTCTACCTGACGATGGACGGGGGCCATAATGCCGCTCTGCGTGAGGCTGCCCGCCTGCTGGAACGAGACCACAATGTCCGCATGAACCTCAGCCTGCACAGTGCCGCCACGCTGCATGGCCCCGCCGACTGGGAGCGCCTGCACCATGATATGGGCCGTGCCGATTTCATCTTCGGCTGCATGATCTTCGGCGAGGAGCATGTCCGCCCTCTGCAGGCGCTCCTTGCGGAGAACGAAGCGCCGGTGTGCTTTATCACCAGCAACCCGGCCCTGATCTACGAGACACGCATTGGCAAGCTGTCGCTCAAGCAGCCTGATCCTGATGAGGAGCAGGGTTTCCTCAGCGGGTGGATGCAGAAACTGCGCCCTAAGAAAAGCGGCCGCTCCGAGGGGCACCGGCAGACGAACCTCATCAAGAACCTGATGAAGCTGATGAAGTACGTGCCCGGCAAAATGCGCGACCTGCATACGTTCGTCAGTGCGCATGACTACTGGCTGCACAGCTCGCCGGAGAACCTCGAACGCATGATGTGCCTGCTGATCGACCGGTATGTGCCCGGTTATGAGGGCCTGCTGCCCGTTGAGGACCCGATTGAATATCCGGATGCCGCTCTCTACCATCCGGACGCTGAGGCCCCCTTCCCCGATAGTGACAGCTACCAGCGCTGGCGTCAGCAGCAGGGTAAGCCTGTTGGAGATGATGTGGGTGTCGTCGGTGTGCTGACCATGCGCGCCATCATCCTAAGCGGCAACACGGCCCACCTCGACACCCTGATCCGGCGCATTGAGGCGCAGGGTCTTGAGGCACGCACCGCCTACAGTGCGCTGCTCGACTTCCGCCCGGCGATGCAGCAGTTCTTCGCTGGTGAGGGTCTGCCCGCCGCCGATGTCGTGCTCAACAGCATGGGCTTTCCGCTGGTGGGTGGGCCAGCAGGCAGCCGTCCGGATCAGGCGGTCGAGGTACTCAGTGCGTTGGATGTTGGCTACTTCGATATGATCCCGCTGGGCTTCCAACGGGTGGAGGACTGGCAAACAGACGATGTCGGCCTGAACCCGATGCAAGTCGCAATGAACATCGCCCTGCCTGAGCTGGATGGCAGCGTGGAACCCGTCATCTTTGGCGGCCCCTCACTGACGAGCGAGTCGTTTATTCCGTTGGAGCAGGAAGCCGATCATGCGGCACGGCGTATCGCCCGCCGGATCCGGCTGCAGCAGCATACCAACGCCGAGAAGAAGATCGCCGTGGTGCTGTTCAACTTCCCGCCGAACCTGGGCAATGCGGGTACGGCGGCCTTCCTGGATGTATTCAACAGTCTGTACCGGCTGTTGGCTGAGATGAAAGAGGCTGGCTACGCCGTCGATGTGCCGCCGGATGTGGAGACACTCCGCTGTCGCATAGTAGAGGGCAATGCCACTCACTACGGCACTGTGGGCAATGTGGCCGATCACCTGCATGTGGAAGACTACCGGCAGCGGTTCGCGTGGTATCCGGAGATTGAGACGTACTGGGGCTACGCTCCCGGTGAGCTGCTGACGGACGGCGAGAACTTCCACATCATGGGCGCGCACTTCGGGAATGTATTCGTTGGCCTGCAGCCAAGCTTCGGATATGAGCGTGACCCGATGAGCCTGCTGATGGGCAAGGATGCCTCGCCGCATCACGGATTTGCGGCGTTCTACACGTGGCTGGATCAGGTCTATGATGCGGATGCGGTCGTGCATTTCGGCACGCACGGCGCGCTGGAATTCATGCCCGGCAAGCAGACCGGCATCAGCGCGGACTGCTGGCCTTCACGTCTGTTGGGTGCCCTGCCGAACTTCTACTACTACTGTGTGAACAATCCGAGCGAGGGGGCCATCGCAAAGCGGCGCGGCGCGGCAACCTTGGTCAGCTATATGGTGCCACCGCTCCAGCAGGCCGGGCTGTATAAGGGTTTGCGTCGTCTGAAGGACAGCATCGAGGCTTACCAGAAGCGCCCCACCCCGGAACTGTTGGCTGACATCCGCACTCAGGCGGAAAAACTCGGCATTGTAGTTGAAGCACCGGACTACATCCCGGCACTGCGCCATGAACTCATCCGTGTTGAACAGCGCATGATACCATTGGGGTTGCATGTGTTGGGTACTCCCCCCAACGAGGCAGAGCTGATTGACATGCTGGCGCTGGTGGCAGCCTTCAACCCGGCGATGCATCCGAACGGGCAGGAGCGCCTGCCGACCCTCCCCGTGCTGATCGCGCACGGGCTGGGTTGGGACTACCAAGAGCTGCAGAAGGCGATCAAAGCGGATCCAGCAGCACAGGAAACCTGGGAGCGGATCGATACCGTTCTGCATGAAGCCGTCGGTCTGTTTGTGAGGGCGCCACGCACACCCTACCTGGACACGGCGGAAGTGGATGCTTATCTGCACCAGAATGGCGGCATCCCGGCCGGGCTGTTGGCGAACCTGTGGCCCTGGCTGGA
Organism: Chloroflexota bacterium; assembly: GCA_010092885.1. GTDB lineage: Bacteria > Chloroflexota > Anaerolineae > Aggregatilineales > UBA3940 > TC-195. Next base: position 14,343 of record JAADYX010000018.1, on the reverse strand, counting down.
CGATGTAATGGACCGCATCATCCATGATGAGGAGATAGCCGGTCTGCTGCACAGCCTGAACGGTGGCTACATCCGTCCCTCGCCCGGCAACGATGTAATGCGCAACGATGCCATTGTGCCGACAGGGCGCAACATCCACGCGCTGGACCCCTACCGCGTACCCTCTGCCGGGGCGACAGCCGCCGCCGGTGAGATCGTGGAGCAGATGTTGAGCCGGCTGGTCGCACAAGAGGGCTCGCTGCCGGAAACGGTGGCCATGGTCTTGTGGGGCACGGATAACCTCAAGAGTGACGGCGAGGGCATCGCACAGTGCCTGCACCTGATCGGCGCCGCGCCGGTTGAGGATGAACTCGGCAATATCGCCGATGTCCGGCTGCTGCCGCTGGAGGAACTCGGACGGCCGCGCATCGACGTGGTGATGACAATCAGCGGCATCTTCCGGGATCTGTTCCACCATCAATCAGGACTGCTGGACAAGGCGATCCGGCTGGCGGCACAGGCCGACGAACCCCCGGAGTGCAACTACATCCGCAAGCACACGCTGGCCCATGCTGCCCGGCTGGATGTGTCGCTGGATGAGGCGGCCAGCCGTGTCTACTGCAATGCGCCCGGAGCCTACGGCGCGAACGTGAACCATATGGTGGAAAGCAGCGCCTGGGAGACTGACGATCAGCTCAGCGATATGTTCCTGAATCGCAAATCCTATGCCTATACGCCCGGCGGGCAGTGGCAGGCGGCCCGAGGGGTTATGGAAAGCAGCCTGGCCACTGTGGAGGCAGCCTTCCAGAATATCGACAGCTTTGAACTGGGCATCAGCGATGTGGACCACTACTATGAATATCTGGGTGGTGTGGCCAAGAGCGTCGAGAAGTTGGGTGGGAAGCGGCCCCCGGTAATGGTCGCTGACGCCATTGCGCTGGATGACCGGCTCTCCTCACTGGAGCAGATGGTTCGGCTGGAATCTCGCGCCAAACTGCTGAACCCCAAGTGGTACGAATCCATGCTGGATCATGGCTATGAGGGGGTCCGTGAGATCGAGCTACGGGTTGGCAACACTTACGGCTGGAGCGCCACAGCGGATGCTGTGGAAGGTTGGGTCTACGATGATGTGGCCGAAACCTTCATCCTGGATGAGACGATGCGCGCCCGCATGGCAGCAGCCAACGCCCATGCCACCGCGGCGATCACCCGTCGCCTGTTGGAGGCCGAAAGCCGCGGTTTCTGGGATGCCGATGACGAGACCATCGACCGGCTGCGCGATATCTATGGCAATCTGGAGGATCGGATGGAAGGCATAGGATGAGCAGCCTTCCGTTTGCGGCGCTTGTTGGGCTGGAGCTGGCCCAACAGGCGCTGCTGATGTTGGCCGTGGATCCCCGGCTGGGGGGTGTGGTGCTCGCCGCGCCCGCCGGAACGGGCAAATCCAGCCTGGTGCGCGGCCTGCGCGCCGTTCTCGGAGAGGAAACGCCCTTCGTGGAAGTCCCGGCCAGCGTGGATGTCGAGAATCTGCTGGGCGGGCTGGATATCGAGGCGACTCTGCGCACGGGCAGCCTCGTAATGAAGCCAGGTGTGTTGGCCAAAGCACACGGCGGCTTGGCGTATGTGGATGGCATCAACCTGCTGACCGACTCGCGGATCAATGTGCTGCTCTCCGTGTTGGATGAGGGTGAGGTTCGCCTTGAGCGGGAAGGCGTGAGCCTGCGCTATCCGGCCCGCTTCAGTCTGATCGGTTCTTACGATCCGGCAGAGGGGCAGCCGCGCCGCCATCTGATCGACCGGTTGGGGCTGATCGTGCCGCTCCCCGGACAGGCGGATACTGAGCAGCGTGAGGCTGTGCTGCGCAACAATCTGCTTGGGAGGCCAGGTCAGTGGAGCGAGGACAGTGCCCTGCTGCGCGGAATCATTCTGACGGCGCGCGACCAGCTGCCAGATGTCCGGATTGGCGAAGCGTACATCGAGCAGCTGGCGGCGGCAGCGGTGGCATACGGTGTGGAAGGGCACCGCGCCGACCTGTTTGCGGTGCGTGCCGCATGTGCGGCTGCGGCCATCGATCTGCGCGAAGAGGTGAACGGTGAAGACTGCGAGATCGCAGCGCGGTTGGTGATCCTGCCGCGGGCAACACGCATTCCGCAGCCGCCGCCGCCCCCGCCTGCCGAAGAACCACCGACCCCGGAGCCAGAGCAGGTTGACTCAGAAGACGCAGAGGAGGACCCTGCTGAACTGCCTGAGACAATTGGGCCGCAGCCTGAGCAGATCCTTGAGGCGTTGGCCAGCGACCTGCCGGACGCGATCGCTGATCTCAGCTTTGAGGCGATGCGGCGCGGGCAGACCGGGTCACGCGGGGCAACAACCGGAAAGCGCGGGCGGCACATTCGCAGCATTCCCGGCGACCCCAACCGGGGGCGAATCGATATCGCGGGGACGCTGCGGGCAGCGGCTCCCTGGCAGCCCCTGCGTGAGGCCAAACCGGGCCGCCGTTATGTACTGGGCACATCCGATATTCGAATCAAGCAGTACCGCAGCAAGGCAGGCGTGCTGTTCTGTTTTGCGGTGGATGCCAGCGGCAGCATGGCGCTGCACCGCATGCGTCAGGCCAAAGGTGCGGTGCATGCGCTGCTTGAACGTGCCTATGTGAACCGTGACCGGGTCGCATTGATGGCCTTCCGGGGTGAGCAGGCTGAGCTGCTGATGCCCCCCTCGCAGAGCGTTGAACTGGCCCGCCGCGCGCTGGACTTCCTGCCGACAGGCGGCGGCACGCCTTTGGCTTCAGCACTGCTGTTGGGCTACGAGATCGCGCAGCAGGCCCGGCGCAGGGGCATCCTGCAAACAGTGCTGGTCGTGCTTACGGATGGGCGTGGCAATGTGCCGCTGCGTCCGGGCTCTGATCCACAGGAGGAACTGCGGACATTGGGCCAGACCGTTCGTGAGGCGGGCATTCGCCCGATGATCGTGGACACAAAACGCAGCTATCTGAGCAAGGGGGAGGCCCGGCAGCTTGCCGATTGGCTCGGTGGAGTTTATGCTTACCTGCCTGCTGCAACCGGCGAGGCGATCGCTGCGGCAGCGGTGCAAGCGACCGAGTGAGTTCAAAGGACAGGCCTGTGACCCCGCGGGAGATCACACGCAGCTACTATTGGATCGCCGGACTGTATACGCTTTCCGCCTCACTGATCTGGGGTGTCAACACGTTGTTTCTGTTGGATGCCGGGCTCAATATTGGGCAGGTGTTTATCGCCAATGCCTTCTACACGGTCGGTACCGTTCTTTTTGAAATCCCAACGGGGGTCGTAGCGGATACACTGGGGCGGCGGGTGTCCTTCCTTTTGAGTGCAGCAGTGCTGGTCGTGGCTACATTGGGCTATGTGGCAGGCTCGCTGATCGATGCGGGGCTGCTGTGGTTCATGGTGTTTTCCGTTTTCCTGGGGTTGGGCTTTACGTTTTACTCAGGTGCTGTCGAAGCATGGCTGGTCGATGCATTGGATGCGACGGGCTATGAAGGCGAGCTGGACAACGTGTTCGCGCGCAGCGCACAGATCACCGGTGCGGCCATGTTGATCGGGTCGGTCGGCGGCGGCCTGATTGGCACCATCAATATCGTGATCCCGTTTGCGGCTCGTGCTGCGATGTTGGCCATGGTGTTTGTGGTCGCGTTCCACATGATGCATGACATCGGGTACGAACCCAAACCGCTGACCCTCCAGAAGATCCCGGTGGAAATGCGGCGTCTGGCTGCTGACAGCGTGCGCTTCGGGTGGACACAGCCACAGCTGCGTATGTTGATGTTGGTTGCGTTCATCCAATACGGCTTCATGGGATGGGCGTTCTACGCCTGGCAGCCGTACTTTCTGGAACTGTTTGGCGATCCGGATGCCGTCTGGATTGCGGGTCTGGTGACAGCGGGCCTGTCCCTCTCAACGATTGTGGGCAATGTCTTCGTGGATTGGTACACACGCCACGATGGGCGGCGCACCACCTTCATGATCGGGGCACTTGCTGTCTTCATCATGGCGATGGTGGGGGTCGGTCTGGCGAACAGCTTCCTGCTGGCGGTGGGGCTGCTGCTGCTCGGGATGGCGGCAGCGGGCGCGATGGGCCCGGTCCGGCAGAGCTATATTCATCACGTCATCCCTGCCGAGCAGCGCGCCTCTGTGCTGTCCGTGGACAGCATGTTCGCCAGCGGAGGTGGTATTTTGCTGCAAAGCGGTCTGTGTCAGGTTGCACTGAATATCGGCATCGGGCCAGGCTATATCATCGGGGGCGGACTTACTGCATTGGGGCTGCCGCTGCTGGCCGCACTGCGCGGTATGAACGGTGAAGCGGACTTCATTGTGCGTGAGCCGGGTCATACAGGGGGGCTTGCCGCACAGGGCCTGCCCGCTGTAACCGCCGTAGATGCCAAACCCTGTGCCCAACACGATCCGCCCGGTGCAGGTGAGGTCGCGGAGGCCCCGGCAGCATAAGCCCCTGCCGGATGACAGGGGCTTGCGGGCTGTCTAATCGGTGTCCAAGATGTGCATGTAGGTGAGGTACCAGCCAAGACTGAGCAGCAGCTCAAGCTGCGCGATATCTTGCTGGTAAACCGTAATCTCTGCACCGGTACCAAGAATCGACGGGTGCAGCTGGCATTCATAGACGACTGCACCCTCAGCGTCGAGCATGGTCCATACATTCCGCAGGACTTTCGGGCGCCGCCAAAAATAGATCGCCCCACCCTGGAGGATCAGTTTGCCCTCGGCTGTGCCCGTACAGCTCAAGGTGCCGACTGTCTTGTTGGTGGGATGATCGGTGATCTCGACGTACTGCTTGATCAATCCCCACCGTTTGAAATTCCACGCGCCCGTGGGCATCTGCGCCGTGGCCTGGCCGTTGTTCCATTCAATCGTGCCGATTTGCGTACTGCCGTCAAACAGGTCGAAGTGCCGCTCTGTAACTTTCGGCTGTCTCCATACGAACCGCTGCTGGATCTGAGTGTCTACCATCCGATTCCCTCCTTCCTAATAGATTCAGATTCACCGTAGCACAAGATCCGGCGCTTGTGATGTGTCAGGTGGCAGATCTTTTCCATGATAAATGCATGGATTTTGTGCGAACCGAACAGGCCATCCCATCACGGGATGGCCTGTGGCAGCGGGATGGGGCTGGCACTCAGCCGCCGGGGGCGACGAAATCGGGGTTTGATAAGAAAGTCCTGGAACCAAAGACGGAGTCAGGGCGTCACTGGTGCGAACTATCACAAACATGGAGATGCTATGATGAACTCAAAGATGATTCTGGTAGGGTTTGCGGTGCTTAGCCTTATCCTCGCTGCGTGCAGCAGCGCGGCCAACGCAGGCGGCAATGGTTCCGCCGGGCTGACGGCTGGCGAAGAAGTCACCCTTAGGGGTGAGGTGGTGGGTACCATCGACGACTGTGCATTTGACGGTATCTGTGCCCTCGTCATCGAAACGGAGCAGGGTCGGGTCGATGCGATTTGGGCCGAAGGCATGCTTCGCTGTGAAGGCAGCTTTGAGGATGGCATTCAAATCGGAGATACGATCGCGGTCTTCGGGATCGTCCGGTCGAGCAGCGAAGTATCTATTTGCCCCTCATCGGACTATTACATCAGCACAAGCAGCTAAACATGCGCCTTGCAACACAGCCATCCCGGCGATCAGAGGGTTGGCTGTGCTGCTTTCTCCCGGTGTGTATCGTAGGCGACCCCAGAGGCAGCCGCAATGAGCAGGGCAGCGATCTCGATGAGCAGCGACCCGCCACCAAGACCGAGTAAGAAGGCGTTGAGAGCCTGCGCGAAGGCCAGCTGAATGCCTATCCATGCAAAGTAGACGATCAGCAGCCAGGGCCACAGCACAGCCAAACCGCGTGTTACAGCATTCCCAGCAGGCCGCCTCTGTGGCGCAATACGGGTGCTGACTGCTGATGCGACGATCCCGTAGAACGGTGCCAGAAAGCCACCACCCACCAGGAGCATCGCAATGGACAGGCCGAGCAGCACCAGGCTGCCCCGTTTGCGTGTGACGAAAGCTGCACCCCAGACCAAAACCGCGAGTGAGACTGCGATGGCCAGAAAGCCGGTCACCTGTAGGTTGGGGATGATGGACATGGCCGGTAAACAGGCATAGGATTGAGTTTCCGGCTGGCACGGCGGTCCAATCGCATTGAACACTAGGCCATCGGGGGCGATGCTGCCCTGCTGTATCTCGTAGACGCCGTGGGCTGCACCAAGCAGGCCAGCGTACACACTCAGGACGGCTGTGGTGATTCTTGATGCGCTTCTCATCGTTTGAGTCCCCAAGGTATTATGGCAGAAATCCATACTGAGGCAGTGCAGCGCAGGCCGTAGCAGCACTACACATGCAGGCATGTGTTGCTTACATCCTACAGGAAGTCGGCTTGTTGAGGCAATCTGTTGGCAGCAGGTACCGCCAAAAACGTAGATCGCAATGAGCCCGGTTTGATCTACAGGTCCTTTAAGGCGTTGGCGCGTTGGGCAAGCGTGTCAAGCCGCTCTTGATTTGCGGGATCGCCAGCCTCCAGGCTGCGAACTTCCTCAAGCGCTAGCAGACAGAGGTCGATAAGTGCATTGGACAGATCGAGGTACTCGGCAGGCGTCTTGATGGGTTCAAGGCCCTTTAGATTCTCTAGCTGTCGCACTTCATGGTCAATCGGCCCGAGACGATTCTTTCGTTTTGCCATTGTTGTTCCTTCGGGTTTGTCTGACACTGTAACCAGAATAGCAAAGTCATCATGGTCCCTCAAACGGATAGAAGGACGAGCCAGTTGACTTTTTAGACCGGTCGGTATAATCTGGGTGAAAGTATCCATTCCATGCGTGAGGTAACTATCATGCTTCTTGTCACTGCACCGACTGGCAACGTTGGCAATGAGGTGGCCAAGCTGCTGGTCGAAAGGCGACCTTTTCCCTTCCGGTTGGCTGCCCACACCCCGGAGCGAGTCCGCAAGCTGCACGGTGATGATGTGGACATCGTACCCTTTGACTATAAAGATCGCAGCACATGGGGGCCTGCGTTGGAAGGCGTTGATCAGGTTTTCTTGATCTTCCCCTATCCGCAGCCGATCAAAGTACACACCTGGATGAAACCCTTCGTCAATGAGCTGGCCACGCGGGATATCAAGCATTTGGTATTTGTCGATGTGCCCGGCTCAGATCATGTTAAGATCGTGCCGCACTACCAGGTTGAACGGCACATTGAGGAAGTCGGTATTCCGCACACGTTTTTACGCTGCACCTACTTCATGCAGAACCTGTGCCGCGGCATTTCGACCCACGGCGTGGATATCGTCGAACACCAGGAGCTGTTCATACCGGCGGGCGATGGCCGCATGACGATCATCGACTCGCGCGACGTGGCTGAGGTCGTGCTCAAAATCTTTGAGGATCCCGAACCGCATAAGAATAAGGGCTACACGCTCAGCGGGCCGGACAATCTGGATATGCACGGTGTGGCCGAGATCCTTAGTGAAGCGCTGGACCGCGAGATCCGCTACACTAACCCGAGCTTCATCAAGTTCTGGTGGCGGCTGATGCGCCGGGGTGTGGCAATGGATGTGATCGCGTTCATGACCATCGTTTATACGCTGACGCAGCAGGGGAGCAACGCGCAGGAAAGCGCCGAGTTGGAACGGCTGTTGGGACGGCCCGCACGCTCGATGCAGGTCTTCTCCGAGCAGGAAAAGTGGCGCTGGGAGACACGTACCTGGACGTAGACAGGCCTCTGTGGAACGCGGTTGACAAGCCATCTTTTTGTGTGTATCATGAACATACCTACCGGTCGGTATGTATGCATACCCGCCGAACATCCTCCACCAACAGATAGATGTGATGAAACGCGTTCCACAGATAAGTCCTGAACAAGCAGCGCAGCTGGTACCCGAAGGTGCCGTCCTAATGGCCGGTGGCTTCGGTATGACCGGCAACCCGGTACATCTGCTGCACGCTCTGGCACAAACCCAAACCGGCGGCCTGACCTACATCGGCAACAATGTCGGGGAACCGGGTTTGGGCGGTGGAAGGCTGCTGCGCAATGGGCAGATCAAAAAGGCGATCGGGTCGTACTTCACCTCCAATCCGGAAGCGGCACAGGCCGCTCTTGACGGCAACCTGGATGTCCAGCTGATGCCGCAGGGCTCCTTCGCGGAGGCGATCCGGGCGGGTGGCGCAGGGATAGGCGGGTTCTACACGCCCACAGCGGCAGGCACGGTCATCGCCGAAGGCTCGGAGATCCGCGAGATTGACGGACAGCCACACGTCTTCATCCCTGCCCTGCGCGCCGATGTGGCCTTTATCCGTGCCCGGCAGGCTGACACGGCAGGCAATCTGGTTTACCAGCGCACCGAACAAAACTTCAACAAGGCCATGGCACTGGCCGCCGATCTGGTGATCGCGGAAGTGGAGACCATTGTGCCCCTCGGCGACCTGGACCCGGATCACATCCATACGCCGGGCATCTATGTCGACTACCTGGTGCAGGCTCACACGACCCTTGACGATCTCGGGTCGTCGGCCTCAGTGAGCCCACCCACGGATGCGAGCGGCATAAGGCTGGGCATTGCACGGCGCGCTTTGCAGGAACTGCACCCTGGCGATCTGGTAAACCTTGGCATCGGCATCCCAACCCTGATCGCCGACCTGATCACGCCGGACCATGGCATCATCCTGCATACGGAAAACGGCATGCTGGGCTTCGGCCCCTCGCCACAGGATGGCGGCGCCATGGACTATCCGGTCAATGCGGGCAAGATCCCGGTGACAGCGCTGCCGGGCAGCAGCTACTTCGACAGCACAGACTCGTTCGCCATGATCCGGGGCGGGCACGTGGATGTCGCCGTGATGGGCGGTTTGCAGGTTGACAGTCACGCCAATCTGGCCAACTGGGCGGTGCCGGGCAAACCGCTGTTGGGCGTCGGCGGTGCGATGGATCTGGCGGTGGGAGCCAAACGGCTGCTCATTACGATGACACATACCAGCCGCCGCGGCGACCCGAAGATCGTACCGGAATGTACCCTGCCGCTCACCGCAACGGGCGTTGTGGATATGATCATCACGGAGCTGGCGGTCTTTGAGTTCATCGGTGGGCAGCTCACCCTCACCGAACTGATGCCCGGCGCCACCCTGGACGAAGTCCGGGCGAAGACCGCAGCGCCGTTTACTGAAGGAGTGCACACATGAACATCGGGGTTGGGCTACCAAATACCATCGCCGGGCTGGATGGGGCCACGATGCTCCAATGGATCACCCACGCGGATAAGGGTCCCTTTTCTACTGCCGCCGTGCTGGATCGGGTACTGTACGACAGCTTTGATCCACTGGCAACGTTGGCGGCTGCCGCCGCTGTGACGGAGCGCATCCACCTGGCCACGATGATCGTGATCGCGCCGCTGCGCAACACGGCCATCCTGGGCAAAACGGCCGCCACCATTGACTCGATCTCGGGCGGGCGGTTCACGCTCGGTGTGGCGGTCGGGGCCCGCAAAGACGACTACGACATCACGCAGAGCGATTACCATATCCGCGGCAAGCGGCTGACGCAGCAGCTTGCCGATCTGCGCGATCACTGGGAGAGTGCTCATCTGGGCCCAGTTACCCCGCGTACGCAGGGGCCGCAGCTGCTCATCGGTGGGTTGAGCACCGTTTCGTTCGCGCGTGTTGCCCGCTTCGGCGATGGCTACATGCACAACGGCGGGCCACCGCGCATCTTCGAGCGCATGGCAGATCAGGCCCGGTCGGCGTGGCGTGATGCGGGTCGCCCCGGGGAGCCGCAGCTGTGGGGCATGGGGTACTTCGCACTGGGCGATCAGGCCGTGCAGGATGCCGGGACGCAGTACCTGCTGGACTATTACGACTTCACCGGGCCTTTTGCCGAGCGCATCGCGGCAGGCTTGCTGACCACACCCCAGGCGATCACACAGTTCATACGCGGGTATCGCGATGCGGGCTGCGACCAGTTGATTCTATTCCCGACCTCATCGGATATCACTCAGCTCGAACGTCTGGCCGACGTGCTAGGATAAAGGACACCGCAATGAAGATTCTGATCGTCGGCGGCGGGCCCGGCGGGCTGTACACAGCCATACTGCTCAAGAAGGCCCACCCCGACTGGGACATCGCGATCTACGAGCGCAACCCGGATGGTGCAACCTACGGCTGGGGTGTGGTCTTCTCTGACCGAACCATCAGCACATTCCGGGAAGCCGACTTTCCTACATACGAACGCATCTCCGACGAGTTCGTACACTGGACCGCCATCGATACCTACTACCGCGGCGAGGTCATCCGCGCCGATGGGCACGATTTCGCGGGGATGTCGCGCAAGCGGCTGCTGATCATCCTGCAGGAGCGCTGCCGGGAGTTGGGCATTCCGATTGAGTTTGAGCATGAGATCGTGCTGGATATGGGCGCTGCCGCCGAGCTTGACCTCTCCGGCTTCGACTCGATCACCTACTTGAACCCGGCGGACTACGATCTGGTGGTTGCCGCCGATGGCGTCAACAGTCGTATCCGCACAATGCTCGCACCGCACTTCAAGCCCTCGCTGACAAAGGGACAGGCGAAGTTTGTGTGGTTCGGCACGGATAAGGTGATGGACGCTTTCACCTTTATCTTTCAGGAGAACGAGCACGGCCTCTTCCAGGTGCATGCCTACCCCTTTGATGGCACGATGAGCACCTTCATTGTGGAAACAGCTGAAGAAGTTTGGCGGCGAGCAGGCCTGGATCAGGCCACAGAGGAAGAAAGCCTGGCCTACTGTGAGGCGCTGTTTGCCGATTACCTGGGCGGAGCCTGCCTCCTGAGCAACCGCTCCCTGTGGGGGAATTTCCTGCGGGTGCGTAACCGGTCGTGGCGGCACCAGAATATTGTGCTGCTCGGCGATGCAGCGCACACAGCCCATTTCTCCATCGGATCAGGCACGAAGCTGGCCATGGACGGTGCCATTGCGCTGGCGCAGGCCTTCGAGAGTGCTGACGATTTGGAAACTGCGCTAAACCTCTATGAACTCGACCGCCGTCCGCGCGTGGATATCCTGCAGCAGGCGGCGCAGGTCAGCCGGATCTACTTTGAGAACACCAGTCGCTATACGCACCTTGAGCCACAGCAGTTCACATTCCAGCTGCTGACACGCAGCGGACGCATCCATTACGACAACCTGCGCACGCGCGATCCCTATTATGTGGACCGCATCGACCGGTGGTTTGGCAATCAGGATGTTGGGGGGCCCCTGGCCCCCCCACCGATGTTCTCTGCCTTCCGGCTGCGCGGTATGGACCTGCACAACCGGGCTGCCGTCACGCTCGCTGATCAGGCCGAACAGACCGGGGCCGCCCTGCTGATCAGCGCGCCGACCGCCGTACTGCCGGAGGGACGCATCACCCCAGACGATCCGACGTTGACCGATGAGGCGGATATCGAGCAGTGGGCGCAAACTGCTGAACAGGTGCACACGGCCGGAGGCAAACTCGCGCTGGTGCTGAACCACGCCGGACGGCGCGGGGCGGTGCAGCCGCGCGCCGCCGGGCTGGATCGTCCCCTGCTGGATGGGGGCTGGGAACTGACCGCACCCTCCGCCCTGCCGTACCATGCCCGCAGCAGCGTCCCCCGGGCTATGGAAGCAGCCGACTTCGAGCGGATCACGGCGGCGTTTGTGCGTGCGGCACAGCTGGCCGATGAAGCGGGGATCGATATGCTGCACCTGCATATGGCACACGGCTATCTATTGGCGAGCTTCCTTTCCCCACTGAGCAACCATCGCACGGACGAGTTCGGCGGGGACCTGCCCAACCGCATGCGCTGGCCACTGGGGGTCTTTGCGGCGGTGCGTGCGGCCTGGCCGCAGGACAAACCTCTCGGGGTGCTGCTCAATATGGATGACTGCCAGAACAACGGCCTCACTGCGGAAGAAGCCGTTGCAGTAGGACAGGCGCTTAAGGAACGTGGCTGTGACATCATCGAGCCGCTGGTCGGGCAGACCACCCCGCGCGGCTATCCGGCGTTTGGGCCGGGCTTCCTGACACCCTACGCCGATATCCTGCGCCATGATGTTGATATCCCTGTGATGGTGGGCGGCTTTCTAAGGACCAGTGGTGAGGTCAACACGCTGGTGGCTGCCGGGCGCGCCGACCTGTGCCGGATGGAGCTGTAACCGGTGACATCACTTGTGGGCAAACGTGCACTGGTCACAGGGGCCAGCCGAGGCATCGGCCTGAGCATCGCGCAGGCACTGGCCGAACAGGGCGTACGGGTCGCGATCTCGGCGCGCCGCCAACCCGATCTGGATGCCGCGTTGGCGCAGATCGAGGCGGCAGGCGGCCATGGCATGGCCATCACCTGTGACGTAACCGATACCGACCAGATCGCCGCCCTGCACGAACAGATCGAGACAGCGTGGGGCGGCCTCGATATCCTGGTCAACAATGCAGGCAGCGGCAAGAGTGCGCCCTTCCGCAGCCACCCGGACGCGCTGTGGCACCAGATGATCGCTATCAATCTGGACAGCGCCTACTACATAACCAAGGCTTTTGCACCCGCCATGTTGGATCAGGAATATGGCCGGATCATCAATATCGCGTCGTTGGCGAGCAAGGCGGGCGGCAAGTACGTCGCGGCATATACGGCTGCCAAGCATGGTCTGCTCGGCCTGACACGTGCTCTCGCGGTGGAATTCGCGCCGCATGTCACGGTTAACGCGATCTGCCCTGGATATGTTGACACTTCCATGACGGATGCCACCATTGAGAACATCGTGGAGAAGACGGGCCGCACCAGCCAGCAGGCCCGCCACGCGCTGGAAAAAAGCAACCCGCAGAACCGCCTGATCGAGCCGGATGAAGTGGCCGCCGTCGCGGTGATGCTGGCCGGGCATGGCGCGCGCGGCATCACAGGGCAGGCCATCAACGTCGATGGCGGCGCGATCATGTATTGAAAACAAGGAGCCGCAATGACCTACGATTTTGACTACGATGTGGCCGAGGGCGTGGCAACGCTGACCTTCAACCGGCCTGAGGTGCTCAACGCACTGACGTTTGATATCTACGCGCAGTACCGCGATCTGCTGGAAGACCTGCGCTACGATGAGTCGGTGCGGGTGATAGTCGTCACCGGTGCGGGCGACTCGTTCTGCTCCGGCGGGGATGTGTTTGAGATCATCGAACCGCTGTTGGATGAGGACATCAAGGGGCACCTAGCCTTCACCCGTATGACGGGTGCAGTGGTACACAACATGCGCCAGCTGGATAAGCCCATTATCGCCGCGGTGAATGGCATGGCTGCCGGGGCCGGATCAGTGATCGCACTGGCCGCGGATCTGCGTGTGGCTTCGGAGCAGGCCAAGTTCGCGTTTCTGTTCACCAAAGTCGGGCTGACGGGCGCGGATATGAGCGCAGCCTATCTGCTGCCCCGCATTGTGGGTATGGGCCGCGCGTTCGAGCTGTTGATGTTTGGCAGCACCATCGAGGCGGAAACCGCCGAGCGCTACGGGCTGGTGAACAAAGTTGTACCCCATGCGGATCTACTCACTGCCGCACAGGAATGGGCGGCGCGCCTTGCCGCCGGCCCGACTCTCGCCCTTTCCATGACCAAGCGCATGGTCAACAACGAGTGGAACATGGACCTCGTATCCGCGCTTGAATCGGAGGCGCAGGCGCAGGCCCTCATGCTGATGGGCGAGGATCACCGGCTGTTCTACGAAGCCTTCAAAGAGAAGGCCAAACCGAAGTTTGTGGGCCGCTGATATGGAAAAGAGCATCATCACCCCGCCACAACTGCCGCAGCCGCGCGGCTTCAACCATGGCATCGTGACACAGGGCGGGCGCATCCTGTGGCTGGCCGGTCAGGATGCCAGCGACGCCGATGGCCGGATCATCGGGCACGGCGACCTGCTCGCCCAATACGAACAGGTCCTCAAGAATCTGCAGGCCGTGGTGCAGGCCGCAGGCGGCCAGATGACCGACATCGTCAAGCTGAACATCTACACTACGGACCGGGCACTCTACCGTGAGCACCTAAAGCCTCTTGGCAGCCTGATGAAGACCTACTTCGGTGACTACTATCCGGCCATGGCCCTGTTTGAGGTCAGCAGCCTTTTTCAGGATGGGGCACTGGTGGAAATGGAAGGGGTAGCCGTCCTATGAACTTCGCGCTCACCCTAGAGCAGCAGGCTGTCGAAGCGCGCGCGCGCCGTTTTGCCGACGAGGAGGTGGCCCCCATCGCGCGGGAAGCCGATGCCACCGGCGAATTCCCCCTTCATCTTGTCAGACGCATGGGCGAGCTCGGCTTTTTGGCCGGGCCGATCCCGGAGGCGTATGGTGGGACAGGCATGGACTATATCAGCT
>JAADYX010000017.1 GCA_010092885.1 Chloroflexota bacterium | reverse complement strand
GTGATCACCGCTGCATGGATTGTCGGGTCGGAGTCGATGGTCTGCCACAGGTGGACAAACTCGGTGTGCAGCCGGCGGTCCGCGGCATTGAGCACTTCAGGCCGGTTGAGCGTGCACCACAGAATGTTGGGGTCACGCCGCTCAAAAAGGATGTGCTGGTAATCGTCAAATTGAAACATGTCTGTTCCTCACTACAGCAGAGATTTAATCCATACCACACCGTACGGCTCTAAGGAGATGCCCTCGCCGCGCCGCAGGTGCAGCCCGGCCAGCAGCTCAAGGCAGGGGCCCTCCGGCATCCATTGGGCCAACGTCTCCGCACTGATCACCTGCGGTTCGGCTCGGAAGTTGCAGATGCACATGACCCCGGATTCATCTTCGGCACCCGGTTTTCTGTATCCAAAAAGGGCCATGTTGTTCGTATCGAGAATCTCCGTGTAAGTTCCGGCAGAAAAGGCGGGCAGATCCTTGCGGATGCTGATCATCTTTTTCAGGGGAAAATAGATCCGCCCTGGGATGCTGGTCGGGTCGTGGCGGCGCCCTGCCCGATCCCAGTCGAAGGGGACACGGTGCAGCCAGCGGCTGTCGGACGCCTTGCCGGGATCATCCCGGTACGAATAGTCGTTGAGCATCCCTATCTCATCGCCCAGGTTCAGCAGTGGAATGCCGCCCATGCTTAACACAATGCTGTACAGCAGCAGGATGCGCCGCAGGGCGAGATCAACCGCATAGCGGTCCTGATCGCGCAGCGCCTTTTCTAAACCGGCGAGAGATGCGGTTGTTCCGCTGACTCGAACATCCCCGGTGCGCGGATTGAATTGGAAGGGGCGGCCCAATGCAAACGACTCATCCACCGCACCCGTGTAGAACCGGCTGAGAAAATCACGGTGGATGCCACCATCAATGCCGAGTTTCTGCGCGTCTTCATCAGCGAAGTTCCAGATCAGATCGTCGTGGCTGCGTACGTAATTGACCCAGGCGGTACCTGGGGGCAGGACATTGTAGCGGTGCTTCATGGAATAGGTCAGTAGATGCGTGTGGCGGGTTGCCAAAGGCTCCCAGATCTCGGTCATCAGCAGGGGATTGTAGCCAATATTGGCTTCGAGGCCGGCGCGCTCACCCGTGCCGAAATATTCCACCACATCATCCGGATGAACAATCGCCTCGGATTTGAAAAAGGTCCCCGGTGCGGCAATGCGGATCAGCCGATTGTAAGCTTGGATGATCGTATGGGACTCGGGCAGGTTCTCACAACTGGTGCCCATCTCCTTCCACAGAAAGGCGACCGCATCCAAACGGATACCTTCTGCACCCAGATTCGCCAGAAAGAGCATCTCCTGCAGCATTTCACGGAATACCGCCGGGCTCCGGTAGTTGAGGTCCCACTGGTAGCTGTGGAAGGTGGTCCATACCCAGCCGTTCACCTCCTCATGGTAGGTGAACGCCCCCGGATGTTCCTCCGGGAAAACCTCCCGCAGATGCTGCTCATATTGATCGGGCAGGGTGCGGTCGGGGAAGATGTGATAGGAATCGCGGTATTTAGCATCGCCTGCTTTGGCGCGTTCAGCCCAGGTATGATTGCTGCCCGTGTGGTTGAACACGAAATCGAGCACAAGGCTGATCCCGCTGTAGCGCAGTGCATCGGCCAGCCTTCGGAGGTCATTGATGGTGCCAAGATGGGACTTGGTTTCCCGATAGGTGCTGATCGCATAACCACCATCGTCCGGACCTTCCCGTGTACGGAAGACAGGCATCAGATGCAGGTAGGTGATGCCCAGCTCGCTCAGGTAATTGATGCGTTCGCGCAAACCGTCGAAGGTGCCAGCAAACAGGTCGACATAGCAGAAAGCCCCCACCATGCGATTGCTCTGGAACCAGAACGGATCGCCTTCGCGGTAGCTGTCCAGTTTGTGCAGCTCAGGCCGTCGCTCCAAATAGCCCTGTGCCAGCGATTGAAAGATCGCAACGATCTGCGAGGCGAAGTCATCGCGGCTGCCGTAAAGTTCGGACAGCAGGTCTATGGCGTCAGGGGCGTATAGATCGAAGCGCTCCAGGAAGACCTCCCGCAGGTTCGGGTCCGCATCAGCCATATGAACTTCCACGGCTTGGCGTACACGGGCGGTAAAGGTGTCATCCATAGAGGTGCTCCCGTCGATCAATTGTATTCAAGTTCACGTTGGAGGATGCGACTGAAGATAAACTCGGCCACCGATAGCAAAGCCCACATGAACGCATCAATGCCCAGCGACATCCATAAAGCGAAGGCCACTGCTTCCGTCAGCAAGGTGAAGGGCCCTTCCAACCAGGCCTGCACGAGGATGCCCAGGTCAAGCACCAGCAGGAAAACGATCAGACCGGCAGCCGGGGCGACGATGATCCACCAGTTGATCTCGTCGTGCTCTTCGGGCAGCATCGCGTTGGCAATGGCGAATAGCAGGTAAAACCACAACCAGAAGTCAGGTGCGCGCAGAAATTCGCGGATGCCCTCTGCGATGGTGGGTAGGTCTCCGGTGGAAAGCGCCGTGAAGAGGATCTCCACATCGAAGCGCGCGTTGCCGATCCACGCGATCATCGCGATGCCCGTCACCAGCGGAATCACGCCTATCAGAGTGGCGCGCACCGTATCAGTTTTGCGCTGGTCGATCTCGACAAGACCCAGCCGGATAACGCCCTGTTGTTCCTCCGGCCAGATGCGGAACTGTTTGACCTCCACCCCCAGCAGTTTGGCAAGCAGAAACTGGCTGACCTCATGCAGAGCCACACCGGGCACGAAGATCAGGTAGTAGATCAGGACCGCCGCCTGCGGGTTGTTTGTCAACAGCAGTCCCAATCCCTGGACGTGGCGGTGGATCCATCGTTCGATCCGGATCAGCGGCCAGATTGAGATCGCTATCAGGATGCAGTTAACCGCCCATTCCGGCATTCTGGATCTTCACCTCATAGGTGACCTGCACCAGCGTGACAAAGCTCTCCGGGTCCAATGAGGCCCCACCGACCAAGCCACCATTGATTTCAGGCTGGCTCATTAGCTCTTCAACATTGGCGGGTTTAATGCTGCCACCATACTGAATGACCATCTGTTCGGCCACATCTGTGCCAAACATATCGGCTACCGTGGCCCGAACCACATTCCCGATTACGTCGTTGGCCTGTTCGGGGGTGGCGGCTTTGCCGGTGCCGATCGCCCAGATGGGCTCATAGGCGATGACAATATCGCGCACCTGATCCTCTCTGAGATCGGCAAAGGCCCCGCGCACCTGTGTGCTGACAACCTCTTCAGTTTGTTCTGCCTCGTTCTGCTCAAGATTCTCACCCACGCACACGATGGGTTGCAAGCCATGCTCCAGCGCGGCTTTGATCTTCCGGTTGACCGTCTCATCGGTTTCCCCGAAGTACTGACGCCTCTCCGAATGGCCAATAACGACGTTCTCACACAGGCCTTTGAGCATCAGGGGCGAGATCTCACCGGTGAACGCGCCGGACTCTTCCCAATACATATTCTGTGCGCCCAGCTTGATCCGTGTACCGGCCACAGCATCGTGCAGAGGGGCCAGCGCTGTGAACGGTGCACAGATCCCGTAGTCCACTGCGTCGATGGCTTCAAGCGGTCCTTTGACTGCTTCAACAAAAGCGAGAGCTTCGTCGATGGTCTTGTTCATTTTCCAGTTGCCAGCGAGGAAGGGCGTAGGCATTGGCGTTCTCCTTGCGTTTAGAGGGTGTGTGTTTCGACGATACGGTGCGACCCTTCTTGAAGGGACCGGACCGCGTCAATTTCACCACTGATCACAGTGAAGAAGTAGTAGCCACCGCCGATCAGGGTGATGATGAGCAGTACCAAACCAACCAGCGCCCACAGGCCCGGCCGCCGCTGGCGGCTGTTTGTTATACGCACCGAGGCGGATTCGTAGCCGGGGGCTGACTCGTCGTAATAGTCGGGCTCGGGAGCATACATCATCTCTGCTTCGCCCACATCCGGCGCGGCCTGCCGCCTCATCGGGATCGGTGCAGGGGCGACCTGCGACGCGGCATAGATCGCGTCACGCCCGGCTTCGTTTACGGCCTGTTGGAAGTGCTCCAGCAAACTGTCTACTGAAGCATGGCGTTCCTCGCGTTTCTTGGCCAGCGCCTTTACCAGAAACTGCTCAATGGAAGGCGGCACCTCCGGGTTGACCAATGTCGGGCTGGGCAGCGGCGTAAAGATATGGTCATGCACAATGGCGAACGGTGTATCCGCATTGAATGGCACCCGCCCGACAATCAGCTCGTAGATGACCACGCCCAGCGAGTAAATGTCGGTGCGCTCGTCAAGGTTGCGATCACCCATAGCCTGTTCAGGGGAGATATACTGCGGCGTGCCGAGCATCATATCGCGTGAAAGTGTGCTCTCCGAGGCGGTGACCATGCGGGCCAGACCGAAGTCGGTCAGGTAGATACGGCTGTCACGATCAATCATGATGTTCGAGGGTTTGATATCGCGGTGCAGGATGCCATGTTTGTGCGCGTAGGAGAGCGCACCCCCCACACTCATCACGATATCCGTGATCTGGTCAACGTCGGGTGTTTGCCGCTTCAACCACCCCTTGAGTGTCTGCCCGTCAATGTAGCGCATTACCAGGTAGGGATCGTGACCGTACTCGTCATAGTCATACACAGTGACGATGTTCGGATGATCCAGCTTGGCAATCATCTGGGCTTCTCGCAGGAAGCGGGCAGCGAAGTTCTCTTCCTGCTTAAGGGCCGGATGCAGGACTTTAAGGGCCACATAGCGGTCGAGGCGTTCATGGTAGGCCTTATAGACCGATGCCATACCCCCCTGACCCAGTTGTTCACTAATTCGATAGGGGCCGATATACTGGCCGGGTTCATAGCTCATTGAGGTTCCTCCGCCTGTGAGTATACCAGTCACCCAAGGGGAACCAAAAGGGGACCGGTGACCCGGCCCCCTCTGACGGATTACTTGTCGTTGAGAGCCGCCAGGCCAGGCAGCTCTTTGCCTTCCATCAGCTCGAGGCTGGCCCCACCGCCTGTGCTCACGTGTGTGACTTTGTCAGAAAGTCCGGCTTCGCGTACTGCACTGGCCGAGTCCCCGCCGCCGATGACAACGGTCGCGCCGGCCTGTGCCAGCTCAGCGCAGGTTTGGGCTACCGCGAATGTGCCTTTTGCGAAAGGCTCCAGCTCAAAGACGCCCATCGGGCCGTTCCACGCGACAGTCTGCGCCCCCTGAAGCTTCTCGTTGAACAGGGCTATTGTCGCCTCACCGATATCAAGGATGCGCCACCCGTCTGGCACACCGCCGTCCATCACATCGATGGTTCTGCTGTTGGCATCAGCCTCGAACGCATCAGCGATCACAGCATCCGTGGGCAGCACCAGCTTGTCAAGGCCCTGCTCCATTAGCTGTTTGGCTGTATCGACTGCGTCTTCCTCCACCAGTGACTCCGCAACGGGGATATCCTGCGCGGCGAAAAAGGTGTTGGCCATCCCGCCGCCGATCAGGATGAGATCAGCGGTTTCCAACAGACGCTCGATGACACCGATCTTGTCAGAGATCTTCGCACCGCCAAGAATGGCGACATACGGTCTGCCCGGGTCAGCGAGGGCATTGTTGAGAAACTCGATCTCTTTTTCCATGAGCAGCCCGCCGACCGCAGCCATGTGGTCAGCTACACCGACCACACTGGCATGTGCCCGGTGCGATGAGCCAAAAGCATCATTGACGAAGATATCGCCGAGCTCGGCCAGCTGTGCTGAGAAGTCCGGATCATTTTTCTTCTCACCCGGATAGAAGCGAGTGTTTTCCAGCAGGAGCACTCCACCGCGCGGCAGTTCCTCGATGGCCTGCTTGGCCTGATCGCCGATGGTGTCTTCGACGAAATGCACCTCTTCGCCGAGCAGGTCTTGCAGAACAGGGGCTACCGGCTTAAGCGAGAGCTCGGGCTTACGTTCGCCTTTCGGACGCCCAAGGTGAGACATCAGGATGACAGCCCGCGGCTTTTCATCAAGGATGGCGCGTATGGTGGGCACCGCAGCCCGGATACGGTTGTCATCCGTGACGGTGCCATCGTCAAGTGGCACGTTAAAATCCACCCGGACGAGCACACGCTGATCGGTCAGATCCACATCGCGAATAGTTTTCTTGTCCATCGTGTTAGAGTTTGTCTCCCATGAACTTGGCCAGATCGACGGTGCGTACCGAATAACCCCATTCGTTGTCATACCAGGCCACAACCTTGACCATAGGCCCTTCACCGCCGACCGCGAACGTGAATTCGGCATCCACGATGCTTGAATGCATGCTGCCGATCAGGTCAGAACTGACGAGCGGCTCGGTGTTGACCTTAAGAATGCCTTCCATCGGGCCGTTGGCTGCGGTCGTAAACGCCTCGTGGAGTGCGTCCGTCGTGACATCCTGTTCGAGCAGGGCTACGAAGTCCACCACGGAGACCGTTGGTGTAGGCACACGCAGCGCGAAACCGTCAAAGCGACCTTCCAGCTCAGGCAGGACAAGACCGACAGCCTTCGCCGCGCCGGTTGAGGTCGGGATGATATTCTCGTAGGCAGAACGCGCACGGCGCAGGTCCTTGTGGGGGCCGTCGACCAGGTTCTGTGTGCTGGTGATTGAGTGAATGGTGTTGAGTACCCCGCGGTTGATGCCGAACGCATCCTGTAGGACTTTCGCCACGGGGGCCAGCGCGTTGGTGGTGCAGCTGGCGTTGGATACGACGTCGTGCTCGTCGGCTTTGTAGTCGTCTTCGTTGACGCCGAGCACCACTGTCAGATCGGGGTTCTTGCCGGGGGCACTGATGATGACCTTCTTTGCACCGGCTTCCAGATGCTTGGCGGCATCATCGCGCGAGCGGAACAGTCCCGTGGACTCAATCACAAGGTCCACACCCAGATCGCCCCACCCCAGCTGAGCCGGGTCACGCTCAGAAAGAGCTTTGATCTCGTCACCGTCGATCACCAGACCGCTGTCGGTAACTTCAACCGATCCTTTGTAAGAGCCATAGACCGTATCATATTTGAACAGATGAGCCATCGTTTCAAGATTGCCAAGATCGTTAAAGGCCACGATGTCGAAATCGTTATCGTAGTGCATCTTCATGATCTTCACGACCTGACGCCCGATGCGCCCGAAGCCGTTCACACCAACTTTGATAGTCATATTCACTCCTGTGAGTTGTTCGTGTGTGAGGGTCCAACCCTATTATACCAGATGACACCTCTAAAATTGGCACAGTGGCCTTCATGAAATTTTCATGATTCTTTCGCCCAAAATTCGCCATGGGGTCTGGCTTTTATTTCTGAAGATCTATAGTATTGAACTAGATAACAATTGTGTAACAGGGGCACACCATGACTACTCCTCGCCGTCTTATTACGACAATTCCGGTAGCAATGCTCGTGTTTCTGGCAGGCATCCTGACGCTGCGTGGTCAGGCCGCACCGGACTCATGCTATCCATACTCCGTGCTGACTTGCGATCAGCTTCCGGTGGAACTGCCTTACACAGTTGAGTGGGAAGGGCCGGATGCCCCGGTAGCTGAGATCACAGATACAGGCTTCACGATGGTCGATCCGCCCTCAAACCCAACTGGTGTGCCGGACTATCCCACACCTGATGACCCCCAGGTGCCGGGCTTTGCATCCGAGAAGTTGAGTATCAGCGGCGGCGATCTCGTGATCACCAGCACGAAAGGCCTTCAGATCCGCGACCTCGCGCTCGATCCGGCAGGCAACTCGTTGGTAAACGGGTTAGGTGTGGCTGTTGACCCAAGCATTCCGCTGGTGGTGGAAACCCAAATCGTGATGCCGGATATGGCCCCGGGCACGAACAACTCCCAGCAGGGTGGCTTGTGGGTCGGTGCTGACGAGGACAACTACGTCAAGCTTGTGATCATCAAGACGGGCGAGTCATATGATGGCTCCGGCAATTCGGCAGCCAAGGTCGAACTGAGCAGCGAGCGCCGTATCGGGGCTGATCTGACTTATTTCAGCATTGATACGGCTACCATCAGTGATGCCATCAATACACAGGTGATCACGCTGCGCATGGTTATTGATCCGGCCACTGGGCGAGCAACCGGCTTCTACAGTCTTGACGGCACAACCTTCACACAGATTGTCGACTCCGATACACCAGCCAATGACTCTGTCATCGTCTCAGATGGATACTTCGCCGGTGTGACCCTGCCCGACGGCACCACAGGCCCGGTCAGTTTTGCGGGCGTGTTTGGCAGCCATCGCAACGCTGATCCGGAGGATACAATCGACTACGCCTTCGAGTACTTCATGGTGGATGGTACCAACGAAGCCCCGGTGCTTGATCCGTTGGTTGACCAGGAGAACAATGAGGGCGACACAGGCATCGCTGTGCTGGTTACCGCCACCGATCCGGAAGATGATGATCTTGCTTTCGCGGCTTCAGGTTTGCCTGCCGGGCTCACTATTGATCCGGACACCGGCCTGATCACAGGGGATTTGGGGTTTGACACAGCAGGTATCTACTCTGTTGAGATCACTGTCACCGACGATGGCGCACCCGCTCGCACGACGACGGGCACCTTCAGCTGGATCGTGAATCCGGTCAACCGCAGTCCGGTGGTCACACCGCTGCCAGACCGCACCGATGCGGAGGGCGACGCGGTCAGTTTTCAGGTTGAGGCCGTTGACCCCGATGATGACCCCCTGTTGTATTCAGCAGACAATCTGCCAGAAGGGGTATTGATTGACGAGAACACAGGGCTGATCAGCGGCGTTCTGGAAGCCGACGCTGGGGGTGTTTACGAGGTTGTGGTAACCGCTACCGATGACAAGAACGCATCGGACTCGACCGTGTTCACGTGGACAGTGACCTTCACCGGCAACCTGATGCGCAATGCTAGCTTTGAGGACGGATTTGACGACTGGAACCAGATCGGGCGCGTGCGGATCGATGTTGAAGCATCGCAGTTCCTCTTCGTGAGTGATACAGACTGCGACGCGCCGAGTCCGGTTGATGGAACATGTGTCATGGTGTTTGAGAGCACAGGCGTGATTGAAGCCGTTGAGCAAACCATCCCGGTGATCGCCGGTGTGGCGGGCGACAGCTATACCCTGACGTACTGGGTCAGCAGTGAAGGGGTCTTCGGCTCATCTGTACAGGGTGTACTCGCGGCATGGTCCAACAATGTGACTGATGAGATCGGCACGCAGCTGTGCACCTTCAACATCACAGGTACCACACCCATGACGCAGGTAACCTGCCCGTTTACAACCACGTTTGACTACGACACGTTGAATATCAAGTTGGGCGCTTCCATCAACAACGGACAGTATGTGGTTGATGACGTGGTGCTGCTGAAGGATTAACTCTGCGGTCCGATAAGCGCCATTAGCGCACGGGCCAGCTTTTCCGGATCGTGACGCCAGGGCTTTGCCTCATCCACCAACGGGGTGGTGACGATCCGGGTAGACGGTGCGAGGCTGCCATTCGGCTGTACATACGTCGCCTTGGTTGGCGGGAACTCATTGTTGGCGATGACCACATCAAACAGGTCGTCGCCAACATGTTGTTCAATGGCGCGTACGTGGTCCATCACTGTGAAACCGTCGGTTTCGCCGGGTTGGGTAGCAACATTGCATACATACACCTTGACCGCTTTGCTGGCCCGCACCGCTTCCGAGATATCATTCACCAGCAGATTCGGCAGGATGCTGGTGAACAAACTGCCCGGCCCGAACACGATAAGGTCTGCGTTGAGGATGGCACGTACCGAACCCGGATAGGCCCGGATATCGTCTGGTTGTAAGGCCACCCGTTCGATGCGCCCATTCTCTTCCGGGATGCGCGACTCACCCACCACGAACGTCGTTCCCTCGTGCTCGCTCTGGCGCATCACGGCGGTCAGGGTGACATTGGCCAGAGTTGAAGGCAGCACCTGCCCACGAACGGCGAGTACCTTGCTGCTCTCCTCCAGCGCTGACTCGAAGCTCCCGGTGACCTCACTCATCGCAGTGATAAACAGATTGCCGAAGCTGTGACCTTCCAGCCCGCCTTCCCCAAACCGGTATTGGAAAAGCTGTGTAAGCAGGCCTTCATCCTTGGCCAGGGCAGCGATATTGTTGCGGAAGTCTCCCGGTGGCAGCACGCCCATATCCCGGCGCAGGCGCCCGGAACTGCCGCCGTCATCGGCCACAGTCACCACGGCAGTGATGTTGGTCGTATAGGTCTTCAGGCCACGCAGCAGGGTGGGCAAGCCAGTCCCACCCCCGATAGCCACAATGCGCGGACCCTGTTTGCGCTGGCGTCTTTCAACCATAGCGTCCAACAGGTTGGGCATCTCGACCTGCAGTGGCTCCAGAATAGACCGGTTGATGCGGACCACACCCACGATCACCATTAGGACGCCAGCTGCACCGAGTATCGCGATCAGCAGCCAAAGGGGAAGTTCGGCAAGCCAGACCATATATGCCCACAGTGCAGCCGGTCTGGACCGGTAAAACGCGATCACCAGCCCTGCCGCTGCCATGCCGAGAAAAACCGCACCCGCGAGGATGAGGCCGAGCCAGCGCTTAATGCCTATGCCCGGCGTCAGCCACTTGAAGAGATCGTTGTCAGTCATGCTTGAGCAGCGAATTGCCCGTCATCTGTGATGGCTTGTCAATACCCAACAGGTCAAGGATGGTGGGCGCAACATCAGCCAGTTTGCCGCGGGACTTCAGTGTGAAGAGGTCTGTGCCGATGACAAACAGGGCAACCGGATTCGTGGTGTGATAGGTATGCGGTTTGCCCGTCGCAGGGTTGATCATCGTCTCACAGTTGCCATGGTCTGCGGTGACGATTGCCACCCCACCTCGATCAACAATGGCCTGTACCACCCGGCTTGCACACGCATCTACGGTCTCCACGGCTTTACGGGCTGCTTGCAGATCCCCGGTATGGCCCACCATATCCGGATTGGCGAAGTTAATCAGCAGGAAGTCGTCGTCATGCTCAGCGATCCGCTTGAGGATGGTCTCGGTGACCGCAGGAGCGCTCATCTCCGGTTGGAGATCATAGGTGGCTACCTTCGGCGAAGGGATGATCTCGCGGCTTTCACCTTCAAACGGTTCCTCTTGCCGCCCGTTGAAGAAGTATGTTACATGCGGATACTTCTCCGTCTCGGCGATATGGAATTGTGTCAATCCATGGTCGGCCAATACCTCAGCCAGCGGCTTGTCCACGATCTCCATGGGGAAGAGCACATCGGTGGGCAGGTCGTCAGCGTACTCGGTCATCGTCGCGATGTGCAGATTTTCGACAAAACCGACGTCCGGGCGATCCTCAAAGTCATCATGGGTGAACATGCGCACGATCTGCCGCATGCGGTCTGCACGGAAGTTGAAGAAGATCAGCGAGTCACCGGGTTGGATCGCCAGCGCATCATCGTCACCGATGACAGTCGGCACGATGAATTCGTCAAACACCTCCTGCTGATAGGACTGTCTAACAGCCGACTCGGCGGTTTCGGCGGCGTTGCCCTCGCGGTTAACCATGGCATTGTAGGCCTTGGCGGTCCGGTCCCAGCGCTTGTCGCGGTCCATTGTATAGTAGCGTCCACTCACGGTCGCGATGGTCATGTTCAGGCTCTCAGCCGCTACCGTTTCCTGCAGGGTGGTGAGGAATTCAATGCCACTGTCGGGAGCAGTATCGCGGCCATCGGTGATCACATGCAGCACAGGCGTGATGTCATGGCTCTTGGCGAACCGCAGCAGGGCGAAGAGGTGTTCGTCCAGCGCGTGTACGCCGCCCGGCCCCAACAGGCCGATCATGTGTAGATGGTTGCCATCCCCAAGATGATTGACGGCGGCATGCAGCGGATCTTTATCGTAAAAGGAGCTGTCCTTGATGGCATTGTTGATGCGCGAGATATCCTGGAAAACGATACGACCCGCGCCCAAATTCAGGTGCCCGACCTCGGAATTGCCCATCTGCCCTTCAATCAGGCCGACGAACTCCTCGGAGGCGTCTACAACGGTGCGTTCAAGTTCGGCCAGCCAGCGATCGTAGTTGGGTGTCTCAGCTAGGGCGACCGCATTGCCTGCGCGGCGAGTCCGCAGGCCCCAGCCATCCAGGATCATAAGCAAAACAGGTCGGTACACGTGCGCTCCCCTTGCTCATCGTGGGCTATTCGGGCTGCATTGTAGCATGCCGCAGGCCCCACCACGATAACCCACCGATGACCGCCGCTTCGATCAATGCGAAGCCAAACATCAAGCCGAAGGCGAGTGCCCAAAACTCAATGGGGAACAGCCGGATCAGCGTATCGGAGAGAAGAAACAGCCAGGTGCCTTCCTCAAAAAAGAGGTTGTGGAACTGTGTAAACAGCCAGTTGAACGAAGTCCCTACGGCGAACAGGCCGCTCGCGATGAGCCCGGCCGTCAGGAAGCTGCCGCTGCGTAGGGCAATCAGCAGCTGCTTTGGATCACCAAACGCTATCGTGGTTCCAGCGAGGATAGTCAAACCGAGCAGGATGAATCCGAAACGCACCAACCCCTGTGTGACAACCTTTACATCAACCATATGGGAAAGCTCGCGCTCGTTGTACAGGGGCTCGCCGGTGGAGAATGTCTGATCGCCGAGGAAATCAATATCCTCATCGTTGAACAAATAGGCCAGTGCGAGCGGTGCGCTTTCTTCACGGCTGAGCGGTGGGTAGCGATACTGATCTGGTGGCACGATACCCGAATTGTAAGCGAAGTTGAGGTAGGCATCCGTCATCAGCAGGCGGGCGTTGATCAAAACCAACAGGACAGGCAGGGCAACAATCACAAACACGCTGAGTGCACTCATCACCCACGCCGGGATCTCGATGTGGGGTTGTGTTAAAGTGGTATCAGTCATGACGGTCTCCTTAAAGGACGAACACGGCCAGCAGAGCCAGCACAACCGGCATCCAGCTGAGATGAAACGCGCGCTGCCGGGCACTGATCAGCAGGCCGATCAGGCCTGTGGTCAACAGCAGGGCGCTGAACAGCAGAATAGTGAGGTTGGTCCCGACCGCTGAAATGAACACAAGCGAGGGCAGCAGGCTGCCAAGAATACTGCCGATGGTGGAAACGGCGTACAATGCGCCTGCGACCCGTCCGGCGTGATCAGTGGTGTCAATCGCGAGCCGGACGGCAAAGGGTGCCACAGTGCCTAACAGCGTGACGGGCGCGGCCAACAGGATAAACATCGTGGCGACAGAACCCAGCAGCACAACCTGCTCGGTGGGCGCAACCAGCCGTACGACTGCGGGCAGCAGCGGCATCGCCAGAAAAGGGATGGCCCCACCGGCAAAAGCCCCCCAGCAGATCACGGTGTAGAATGTGCGCTGGTTGGGGAAGCGGTCAGCAAGCCAGCCGCCAAGAAAATAGCCCAGGGTCAGAAAGAGCAGAGTCAGGCCGATGACGCTCGCCCACACAGTATTGCCCGTGCCAAAGGCCTTGCCAAGCAGTCGCGAGGCGCTCAGTTCAAGGGCCAGTACGCACATCCCCGACATGAAAACGGTGATGAACAGGTAGCGGCGCTGGTGATTTTGCAATGCATCCATATCAGTCACATACGTTACAATCTGCTGCGGAGCGAAGTATGACAGACGACTACGATGAAGACAACAATAATGACGAACGCGATGTTTCCGGCGGGCGCAAACGCGACGAGCCGCGCAAGATCGATGCGGCGCTGCGCCCCCGGTCACTTGACGATATCTACGGGCAGGAAACGCTCGTTGAGAATCTGCGCATTCTGATCGAGGCGGCCAAGGCGCGCGAAGAAGCCATCGACCACATCCTCTTCTACGGCCCACCCGGGTTGGGCAAGACATCCCTGAGCCATGTCATGGCTCACGAGATGGGTGTCAATATCCGTGTGACGGCGGGCCCAGCTATCGAAAGGGCGGGCGAACTGGCCTCGATCCTCACAAACCTGCGCAAGGGCGACATCCTATTCATCGATGAGATCCACCGTTTGGGCCGTGCTGTGGAAGAGATCCTTTACCCGGCCATGGAGGATTTCGCGCTGGATATTATCATCGGCAAGGGGCCGACCGCTCGCAACGTGCGGTTAAAGCTGCCGCGCTTCACAGTGATCGGAGCGACAACACGTCTTGGCCTGTTGACTGCACCACTGCGTGCCCGCTTTGGGGCCATCTACCGGATGGACTTCTACAGTGAGGAAGCGCTGGCCCACATCATCGGGCGGGCGGCTGATATGCTCAATGCTGCCATTACGCAGGACGGCAAAGAGGAGATCGCACGCCGGTCACGCGGAACACCTCGTGTGGCCCTTCGACTGCTGCGCCGCGTCCGCGATTATGCTGATGTCCGCGCTGACGGTGTCATCACGGCACAGGTGGCTCACGAAGGGCTTGCCCTGCGCGGCATCGATGTGCTGGGCCTGGATGAGGGGGACCGTCGCTATTTGAGCGCTGTGATTGAGAAGTTCGGCGGCGGGCCCGTTGGCCTCGATACGATTGCCGCCGCCATCAGCGAGGAGACCGACACCATCATGGATGTCTATGAGCCCTATCTGCTGCAACTGGGTTTTATCGACCGGACCCCGCGTGGTCGGGTAGCGACCGCACTGGCCTACGATCACCTCGGCTACCAGGATAATCGTGACGACCAGCTGAGGCTGCTGTAAGTGCCAAGAGTGACCACCGTTGCGCAGGATTCGTCTCTGGCCACCGGTATGCAGGCACTGATCCAGTCCGTATGGCCTGTGTACATGCTCCACAGTGAAGCAGCCAAAGCCTATTGGGATCGGCTTTTCACCGACTTCCCCGAGTACCAACTCGCCCTCGTGGACGACACAGGCCGCCTGATGGGCATGGGCAGCAGCATACCGGTTGCCTGGCAAGGGTCAGAGTGGGGCACGCTGCCCGATGAAGGCTGGGATTGGGCCATCTCGCAGGGTTTTGTAGATCGAGAGGCGGAGCGCGAGCCCACCCTACACTGCGCTTTCTTCATCGGGATTGATGGATCGCTGCAGGGGCAGGGGTTGAGTACGGAAGTCCTGCTTGCCCTGAAAAGCATGGGGGCGAAGATGGGCTTTCCCGCCACTGTGATCCCCCTGCGCCC
This sequence comes from Chloroflexota bacterium, assembly GCA_010092885.1. Classification (GTDB taxonomy): domain Bacteria; phylum Chloroflexota; class Anaerolineae; order Aggregatilineales; family UBA3940; genus TC-195. The sequence continues at coordinate 61,861 of JAADYX010000017.1, read as the reverse complement.
GATGCTCAAACCACGCTACCCTCTGATGGACATTACACAGTATGCAGCGTGGCGACGCGACGACGGCCAGTATTTCGATCCGTGGCTGCGTGTCCATGAGCGGGTGGGAGGGTTTGTGGCGGGAGTGGCGCGCCGCAGCAAGATCATTGCAGCCAGCAGGTCCCAATGGGAGGAATGGCTGCACATGGCCCTACCCTTTACTGGCCACTATGTGATTCCGGGCGCATTGGCACCATTGGAGGTTGATCGGGAAGCCGGTCAGGCGGTATACACAGAACCGAATATATGGATGGTTCATAGGAACTGATACTCGTGTTTGACCTTGAAACAAGCGGGCGAGCCCTGTTGATCGCTGGGGTGATTATTCTGGTGGTCGGTGGATTCCTGCTGTTGGCCAGCCGGATCCCCGGCCTTGACCAGCTGGGGCAGCTCCCAGGCGATATCCGCATTCAGTCGCCGGACGGGCGTTTCTCGTGTTTTGTGCCATTGGCGACCTCACTGGTATTGAGTATTGTATTGACTGTCATCCTCAACCTGGTGATCCGGGTTTTGAACCGGTAGGAGAACTGGTATGCAACTCAGCGATTTTGACTATGAGCTGCCACCGGAACAGATAGCCCAGACCCCGATTGAGCCGCGTGATGCCTCGCGGTTGTTGGTGCTCAATCGAGCGGATGGCACACTGGAACACACTCACTTCAACCAGATCGGCGAGTATCTGCGCCCTGGCGATGTGCTGGTGCTCAACCAAACCCGGGTGATCCCCGCCCGGCTGGTGGGTCAAAAAGCAGAAACCGGTGGCAAGGTTGAGTTTCTGCTGCTGCACCCGCGTGACCCACGGACCTGGCATGGACTGATCGGAGGTAAAGGGGTAACAGTTGGTACGCGGCTGGTCTTCGATGAGATGGCCGCAGAAGTCATCGAAGTGGGTGAGCAGGCGGAGCGTGTCCTTCAATTCGACCGGCCGCTTGATGATGTCCTTGACGAGCTCGGGCAGGTCCCCCTGCCGCCGTATATCCACGAGCCGCTTGACGACCCGGAGCGGTATCAAACGGTGTATGCGCGCGACTCGGGGTCAGCAGCGGCTCCGACTGCGGGGCTCCATTTCACAGGAGACCTGCTGCTCGCACTCAAATCAGCGGGGGTGAAGCTGGCATTCTGTACGCTGCATGTTGGATTGGATACCTTCCAGCCAGTGGCCGAGGCGACTATCGAAGACCACAAGATGCACAGCGAGCGTATCTGGCTGGACGATCACAACGCCCGCATCATCAATGAAGCCAAGCTTGGCGGCGGACGTGTGATCGCAGTCGGCACAACCAGCGTGCGTGTGCTGGAAACCGCCGCGCTGAAAAGCGCCGGGATCGAGGACCCCTATGCGGATAGGGGCGACTTCTGCCCCTGGCGACCCGTCATCGCTGTGGAAGGCAGCACGGACCTGTTCATCCGCCCTGGCTACTCGTTCCGCGTGGTAGATGGACTGATCACCAACTTCCATCTACCGAAGTCCACCCTGCTGATGCTGGTCAGCGCGTTCGCCACCCGTGCGATGATCCTCAGTGCGTATGCGCAGGCACGGGATGCCGGCTACCGCTTCTACTCGTTCGGCGATGCGATGTTCATCCGATGAGAATCCGACCGGTGCGGCGTGACGATGCCACCGCCCTTCAGTGGCGGTGCTGGCCCGATATGTCACAGTTTGATGTGGAGACTCGCCTTATTGACGTTATCTCACGCGGTGAACGAGGGTTGGCCTGGGGCGTTGTGGCTGTCGATGAGAACGACACGCCCATCGCTTATGGTGTGCTGGCGCGTTGGGGACGTCGCAGTGAGATCGGCGACCTGGTCGTGAATGAGGATTGGCGGGGTCACGGCATCGGCTCAGCCCTGATCGAGCATCTGTTGGAACAGGCCTGTGCCCTGAACCTCCATGAGGTCGAGATCGGAGCGGCGTTATCCAACCCGCGCGCTTTGGCCCTGTACCGGCGGCTGGGTTTTGTCGAAACACGGCGGATACATCTGGATCTCGGTTCTGGGCCGGAGCCGGTGGTCTTCCTCACTATGGAAAATGTCTGTGAGCGAGCTGCACTGGGTCGCTCTGGCGACTAAAACGCGGGCCGGGGGTGCAGCATTGCGACAGCTCCTGCGTCGCTATGCGAGCATTGAGGCGATATTTGAGGCATCCTACCAGGATCTGCTGCGCATTCCGGGTATTGGCCCCCGCACGGCAGCCTCAATTGCCAACGTCGATATGGATGCCGCAGCGGCTGCCCTCTCGCGATGCAGCTACCACAACATTCACATCGTGACGTTTGAGGATACAGATCGCTATCCATCGAACCTGCTGCTCATCCCGGATGCACCGCCTGTGTTGTTCACTCAGGGCACGCTCCAGCCGTTGGACTGGCGCGCGGTGGGCATTGTGGGCACACGTTGGCCTGGTTCGGCCGGTGCGGAATTTGCCCGGCTGGCGGCCTACGAGCTCGCTGCACGTGGCTGGGCGGTGGTCAGTGGTCTAGCCCTCGGTATCGATGCGGCGGCGCACCAAGGGGCATTAGAGGCTCACGAAGGGCGAACCCTCGCCGTGCTGGGGTGCGGCCTGCTCAACCTGTACCCGCCGCAGAACAGCCAACTGGCCCGCGATATTCAAGGCGCGGGGGCTATTCTTTCCGAACTGCCACCCGATGCCGGGGTGAGCGCGCGGCGGCTGCTGGCCCGCAACCGGATCACCAGCGGGCTGAGCCGGGCGATCATCGTGGTAGAAGCCGGCGAGGACAGCGGCAGCCTGGCGACTGCCCGCCGGGCGCGCAAGCAGGGTCGTGCGGTGTATGCGGTCAGCGGCGGCGATGTCGGCTGTGAGGCCCTCATCGCCCAGGGAGCCCTGCCCATCGAGCCGCAGACCGTTGACTGGGATGCACTATCGGCGCAGATCGCCGCGCTGCCTGTTCAACCGCCCCCTGACGAACCGGCCCAGATGCCACTCTTCTGATCCCGTCACCAGCCGGAGCGATCCGGAGGCCAGGGTGTGCGGAAGTCATTGAGCAGGGGGGCACCGAACTGCACGGCTGGTTGGTCATGGAGAGTCTGCCAGCGGCCCGGATCGCTCAGGTCGCGCTGAAACCCACTTGACGGCCCAAACAGCGCCAATGAATCCCAGTCGGCATCGATGAAGTCTACCGGATTGTAGGCATAGAACAGACTGCGGTCGCGGATCTCAAGGTGCAAATGTGGCCTTGAGGAACACGTCAGATCCGGATCGCCTGTGACCCCGATTACCTGACCCTGCTCGACCCGCGTGAACGGTGCAAAACGGGGCCGGTCACGCAGATGCCCATACAGCGACACAAAACCGTTGTCGTGCAGGATCAACAGGTTGTGTGGCCCCGCACCATGTTCCGGTGCATCCACCTTGAGAATACTGCCATCGCCAATGGCGACCACTTCGGTACCGCAGCGGGCGGAAAAGTCCACCCCGAAGTGCAGCCCCTGGCCGCTGCCATACCATACCGTGCGCCGTACATAGGCCGTCCGCGTGCTGCCATAGTGCTGTACTATATACCATGTGCTCGGGCCGGGATTTTCGGCAAAAGGCAGACGAAAAGGCGGATCCCCTGGCGGGGTTTGAGCCAGCACGGTCGGTGTGACCGCCAGAATGGCAAGCGTACTGACCAGGATCGCTGCGGCGCGTTTGATCACTGTGCGTCCTCCTCCAGGCCGATCGGGCCCAATTCCAGCAGCCAGAGTGCTTCATCGGCAGCATTCAAAAAGACGATCCGATCGCCGGTTGGGGCCACACGCCAGTTGTTCGCCATCACCCGGAAAGGCGTGTCGATGCCATCGGTGAGGATGCTTGATTGGCCTGTTGCCGCATTGAACTGCCACAGCCGGTGGCTGGGCGCATCCAATTCCAACGGGATGACCAGCAGCCGATGCTCGTCACGCCATTGGGCGCTGCCAACGATATCCAGCCGGTACTGTGGCCCACCCGTTGTGCTCGACACCCAAAAGCCCTCCTGCGAAGTATCGCCATCCGGGTTGAGGGCAATGGCATAGAAGACCCATTCACCGCCCGGTGCGATGCTCACTGCACGGATGCGCTGCCCGGTCACCAGGTTGGTGCGCTCGTCACCTTCTATGTGGTAGACGAAAAGGCTTCGTTCCGCCTCGCCGGGCTCCTGCCCGTAGATCAGCATGCGGCTGCCATCCAACCAGCCGAGCAGTCCGCCGCCTGTCACCCGAATGATCTCCTGAGCAGCCTCACCGCGTAGATCGGAGGCGAGCACGATCGTCTGGCGTTCGTCAAAGCCGCCAGAGATCGTCGAGATGGACCAGGCAATGCGCTGCATATCCGGCGAAAAGAGCACACCTCGTCCGTCACTGGGCACGAGCCATTCTTCGTCCGTTTCCAGATCGCGGAGGGTCGTCTCATCGTCTTCGTTGAGATAGGCCAGGATGCGACCGTCCGGGCTGAGCACACCCACTTGTTGGCTGACCAATTCGAGGTTCCTGGTGTCGATATCGATGCCGTAAATGCCAACTGGTTCATCGGCGGGCTGGTCGATGAAGCGCACCTGTTGACCGTCCGGCGACCAGATCGGTTCCGTACAGCAGCCGGATTCGGTCAACTGGCTGAGCACTGGCGCAAACGGTGTCGGAGTTGGGAGCAGAGGCGGTGTGGTCGGGTCAACAGCGGCGGGTTGTGCGGTCGGTTCAGCCGTTGGTGGCTCGAGCGATGGAGCTTCAGCTACGGTTGGGGGCGGGGGCGGCACAGCACAGGCCGCCAGGACCAACCCGGTGAGTACAACAGCTGTCAGACGCATAGTATCACCATCCAGACGGAGGCCAAGGCCGGTCGTACTCGTTGAGCATCGGCCCCCAGAAATCCACACTCGGTTGGTCAGCCAGCGTTTGCCACCGGTGCGGCGCGTTCAAATCACGTTGAAAGCCGCTGGACGGACCGAACAGCGCCAGCGAGTCCCAATCGGCCTCAATGAAATCAAGCGGGTTGTACGCATAGCCGTATCCCACACTGCGGATCTCCAGGTGAAGATGAGGTCGTGAGGTGCATGACCCGTCCGGATCGCCCGACAGGCCGACCACCTGTCCCTGCTCAACCGTCTGGCCAATGTACAGCTGTGGCGCTTCCAGCAGATGGCCATATAGGGATACATACCCGTTCGGGTGTTCGATGAGCAGATTGTGTGGTCCGGCGCCGCGTTTCAGATCGTCGATGCCGACAATCTCACCCTCACCGACAGCGACAACAGGCGTACCACAGCGGGCGGCAAAATCGACCCCGAAATGCAGCCCCTGCCCTGCCTGATACCAGTTCACCCGGTTGCGATAGGCACCTTGCGTGTTGCCATAGAACTGAACAACGTACCATGTGCTTGGCCCAGGTGGATCGGTGAAAGGCAAGATGAATATCTCAGCAGCGCGCGTCGGAGATGCGAGGAATACTACTACGACTGCTATGATTGCGATGCGCTTCATATTGTCCCATGGAGCAAATCAGCGTTATATGCGGAGCGTAGCGCCAACCCGCAGAGCTGGCAAGCTTACGGTGACCCGCCGCCTGCGGCTCTCAGCAGCTGAGCAAAGTGATCGTTGGGATGCTCGTCAACGGGCGGCGGGTGGTGGCGATGAAATGCTTCAACGGCACGCAGTGCGCCGCGCACGGTTTTCAGTTGACGCCGCCGCTTAAAGAGAGCGTGCTGCGATGCATGGCAGAGGGCAGCAGCCTCCTTGATATCCAGCCAGGGGCGGATATCCAACACGATATGCGCCGGATCGCTGGTGTTCCACAGCCGGTCTTCGATGGTGGGGACGTGTGCTGCCGCGCTGTAGAGCAGCAGATCAAGCCGCTGGGCTGCTTGGAGGGCAGCCAGATGGCACAATGCGTGTGCTGGATGGCCATATTCACCATCGCTGCCGTGGGTCAGGATGAGCTGTGCCTCGGCGGATCGAGCCAACGCCATGATCTGATCGACAAATGCACCGAAGTCAGCACTAAACGCGAACAGTTCATCCTCCGGTCCGATGAGCGGATCGATGTACCCGAGCAGGGTCACATGCTTCGCCCCGAGCTGTTTGGCAGCACATCGAAGTTCCTGTTCACGGGTGGAGCCGAGCGTCGCACGGGTGGCCGCAGGCGGTTCGCCGAGTTCACCGCCCTCACCCCGTGTTGCACAGGCAATGTGGAGTTCAACACCTTGAGAGGCCAGCAGTGCAAGCACACCGCCCATCAGCATGGTTTCATCGTCCGGATGGGCGACTATGACCAAAGCAGAGCGCAGCACCGGTCACTCCGTGGGCAGTGTGAAGACAATGGATCGCAGGATAGCAAAGCCCCCTTCGTTCAGGCGGTTGTCCTCCGGATCGCACAGGCCAGGCGCGAAGCGCACACCAACAACCTGTTGGCGAAACACCGGAATGTAGGTGTATTGGCAGGCACCGATATTGTCAGCGCGCACGATGACCATGGGGTTCAAGGAGATTGTGGTTTGCTCGTAGTCAATATCTGTGATGCCGCTGCCTTCCAGTTGTGTGCGTAGATCGATCTCCACCTCTTCCAAGGAGAACGCATCAATTGTGTTGGCCACTCCGATCTGTAGGGCATCAGCCCCATCTGCGGGGCCGATCCGGTAGGCATTGAGCTCGCCGCGCAGTTCCCAGCCGGCAGGAACCGTAACCGCCATACCCAGATCCGGTATCATGATCGCCGTCCACGCCTCCTGTTCAAACGTGGGCGGGAAGTCAGGCTGTTCAGTGATGAAGCCCTGCGCATCGTCCGGATAGGGTAAAAACGACTCAACGCCCGTGGGTTCCGGTGTCGAACAGGCTGCCAGCATCAGGAGCGCAAGGGTGATCGCGATTCGGTTCATACGAAGACTCTTTTTTTGCTTTCTTTCTACAAGCTTGCGTTTAGTACCAATAGAAAGGGAGCACCACCAGGGTGATGCTCCCATATGCTAACCGGTAGACCCGGTCAGATCGATTAGTTGTCGAACCAGACTACGGACACGCCGTCGAAGCCGATGAGGCTTGAACCGGTCGGGTCCTGCCAACCTAGATTCAGTTCGAGTTCGTCGAAGGCTGCGTTGGCATTGATTTCACAGGTCACCTGTGTCCAGTTGAAGGTGCCACTTTCGCTGCTCAGGCAGTTCGCAGTCTGAACCGGGCTACCACCACTGTACAACCTGACTTGTGCACCCATTGCGGTACTACCTGGAACGTTCTGCCCACCGATATAGTAGGTCAGGCGGAGGATATCCCCTGCGCCTCCAGGTAGGCCAGTCAGCGTCTGCCGGACAAGGTCATTGGTCTCGGCGTCGCTCTGACCAACCAGGGCAGCGCGTGTGCCGTCAAAGGCATTGGCGCCAATGCCCTGTAGGACAGCATCACCAAACGTTGACCAGTTATCGTCCGTCTCAAAGCTGCCGTTGAGGAGCAGCTCAACGCCGCCGCCAAAGCCGTCAATCACATTGACAACCTCAGCGCGAGCGCCGGTCGGGTTGTGATGGTGCAGCAGCAGGATCTGTGCGTCACCAACGGTGTCAACCGGGATCGGCGTCGGATCAGCAAAGTCCGGCGAGAGCAACGGAACAGTCGTGTCCGGAGCGAGGTAGTTGTCCACTGTGAAGGACAGACTGCCATCGCAGGACGGAACACAGTCCACAGCACCGGTGAAGTCGCGGCTGAAGGTCACAACCCACATATCGAAGGCCGGATCGCTGCCGAAGATCGCAGGGATGTCGTACAGCGTCATATCGAACGGCAAGAACATTACGTCGTTACGGAAGACGCGCGTGTCAATTTCAGAGTCAAAGACGTTCACGAGATCCCCAAAGCTCAGCAGCGAGCCCGGAGCCGCGTAGAGACCGGCGAGGTCAACAAAGCAGACGTTGAATACATCGTCGCCGCCGCTGCAGTTGAGCAAGATGAGGTCTTCAATGCCGTCCTGGTCGAGGTCGATGTAGATGTCGAACTCAACTTCATCCGGAGTGGACCACTCACCGTAGGTATTGATGCCGAAGAACGCGGTACCGTCGCCAGGTGTGTTGATACCCAGATGGGCCAGGTCAGCGTTGTTGGACATGTTCGAGGAGAACGCCTCGTTGTTGTCTGCCCCTACGAGCTCGAAAGCTGTGACGTAGCTGGTCTGGAACTCATAAAAATCAGTGGCCAGGCTAGACAGGTCGAGCTCAAGGCCATCGGAGAAGATGGTTGCAGAGCCGTCGCCGTTGGTGTAAACGGTTGAGGCAGTCGCGTACATCTCAGAGTGGACATCCGCGTGCACGTAGTAGGGCACCCACAGCTCCTGGCCACCGTAGGTCAGGATAAGGAAGCCATTTTCCTCAGCCAAGCAGTGGCGACCAGCAGTCGGCGGGGTGACCAGTGCCGGATCACAGTTCTTGTAGAGCATCTCGGAATCGTAGTCAACCGGAGCCGGGATGTTGACGGAGCTGTTGGCCGGAACGGTGATGGTACCGCTGAAGTCCGGCGTGATGCCTGCCCAGTCCACAATCGGCAGAACCGATTTGGTGAAGGTGATCGGGCTGCCGCTCAGGTTCTCAATGGTCAGCCACTGAGCCTGCGTGCCCGTGTCAAAGTAGCCGTAGAAATCGGAGGCACCGATCGGGTCGATGTCGTAGCTCAGCGTGACCGCACCACCCATTTCAGTACCATAGGCAATCGCGTCTGCCTGGAAGGCATTGATGTGGTTTACGCGGTGCGCACCCGCACGTGCATTACCGACCAGCAGGTTTGGGAACTCAACCCACAGCTCGATCGGGCTCTGGGCGGTGTTCATGGCCAAGGCCTTGAGCTGCTCGGGGGTCAGATCCGGATAGGCCTGACGCAGCAGCGCCATCGTACCGGCGATGTGCGGTGCTGCCATGGAGGTACCACTGATGGTCAGCGGTTCCCAGCCGTTGCCAACGGTATAGCCAGTCAGAACGGAGGTGATGTTCGAGCCAGGTGCCGCGATATCGGGCTTCATCATGATCGTGTCGTCAACGCGGGCCGGCCCACGTGAAGAGAAGCCGCTCAGTGTATCGGTCAGCGGGACGGGATTGCCCGGATCAATAGTGCCTGAGCCGGGGAGCCCAGCCTTAACCACATCGCCTGCATCACCAGAGATCATCACAGATGGGATGGTTGGGAACGGCGCGTTGCCGCCCATGCTGATCGGGATGTTGGTGGTGACGTTGGTTACGATTGCCGCGCTTGCACCTGCAGCTTCAGCGTTTAGAACTTTAGTTGTGAAAGCACAGGCGCCACGGTCGATCAGTGCGATGTTACCCGCTGTGAAGCCGGTGAAGTCGCTGGCACTGCAACCGGTGGCTGCACCAGAGGGAACCTCGATTGGGTCAGAGATTGCACTCGTGATTGCCGGGCCGAAACCAGCCGGGATAGCCGGATAGGTCGTGCCACCGAAGGTGAAACCAATGGCCGACTCGCCACTGTCATAGGAGCTGGCGGTGCTGACGGTGCGGGCAGACGAGCCGGGGCTGCCCGTGATGAAGTTCACGTCACCCGAGTTGCCTGCGGAAGCAACCACGCTCACGCCGATCAGCGCAGCGTTGTCGCTGGCGATAACGCTGTCATCATCCTGACCGCCGTAAGCAGCGCCCAAAGACATGTTGATCACATCGAGATGGTCGCTGAAGTCACCGTCGCCGTTCGGGTCGGTGGAGTACTCGATAGCCAGGGAGGTCACGGCAGTCGAACCCCCACAGCCGAAGACCTTCAGAGCCCACAGGTCGGCCTCAGGAGCAACACCCGGGCCAATAACCCATTCCGCACCAGGCGGCAGAGCGTTCAAGGCGCCGTAGAGGTCGGTGTTATAGGGACCGGTCCAGGCGAAGTAATCACCGGCGATATCCTCATATACGCCGTTACCAGCGGCTGTACCAGCCACGTGTGAACCGTGACCATTGCAGTCAGTCGGGTCGGGGTCCGGCATGGGAATGTCATTGGCAGGGTCACTAGCATTATAGCTGTCGCCGACGAAGTCGGTACCGCCTACGACACGGCCTGCCGGGAAGGGTGTATCCGTGATTAAGGTGGGGTCGGTCTGGTTGGCATAGTCCTGCGTCCCATTAAAGCCGAGGTGCAGATAGTCAATGCCGGTATCGATGATGCCGATGGACATATCCTCACCAGTATAGCCAAGGTTCTCCCAAACCAACGCAGAACCGATAAACGGCACGCTGGTAACATTGTCAAGCGTGTGCAGCGTGATCGGATAGATACGGTTGACTTCCGGCAGGCGCTGGATCTGTTCGAGCTGCTGCGGGGAGTCGACGATGATCGCGATACTGTTGTTCACGCGCTGCAGAGAGTACAGTACCGTCGCGCCAATGTTGGTGATCTCACTGGCAACACGGGCCTGTGTCACTTCCAAGGAAGCGATGTGATCCTGTGTTGCGGCGGTCACGTCACTGTTCAGCAGGCCTGCGGCGATTGCATCCGCATAGACCTGTGCGGCCGGGGCCCCGACCAGCTCGATCATGTAGTGACCGTTGTTGTTTTCCTCTGCAAGGCGAGTTGCATCCACAACTGTCGGTTCGCCACCCGCGGGCGTCGGCAGGGCCGGGGCACCATCACGGGCCTGGGCAGCAGCGGTGAAGCCGAAGAAGGCAATCAGAATCGCTGCGATCAGGACAGGTGTCTTAAACTTGGGGGGCATTTTTCTCCCTCATTTGGTTAAGTAGTGAAGTTAAAAGGTTGGTAGTGTGAAACCGGTATGTCACAGATTCAGGACAGTTATCACAATGGATTTCTATACATGTCCTCCTTACTCTTCAATGCTGCGTGCACAGCATCGCTGCCGTGAACAGTACCCACAGGTTGGGCACTGTACTACCTTGTGATCAGGCATTGGCTGGCCTGGTGGTAGCCAAAAGCTAAGAAAGATATGCCAGAAAGGGGAGTTTCCATCTTGATCGGTGGTGTTCCTAGTAAGAGTGGTGTATTTGCGTTTAAGCTAACGCATCCTATAAACCAACATAGATGCTACATCAAATTCTGTATGGTGGCAACAAGTCATCTGATCGCTTTCATCACGCGGTCCGCGATGTCAAATGCGGCACGTGGTTTGCCCACCCGACGCGCGGCTGCACGGAACTTCTTGAGCTCAGCTTTGTCACCTGTCAGCCACGCATACGCTGTGGTCAGCACACCAATGGGCCCCGGTGACCAGGCCCCTGCCCCGCTTTCTACAACATAACGCACATTGCCCACTTCCTGGCCGGGCAGCGCCTGGTAGAGAATCAAAGGCAGCCCGACAGCCAGCGACTCAGTGACTATCAGCCCGCCGGCCTTACAGGCGATCATATCGGCAGCGTGCATCATCTCTGGCATGTTGTCGACGAAACCGTAGACATGCACACACCCGCGCCATGCTATTGAGTCCAATCGTTCCTTCAACTCCTGGTCACCACCGGCTATCGCTGCTACCTGAATCTCCAAACCGGACTGGTCAAGCAGGCGTGCGATATTGGCCGTCTGCCGGGCACGTGTTGAGCCGACTACCAGGATCGTATCCATGTCGACCTCCCAATTGAGATCGCGGCGTAGTTCTGCTTTATCGCGCTCCTCGGTGACCACGTCAGGATGCACCGGCAGCCCGCTCAACATCAGCTGGTTGGGCTTGAGCCCCTGCTCTTTGGCTTGTTTCATCACATGTCCGGTCGGCACGAAAGTCAGGTCGGCACGCTTATGGAACCATAGACTGTGCACCGTGATTAGATCGGTGACCACTACAGCGACAGGCGCATTGGAATTGAGCTCGTCTCTCGCGCGGATTGCGGCCTGTATATAGGCTGGGTAGGTGGTGATGATCGCATCAGGTTGGTGGGCTCGGATGACTTTGCGCATGGTTTGCAGCAGCACCGTCGTGGAGATCTGCTGCATGAGTTGGGCCACAACAGGCGCGTCGGTAGCGGCATAGGCGAGTTGGTAGAAGGTTGGGTCTTCAGTGACCATCTCGTCATAGCCACTCTCAAGGTTGCGGACGATGTCGGGCACTTCATCGTCGTCAAAAGGGTTGGCTATTGTTACCTCGACCTCATCAGCATACGTCTGCTGGAATACGACCGCTAAAGCCTCTGCGGCTTTTCGGTGCCCAAAACCGGCATCGCTGGTCAGAATCAGGATGTTCATTTTCATAACAGCACCCTATTGAGGTTGCAAGACGATTGTGAGAAGACTAAACTTTTCGACACAATCGATAGTGAGTTCACCCAGAGTGTAGCATTTATGAACCCAGATGCATCCCTTATTTTCCCTCAGGCCTTCCGGTGGGGTACCGCGACCTCCTCATATCAGGTGGAGGGCAACCTCACCAATAACGATTGGTGGCTGGCTGCTCAGGAAGGCGGGTATATCTATCATGACCAGTCTGCCGGGCTGGCCTGTGATTGGTGGAACCGGGCCGAAGAGGACTTCGACCGGATGGCCGATCTGGGGCTCAACGCACACCGGCTCTCCATCGAGTGGAGTCGTGTGGAGCCCAAACCCGGCGTCTGGGATGAGGCAGCTATCGCGCGCTATCGTGAGATGATTCAGGGTCTGGTCGATCGCGGCATTGAACCGATGATCACGCTGCACCACTTCACCAATCCGCTGTGGATGGTGGAGCGCGGCGGGTGGGAGAACCCGGAAGCAGTTGATTGGTTTGCGTCTTATGCTCACAAGATCGTCTCCGCATTGGGTGACCTCACGCCGATGTGGTGCACCATCAATGAGCCCATGGTAATGATCGGCCAGACCTACGCCCTTGGCCGGTGGCGGCCCGGCAAGCGGGATCTCAACGCGGCGATCCGGGCAGGTGTCAACATTGCCAGGGCTCACGGGGCAGCCTACCACATTATCCACGACCAGGTGGAGAAGGCTTTTGTGGGTTTTGCCAAGCACATGATCATCTGGGAGCCACACCGCTTATGGATGCCCAACGACTGGGTCGCAGCGTGGCTGGTTCGGCTGTTGTTCAACCGGCTTTTTCTCTCCAGCGTTATTGATGGTGTGCTGCGCGTGCCCGGCAGGCGTGCTATCCGCATACCCGAGGTCCGCAACACAGTCGACTGGCTGGGGGTGAACTACTACCAGCGCTACCGGATCCGGACCAAGCTCTTCGGCGGGCGGGCGATGTTCATGGAACTCGGCACCCGACCGGGCATTCTGAAAGGACCGGGCGATTGGGGCGAGATCCATCCGCCAGGGCTTTCACTCACGCTCCGCCACCTATGGAACAAGTATCGTCTGCCACTGATCATCACCGAGAATGGCATCCCTGATCAGGCCGACGAGCACCGCCCTGGTTTTATTGTCACCCATTTGCACGAGCTGTGGCGGACCATGCAGGAAGAGATTCCGGTCTATGGCTATTACTTCTGGAGTCTGGTTGACAACTTCGAATGGACCGAGGGCTACGATCCAGCGTTCAGTTTCGGCCTGTTTGAGGTCGATTTTGAGACACAGGAACGCCAGATGCGGCCGAGTGGCGAACTATACAAGGCGATCTGTGAAGCGGGTGGCTTGACCCCAGCGATCGTCGCGGAGCATACACCGGCTCTGCTGCCGGCTGTTTTTGGGTCTGTGCGTGCCTGACTTCAGCCCGATCACCGAACAGTTGTATGTGGGTGGCTATCTTGAGGATGGTGACTGGCATATTCTGGCGGCACTCGGCGTAACGGTTGACATCAACCTGATGGGCGAGGCACAGGACCGGTTCACGCCTCACGCGGCACCGGATGTGTATTTGTGGCTGCCCATCGTGGATTGGACTGCCCCAGACCAGCAGACACTCCAAACTGGAGCACGCTTCATCGAACTGATGGTGGAACAGGGACGCAGTGTCTACGTACACTGCTTTGCTGGTGTAGGCCGCTCCCCTACGCTGGCGGCCGCTTACCTGGTGACAACAGGGCTCAGCAGCTCAGAGGCCTTGCAGCTCCTTAAAGAAAAGCGCCCGGTGGTCGATCCCAACCGGGCACAGATCCGGGCGCTGCAAGCGTTTGAACGCAGCCTGAAAACCTAGGTTTCCTCGATCACCAGCGCAGCCGAACGTCTCTGCTTATAGGCGATTGCGGCTTCAATGAACCCATGGAATAGCGGATGCGGCTCGTTCGGTCTGCTCTGAAATTCCGGATGGAACTGACTGCCGACCATAAAGGGATGGTCAGCGAGCTCGGCGATCTCAACCAAGCTGCCATCCGGGGAGAGCCCACTGTAGCGTACGCCAGCGTGCTCCAACTCATCACGTAGTGCATTGTTCACCTCAAACCGGTGACGGTGCCGTTCGTGAACCTCTTTTTGCGGATAAACGCGTGCGGCAATTGTGCCCGGCTTGAGCACACAGGGATAATGCCCCAACCGCATGGTGCCCCCCATATCCGTGAGGTGCTTTTGGTCGGGCATGATATCGATGACCGGGTAAGGCGTTGTGTTATCGAATTCGGTACTGTTGGCTGTTTCCCACCCGATGACATTGCGAGCGTACTCAATGGTCATCACTTGCATGCCGAGGCACAAGCCCAGGTAGGGGACTTGGTTCTCTCGTGCCCACTGCGCCGCCAGAATTTTGCCCTCGACACCCCGATAGCCGAAGCCGCCCGGCACGACAACCGCATCGCACTGCGCAAGGCGATCCCAGCCCTTGTCCCGCTCAAGGTCGCCGGACTCAATCCATTCGATGTCGATATCATAGTTGTGAGCGATCCCGGCGTGATAGAGTGCTTCTCGCACGCTCATGTATGCATCGTGCAGGGCGGTGTACTTGCCCACCAAGCCGATGCACAGCCGTTCCTTAGGGGACTTCATGCGCCGCACCATGTCACGCCAACCCTCAAGATCGACGGGTTGCACATCGAGATTCAAGCGCTCAGCTAAAAAGTCGCCCAAACCGGCATCCTCTAACAGAACCGGCACTTCGTACAGATAATCCGTTGTGACGAGAGGGACCACGCCACGGCGCTCGACGTCACAGAAGAGCGCGATCTTGTCGATCACCTCTTTAGATACCTCGTGGTCTGAGCGCGCGATGATCACATGGGGTTGAATGCCCAATCCGCGCAGTTCGCGCACGCTGTGTTGGGTGGGTTTTGTCTTGAGTTCGCCGGTGGCACCAATGAAGGGCAGGAACGTCACATGGATGTAGAGCACGTTATCCTGGCCGACATCCATGCGGATTTGGCGGGCTGCTTCTAGAAACGGAAGGCTTTCGATATCACCGACGGTACCACCAATTTCAACGATGACCACATCGGATTGGGTCTTGCGGCCGATGCGGATCACCCGCTGCTTGATCTCGTTGGTGATATGCGGGATTGTCTGAATGGTCGCACCCAGAAAATCGCCCCGGCGTTCTTTTTCGATCACGGCGTTGTAGACCTGACCGGTGGTGAAGTTGCTGTTTCGCGTCAGGTTTTCCCCCGTGAACCGCTCGTAGTGTCCCAAATCGAGATCGGTTTCGGCCCCGTCAGAGGTGACAAACACCTCACCATGCTGAAATGGGGACATCGTACCCGGGTCTACATTGATGTAAGGGTCCTGTTTTTGGATGGTCACCCGCAGGCCGCGAGCTTTCAGCAGTCTACCAACCGCAGCCGCTGTGACCCCTTTGCCGACTGAACTGACCACACCCCCTGTGCAGAAAATATATTTTGTCGTCATCCGATCCTTCTCCATACTTTCAACCAAAAACGAGACGGGGAGACATGCCCTCTGGGCTTCTCCCCGCCGGTTTGCTGTGCAGCTGAATTGATCGGCTGCAAATTATACCAGTTTTGCCAGCTCTTCGGATGCGCGGCGCATATCAAGCAGAACCAGACCAAGGCGGGCTTCTTTGGTTGTCATCACAGTGAGGACAGCTTCTTCACCTACTGCCATGACGAGCACACTGCCCTGACCGCCCTGAATATACACCTGCTCCAGCATACCACGGCCCAACTCACTGGCGATACGCTCACCGAGTGACAGCATCGCGGCAGACATCGCGGAGACCCGGTCCTCCTCCACGTTTGCTGGCAGGGCGGAAGCCATGGTCAGACCGTCGATACTGACCACCGCCGAAGCCTCGATGCCTTCTGTCTGCGCCAGACTGCGCAGACGCTCTTCCATCATTTCTGTGCGCGATTTCGCCATCGGACCTGAACTCCTTTTTTTGCCCACCTGCGTGGGATGGTAGTCATCTGTCAAAGGGAGTTTCACAGGAAGCGCGGCTGTGCGCCCCCAATGCTTCATAGTGGATAGTGTACCATACATAGCCCCGATCCATACAGTAAGAAATACACGGGGACAATGGATGGCAAAGACCGCGTGAATCTTACCATGAGGCTTTGAGCCAAGTCAAGCTGGTTTTGACAGGACTTATCCGATACTGTAATGTTTAGGCGAACTGGGAGGCAGGTGCTGTGAGCGACGAGTCAACGATTAACGCGCCGGTTTCGCTGCGGCGCAGCTTTCAGTTAGGAGGGGCGCGTCAGCTTGTCTTGGGCGCGGGCCTCTGGTTGGTTATCGGTCTGCTGAGTCTCTACGACTCGCTAACTGGCCCAGCCGGTCAGAACACCGGATGGGTCTACCTCTCCGTTGGGTTTCTTTTCCTTCCCACACTCCTCAGTCACATTGAGATTCGCAGCTGGATGCTGCCAGGCGGCGGCAGCTATCGGATCATCAAAGCGGTAGAGCGCAACAATGTATCGTTTCTTTCCGGGTGGCTGTACCTGCTGGGATGGGCGGCGGTCTCCGGCCTGATCGCGACCAGCATCGGCCAGCATGTGGTCCGCTTGGCCAACCTCTATGTCGATACGGCCCTCAGCGCAGGCGTGATTGCCGCCGTTGTGGTGACTGTCCTTCTCATGCTGTTGTTCCTGCGGGTGCGCCCGGCATGGCAGTTCAGCTATCTGTTGGTCATCGTCCTGATCGTGTTGATCCTGGTGACCGTGTCGCTGCTGGTAGGTCAGTTTGTTTTCGGCGAGCTTGAACGCACCGAGCTCATCTCCGGCGGGGGACGGTTTTTTGAGGCGATTGGCATTGCTGTCGCCAGCATGTGGATCTTGGAGACAACCTCATCCTTGCAAGGGCTGCGAGCCCCCTCCCCCAGTGAGCGTGCCATCAACACGATGGGCGGTTTGTTAGCCACCGGTGCCGCCGCACTTGTCGTGTGGTCGCTCATCCCGGCGCGTTCGCTGCCCGGTATCGCAGAAACGGTTCTGCCCGGAGCAGGCCGCCAGGTGTTCCTCGCTTTCTCAATCGGTATGATGCTGGTGCTGCTGCATGTCTTCAGTGAGGTCAGTCTGCGCCAACTTCAGCAGATCGGCATTGACGGCTGTTTTGCGCGCTGGGTGCTCAAGCGTGACAAGCGTCTGGCCACCCCGGGACGCCTGCTCGCGCTGATGGCCCTGCTTGCGGCGGGTGCCTCCTTGATTAATGATCCGGTTCTGCTGGCAAAGATCGCTGCCTTTGTGATCCTGACTTTGCAGCTGATCGTGAACATCACGGCTGTTTTTCTCGCCCGGCAGAAGCGCGCCGCCAACCGGAGTGTGATCCTACCGCTGTGGCCGAGCATCCAGGCGACGGGAGCTGCGATCGTATTCCTGTTGTATTTCGCCCTCTCTTTTGATGCGCTGCTCATTGGGATCGGATGGCTCGCACTCAGCGGATTGATGTATTTGCAGTACGGGCGCGAGCAGATGCGCGAGCAGCAGCTCGGCGTGACGGTGTTCCAGGACGAGCTGCTCAATGTCACCTCCACGTACCCGGTTATCGTGCCTGTCGCCAACCCGGCTACAGCCAGCGGACTGGTACGTTTCGCCGCAGAGGCAGCCCGCGCATACAACGGGCATCTGACAATTGTGCAGGTGATCCCCGTGCCGGAGGATGAAGCGCTCACCTCAGCCCGCTCCGAAGCGGAAGCCAGCCTCAGTGTATTGAACCAGTCGCTTCAGGATGCCCAGACCTATGGTGTGCCGGTTGAAGGCGTTACCCGACTTTCACGGCGGACGGCGCAGGGCATCATCGATACCATCAATGAGGAAAATGCATCGCTTGTGGTCATGGGGTGGCATGGTGGCCCGGAGCAGGAGCTCAGTGAGAAGATGGGTGCTCTGCTGGAGGAGATTCTGGAAAATGCACCCTGCGACGTGGTGATTCTCCATGGTGACTGGCACGAAAGTCCCCGGCGCGCACTCGTGCCGGTGGCAGGTGGGCCGCACGCACCGGTTGCTGCTGATCTGGGATTGTCACTGACAGCAGAGAACGGCGGTGAGGTTACCCTTCTGAATGTCGTCCGTGAGCGCGCGACAAGCAGCGATGTCGCACGAGGCGAAGAGGCCCTCAGCCAGATCACATCCCAGCTCGAGCGCGATGAGCGGCTTGTGCCCCGTGTCCAGCGGGCGGACAGTCCCATTGAGGGCATTCTGGAAGTGGCTGAAGACCATGATGTGATCCTGATGGGAGCCAGTGAGACGCGCTCTGGCATCATTGAGCGTCACATCTTTGGGGAGCTCCAACTGCAGGTTGCCCGCCGGTCTGGCAAGCCGGTCGCCCTTGTCCGGCACTTCACTGGATTCGGCAGTATGGTCACACGCCGCACGTTTGAGTCCGTCTCGGATCTGCTGCCCACGCTCACCATGGATGAGCAGGTCGATCTCGTTGAGCGGATGCGGTCGGCAGCGCTGCCCAGCGTGAACTACTTTGTGCTCATCTTCCTTTCCGCCATGATCGCAACTTTGGGGCTGCTGCTTAACAGTGCTGCGGTGATCATCGGCGCAATGCTCGTCGCCCCACTGATGAGCCCCATTGTGGCTGCTGGGATCGGCATCACCCGGGGCGATATCAAGACGTTTCGCAAGGGTCTGACGGCAACCCTGCAGGGTCTGCTGGCATCGGTGTTCTTTGCCATCCTCCTCACGTTGATCTCACCGTTGGCCTCTGCCACCCCGGAGGTTCTGGCCCGCACGCAGCCCACCCTATTGGATATGCTCGTCGCCCTGATTTCCGGGGCGGCGGGAGCATATGCAATAGGACGGCGTGAGGTAGGTGAGGCACTGCCCGGCGTCGCGATTGCGGCCGCGTTGATGCCACCGATCTGCACGATTGGCATCGGGATAGCATTGGGCCGTATTGAACTGGCGTTGGGCGCGCTGCTGCTGTTTACAACCAACCTCTTCTCGATTATTGTGGCAGCGGCCTTCATCTTCCTACTGCTGGGTGTCCGCCCTCCGGAGCGCGAAAACCGTCAGCGGCAGCTGCAGCAGGGTCTGCGCTTCTCGCTGATTATCCTGCTGATCATCAGCATTCCGCTGGGCCTCATCCTCTACAATCAAGTCCGGCAGGACAGCATCCGCAGTGCCAGTGAGACCATCATCACAGAAACAATCCAGGAATGGGGCGATGATGTCGAGCTGGTGGACATCCAATTCCAATTCGGATTGCAGTCCATTGAAATTGAGGGCACGGTCTATGTCTCCGGCGAGGTCGAAAATGCTGACATCCTCGCTTTGGAAGACCAGCTCAATGCCAACGTACAGCGCGACATTATGGTGCGGTTGTTCGTCGTAGAAGGCATCCGGTTACAACAAAACGAATGAACCAGCGACAGATCCCGGCTTTGGCGGCCCTCTTTCTGATTGCCAGTCTGGTGGCAGCCGGTTTGCTGCTTTCACAAGCGGTGCAGGAACGGCCTGCTTTTGGTCCCACCGTCACGCCGCGGCCCACCCTGATCCCGGCTTCACCACTACCCTCACCCACTCCTCCGCCAACGGCAACACCGGATCCAGCTGGGGGCGCGGCCTACATCATTGCGACCGACACGCACCTGATCGAATCCGTGCGGGAGGCTCTGGCGGCAGCCGGCATGGCCGATGAAGCCGTCGTCCTTGAGGATGATCCGCGAGCGCATTTCTCACTGCGAGAGGTAGACCCTGGCAGCTATCTGGTGACGGCTGTTGCCGGTGAGCCGCCGCTGCTGCGGCTGGATCAGCCGCCTGTGCCATGGGAGATCGATGCCCCATTGATCACTCCCCTGCCGGGCACTCCAGATGAGGCCGCTCGCTATCTCGTTGCTTTACTACTGCTGCGGGACGGACAGGTGACACAATCCCGTGAGCAGGTACGTGCCCTACGTATTGAGGCGGCCAGGCGACCGGGGGAAGTGCCTTCAACGGCATTCGCGTTGTATGATTTCACATTGGCTCGCCTGGCCGCCGCGGAAGGTGAGCTCACGACCGCGCTGGAACTGTACAGCCAATCGATCCGCCGCAGTCCGGATCTCGCCGCTTCCATAGTTGGTCGGGGAAATGTGTATTTCCGGCTGGGCGATGCCAATGCCGCCCTGGCGGCATATGAGCAGGCGGTCGGGTTGGGAGTCGAAACTCCTCTGTTAGACTTCAACCAGGCGGTCTTCGGTGTGGCGACCCTACAAGCAGTTGAGGAATCGTTGGGTGAGACACCAGCTGTGCTCACACTGCGAGCGTATATCAACCGCGATGAGCTGGCCACTGCCTTGCCCGACCTACAAGCCGCCGCCCAAATGGCCCCCAACCTGCCGGATGCCCTTCATAATCTCGCGTTTGCCTATGATCAGTTGGAGCGGCCCCAAGACAGTGCCCGTGTGTACGCGGATCTGATTGTGCTGCGGCCTGACGATCCTCAGTTGTACATCGCGAGGGGCTTGGCACTGCGGCGCGCCGGCGAGCTGGCAGAAGCCTACGATGTATTTGGCGAGGCTGCTGACCTCGCCCCCGAGAATGCACAACCACTGCTTGAGCAGGCGGAGATCCGGTTGGAGCAAAACGATCTGCGTGAAGCACAACGCCTGGCTGAGGAAGTGCTTATCCTTGATCCGGAGGCAGGCCGTGCCTACGCGGTCATCGGTGATGTGCTGTTGGCTGGTGAGGCGTACCGTGAGGCGTCGGTGGCCTATGACGATGCGATTCGGTTGGGTGTCGAGACAGCGGAGGTATATGCCAACCGTGCCTGGAGCCGTCACAACATCCGTGCTATGGTGGGGGCTGTGCGGGACTACCGGCAGGCCATCGTGCTCGGAGCGGGCAATCCGCTGCTGTTCTACCGGATGGGCTTCGCCCTCTATGACCTGGGTCAATACGCTGACGCGCTGGAAGCTGCCACAGGTGCTGTCAACGGCGATCTGGAGGAGGGAGACACATACGCGCTGCTGGCTATCTGCCTGGACGCCAACTTTCTACGTGATGAGGCCGAACGTGCTTACCAGGAAGCCATTCGCCGCGATGAGGTGTTTGCTGACCCTGATGCACTTGTTGACCGCCCCCTGTGGACGATCGGGTCAGTGAGCCGTGCCCGTACTATTCTGCTGCGGCTCGACGAAGACGGTTGACCAGGCGCACCGGCGCACCAAGCAGATGCCACACGCTTCGCAAGAGCTGGTCGATGCGCTGGGTACGCTTCAGAATGGCCCGCCCCAGACGATACCACCAGCGGCTCAGCAGCCGGTCGACATCATCCATCGCACGGGTTTCGACCGTTACATCACCCCTCCGGATATCGGCCCACAGCGCCTCGATCTGCGCTGGATGCGGCCCTGAGTAGCGCTCTAGCCAACCCGGGGTCTCATACACATTGTGCACCCGGAAAGGCTGCTTCAGATGGAGGTAGGCATTCTCGGCCCAATCCAACGCTTGACTGCGCTCAGTCCAATCGACATGGGCATAGTAATCGCACTTTTCGATCACCTGCTTGGGAAACAGCAGCGAGTAGTGATAGAGGTAGATCCCCTGCCCAGCAAGCGTATCCGCACTGATCCAGTGCTGGGTGCGCAGATCGTGACCCCGTTCGTCCAGCGCAGTCGGCGGTCTATGGGTGGCGTACGTGTAGCCCGGCGCCCATTTGAACAACCGGTGATAGACATCCGCGCCACGCTGTAGGAACCAGCTGTCCACCACAATGTCAGGCGCACCCCAAAAAGTAAGCTGTTTGAAGGACATCGCAGTAATCGTCGGATCGGCAGCGAGCATGGCCAGGATGTGGCGCATGTCCTCAGGCCGGTAGAACTCATCGATATCAACCTGCCACAGATAGTTACCGGTTGCGCGTCGTGCATATGCCTGTGACATCTCGTCTTTTTCCGACCAAAAGCCATCGCGGATGACTAACTGAAGTTTGTCATCCGGGTCCTCCTGCGCCTTGAAGCGCTGAAGTACATCCAATGTACCATCGCGACTGTGGCCGTCTGCGGTGGCAATGTTAGCCGCGGCAGGGGTTGCGCCCTCTACCACGATGATCTCATGCGCGAAGGGGTAAAGGCTGCGCAATGTATACCGGGTGAACGGTTCACCGTTCAAAACGAGGATGCCGAACGTAACACGCGGCTCAGCCATAGGCAGCTTTCACCCGTGCATACAGTTCGCGATCCGGGGCCTGCCGGTCTTGCAGAATGCTTAAGGCCTCATCGGTGCCTTCAGTGAACTCATAGCGCGAACGGCGTGAATGGCGGAATTGAAGCGGCAGATCCAGCGTATGGGCCAATTCAGCCACACCGGCTTCCAGATCCTCCACGAAAAGGATGCAGGAACACGCGGCGACTCGCTCGAAGGCCTCATCCGGATCAAGCGTGGGGGAAAACATGGCCGTCAGATCATTGATGCGTTCAGCAGGCAGTGTACGCACAAAGGAGGCAAATCCCCCTTGCAGATGGTGACCGTATTGACCCATCACGGGGTGCTGCACATTATCACGCCGGTAGGCCGCGAGCATTTTGTAAAACGAGATCAAGCGCTTCTGCGGATCGCGGAAACAGGTCAGCGTGAAGGTGTCCGTTGGTAGAGCGAGGTTGTAGGCTGGAGCATGTGACGAGGCGTAGAAATAGTGTCCGCGCTGGGCAAGATCGGGGCGCCACGCGTTGAAGATCAACCCGCCGCTGACTGTGTATCTGCCCCGACTGTCGACCATTCGTTGGTGTACATCGTAGGGTTTCTCTCCCCGCAGACCATAGAACATGAAATTCACACTGGTTCCGGCTGTCTTACGGATGTGGTAGTGATAGATACGCCGGTATCCGCCGGGCAGCCGGTAGCCGCGTGCCAACCACCAATGCCTGACCCGGTCAGCTCGTTCGCGGATCTTATCGAGCAGCATGGTTGGTCACCTGGGCCAGATGTCCGCCCAGCTCCCATAGGTGCTTCATCGTGTGTTCGTAGTAGTAGTTCTGGGGATAAGGATAACGGTCGCGGTCACGGCGTAGAGTGCCTATCGTCGTGTCGTATAGATAGCGTGCTGCCTCTCGAAGAGCACGCGCAGCAGCACGCAGGCTGCTCACATCTTCTGGCCGCTTTTCGTTGACCTGATGCTGTGTATAGCCCATTGCCAGCATCCGGCGCGTCCAATACCATAAGGAGTAAGTCTCCGGACGCGTTAGATGGTACACCACCAATTCTGGATACCATCGACAGACAAAGCCAGGGATCTCACGCTGAGCCCGCACCTGCACATTGGTTTCGTCACCGCGTGCCAACCCTCGCTTTACGAGGCCAACATCCACACGGAAACCGTCAATCTGTTCCAGAACGTCACGCCGCCACACCATGTTGGGTCCACTGACAAATTCGTTTTCCCGCAGATCACGGGGTTCAGCGCCAAGGTCCTTGCTGTTGTATGTTGGCCGGTACCACTCAGGTGGTTCCTGAATATGGTAAGGGCGGTAAGGGCCACAAAATGCGTGTGGCCTATCCTGCTCGGCTATTGCAAGGATCTTCTCCACCCAATCGGTCTCAACTTTCACATCTGCATCTGTGCAGGCAATATAAGGTGTTGTGCACTGCGCCAGACCCGTATTGCACGCATAGTTCTTCCCAGAACGTGGCTCAGTGAAGATGTCGATATGCAGACTGTCCTTAAAGGATTGTGCCACTGCGACAGTATCATCAGTCGAGTTGTTGTCTACCAGTACAACGCGAAACCGGTCGGGCAATACGGTTTGCTCCTGCAAACTCTTGAGCAGGCGTGGCAGATTCTCTTCCTCGTTAAAGGCGCATACCATAATATCGAGCTCAGCCATTGTGCACCTCCAATAGTGTCGCCCATTGCTCATATTCACGTGCTGCTGTGAACGTCTTTTCGACATACTGCCGCGCCTGCTGCCCGATTTGTGCTCGCTGGCGGTCATCGCTCAACAGTACAGCAAGGGTTTCGGCCAGAGCTTTGTCATCGTTTGGCGGAATGAGAAAGCCTGTCTCGCGGTGCGTTATGGCTTCCGGGTTGCCACCGACTGCTGTGGCAACCGGTACCTTGCCATACGCCATATACTCAAGAAGGGCGTTGCTAAACCCTTCGGCATGGGAACACAGTACACCGATGTCGATAGCAGCCAGAAAGCCGCGTGTATCACTCAGACGCCCGGTTAGGACAACCCGGTCCGCAAGACCATGCGTTTCAATCTCCGCCCTGAGGTGCTGCGTATAGGCCTGATCCTGATCCGTGTTCCCGGCGAACACACTCCATACATCCGGATAGTCGCTGCACAGCATGGCCACCGCCCGGATGAGCATACTATGGTTCTTGATGGGATGCAGGTTGGCCAGCAGACCAATGACGGTTACATCGGGGGGGATATCGTACTCGGTCCGAAAGGCGTCGCCATCGGCTGGATCCACTGTTGGTGTCTCGACAGCCTGGTAAATCACGCGGCAGCGTTCCTGTGGAACACCCTCGCGTTGGACCAAGCTATCGATAACAGCCTTGCTGTTTCCGACAAAGGCTGATGTTGCATCGTAGGAAAACCGGCGCAGTCGAGCAGGGAGATTCTGCTGCTCATATGAGAGGGCCACCCGGTACGCGATCCGCAGCCGAACGCCTGCCAGCCTGCCGGCCAGCATCGCCCAGATCGAGTTATGGTACTTGTTGCTGATCACCACATCGGGACGGAACCGGCGGAAAGCCAGGGCCAACCGTGCGATCTTCAGCAGGGAGCGAGCACGCCCTTCGTGCCAGAGCACCAGATCCTGTTGTTCCACGCGGATGCCCTGCAGTTTAAGCCAGTCTGCCCAGTATCCCTCGGGTCGAATGGTCATCACGCAGATCGTGTGTCCGGCTGCGTGTAGAGGCTGGGCAAGCTGCGCGATTTGCTTTTCGGCGCCGCCACGAGTCAGCTTGTCAGTGAAGAATAGAATACGCACAGCTTAGTGTCTCCGCATGGCATACATAGGATGGAGCAACCAAAAAGGCAGTCGCCACCACGGATCGGGCAGCCGTCGCTGCCAGAAGCGCAGAGCCAGCAGCCTGTTATCGCCATCCGCAATGAGCTGATCATAGACAGTTGTGTTCTGGGCGGCCTGCACCAACCGTTCGATCAGTGCGGCCCGCAGCATGCCCCGGTTCTCGTCGATGAAAAATCCTTGCGCATCCATAGCTTCAAATGTAGCAAGAATGAGGCCAGTGACCAATTCTGCCTGCTGTACCTTCAACCCGGGCGAGACTTCACCAGTTTGGACCAACCACCGCCCTTCTTGATCAAGAGGCTGATCCAGAAGGGCTTCGAGCACAGCCAGCCGGGCATTTGCATCGGCTCCCAGGTGACCACCCCGACTTGAACAGAGCGCTTCTGGTAGAACCATAAACTGTGTCTGTGGCAGCAGATGCCAGCCTAGTTGGGCGTCATCTAACTCGGTGCCGTTGAGCTGTTCTACGAGTGCGCGCTGCATGAGCGCTGTTGTGACGGAAACTAACGGCTCCGCGACAAAAGGGAGGGACCATGCGATCAGATTGTGATGGGTCTCAGTCCTCAGTATGTCAGCGGTCCGGCCAGAGGCATCCAACAGGTTTGTGAACGTTCCTACGACCCCAATCTGGGGGTTGGCGTCCATGGCCGCGAGCTGTAGGCTCAGGCGGTTGGGAGAGAAGGCATCACCGGCTCGCACCCATCCAACCACCTCACCGGTAGCAGCAGCAAGCCCCTCGCGGAATGTGCCTGTCTCTACCGTGTTCAACCGGATAGATGACCCGGCAGGCGGATTGCTCCCGATAAAGATGAGTTCAAAATCAGAGTAGGTTTGGGCCAACAGGCTGTCCACAGAGCGCGCCATCAGGGCCCCGTTGTCGACCGTGGCCATCAGCAAGCTAACGCGTGGCATGGCGGCGATCCTTCCAGTGCCTGATCTGCCGCAGCCAAGCCGGAGCGATCTGCTGCCAGTAAGTGCGGCGTGCCTGCTCAGGGTTGAGCAAGCCGGGCGGTACACGCCAGCTGAGACGGGCGATCTGGCTGATCATCTCCTGCCGAACGATACTTTTCTCATCTGAAAGGAAGAATGGATCCATGGCCTCAAACAGATGCAGGAGGAGATCGATGCTGGCCTCTGCGTCTGCGCGTGTAAACCGTTCGACACCCCGTGCGGAGGACACCCGAATGCGCCGAAGCGCTTGGGGATCGACGTCGCGCCCCAGAAGCCGGCTGGCTGCGCGCGTGCGCACCGTGTAAAGGATATCCCGCTGATGGTGATTGTGGACCTGTGAAGCCGCGTCCGGGTGGCGCCGGTACAAAAGCAGCGTATCCGGCAAATTGGCCAGACGGGTGACAAATAACAGGCGCGTCCACAAGGCCTGATCTTGTGCCACCGGGTAAGCTGGATCGTATCCGCCCACCGACCGGAGCACATCAGTACGCATAAAGGTGCTCGGGTGGATCAGTGGGTTCCCGGTGAGGATATGCCAGGCTACCAGACTGGACGGCCTAGGGTAATCCAGAAATGGACCCTGGTCACGGTCCTGAAGGTCAATGATGCGGGCCTGTGTGCCTACAACGCCATGGTCGGGGTGAGCATCGAGGAAGGCAGCCTGTTTTTCCAGCCGTTCCGGCAGGGCGATATCATCGCCATCCATCCGCGCGATGTAGGGACTACGGGCTACCTTCAACCCCTGATTGAGTGCCGCTGCCAGCCGCTGCGGAGTCTCGTTGTGCAGGCGGATTATACGAGGGTCATCATAGGAATCCAGGATGTGGGGGGTTTCGTCTGTCGAGCCATCATCGATGATGATGAACTCGAAGTCGCGCAGTGTCTGGTTGAGAATGCTCTCCACTGCTTTGCGCAGATAAGGCCCATTATTGTGAACGCTCATCAGGACACTGACACGGGTAGTCATGACAGCACGGCCCTATATACGTCGATCTCCTGTTGAACAATGCGATCCAGTGCATAATGTTGGAGCACAAAGCTGCGCGCATTTTCGCCGAGCCGTTGTCTGAGGGCAGCATCGGCGAGAAGTGTTGTGATGGCTCCGGCTATGCTCGCGGAGTCAACAGCGGTCAGCCAGCCGTTCTCCCCGTGGGTGATAATCTCGCGGATACCACGCGAGTCTCCGCCGATGACTGGCATACCCGCAGCCATGCCTTCGATCAGCACTTTGGGGTGCCCCTCATAGCGAGAGGGGAGCAATACCAGCCGTGCTTCCTGCATCATACGCGGGAGTTGTTCATTAGGGACCTGCCCGCACCACACAACACGACCGTTGACGTCGCCGAACCGCGCCTTCAGGTCAGCAGCCAGGGAGCCATCCCCTATAATGCGTGCTGTCACTCCTGTTTGTTCTATCGCCTCCAGCAGCGCAACGACATTCTTCTGCGGGTCCAGACGCCCCACAAAAACGATATCATGCGTTTGCTCGATGCCCGACAGCGGTTTGAACCGCTCTGTTTCGACATAATTTGGTATCACATAAACCGGCGTATTTGGGATGCGGGCCCGAATGTCGGCGGCCATGGCCGGTGTTGTCACCACAGCAGCATCTGCCGTGCTGAAGACGTGCTCCTCGATCCGTTTCGCGCGGGCCACACGCTCGGATTGCGCCCCTCGTTTGCGTGCTACGAAGTCGGAATGCATGTAGCCACAACGCGCGATGACCGGTTTTCGCCAGCGGTGTGCGGTTTGCAGTGCCTCACGCCCTCCAATTATCTGGTTGGTTTTGATGAGATCCGTCTGCCAGAAGGCAGGTGCGTGAAGATAGTGGATATAGCGTTGATACAGTCTGTCCGGCAGCCGCCAGCGATTACATAAGACACGGACACCGGGTGCGTACTCAGCGGCAAGCTGCACATCTTCCCGGTTGCCATAGGTCACAAAATCCACATCAATACCATGTTCAAGCAGGCGACGGTAGAGCGCAACTTCACGCGTGACCATGCCGGTTTGCACCCAGGCCTTGAACGACATGCCCCGTGTGAAAAACAGCGTGATCCGCATTCCATTACCCCTTCAACGTGTTGAAAAGCGCCGTATACTGCTCGACAATCCGCGCCGTTGTAAACGGCTCTATGCGTCGCCGTGCTTCAGCAGACCACTGCTGCAAAATCCGGCGGTTACCAGTGATCAGGCTCAGCGCGTCGTCCCAATCATCGAGTGTTTCGCAGAGCATGCCCGCCCCCGGATCCCCAAGCACCTGCCGGTAGGAGGGTACAGGCGACGCGATCACGGGAATGCCCTGTGCCATAAAGACGCCTATCTTAAACAGACTGTGCCCTTTGTTGTAGGGATTATCCAACTCGCGGTGGACCACACAGACCTCCCCGCGCAGGATTGTACGGGGAAAGGTTTCATAGCGCCAGGGTCGGAAACGATACGGATAGGCTTGTCCGCGTGCATCCTTGAGGGGGGGCGGCGTACCATGCCTGTCAGTTTGTGTGACCAGCGTGAGGCCCAATTGATGACGGCGCAGCACATCGAGGATAGGAGCCATCTCGTAGACTTTGGCTTCCGACCCGCTCCAAATGGCGCGCAGCCGCGGCCTGAAAAAGCTCCAGGGCATTTTGCGGCGGTTGAAGTGACGTGTGTCTATCGAGTCGCTGATGGCGACGGCATGCGGGTGCACCTGCGATGCACGGGCGGCTATAAACGGCGAGGCACATGTTATCGCGTCGGCAGCTGCCGCCATGTGCAGAGCCTCCTCCACGTGGTACCGCTCGACCGGGTTTGTCTCGCGTTCGGTGAAGTCCGCATGGTCTGTCTCGTCGAAGTAGTTCACAACCAAATCATAGACGATCTTGACCCCCCGACCGCGCAGCCGCCGGGCGAGGCTCAATGCATCATCATCCTGCCAGCGCACGAATACCGCAATATCGATTTCGGCTTCGGGATCATCCAGCACACTGTGGATCCCCAACTGTTCCAGATAGTCGAGCAGCTGGTAGCAGCGAATCCAGATGGAAGCGGATACGCGATTATAGTCCCGAGAACGGTTGTTCGTGAACCACCCAATGCGCATGGGTCAGGTCACAGGTATGCGCCAGCCGAGTTCGTCGGCAAAGCCAAGTACACGCGCGCTGAGGGTAACGGCCCAAACCAGCAGATGGGTGCCATGAATATCACTCTCGACCAATCCTTGAGAGACATCGGCACCATAATAGCGGTCGTTCGCCCGGTCCGGGTAGTATGAAAATGCTCCGTCGGGCTTGCGATGGGCCTTCACGCTCTCAAGGAACTGTTCAGCGTGGAGGGCGATCGCATCGCTGCGATGATCGGTATAGGCCGAAGCTTGATGCATGACGTACAGAGTGTCTATGCTGTTGCAGGCATGCCGGCTGTGATCGGTGTGGCTGAGTGCCAGGTCGATCAGCTTCTCCGGATAGCGGAAGGGGTGTTCCAACAACGCATAAGCGGTCAGGATCTTCATGGCTGCATTGACTTTCTGAGTAGGTGAAGGATCACCGCGATGCCACGATCCGGTATTTGGATCCTGCAGATCATCCAGAAAGCTGAGGATTTGTTGGACGGCTTCTTCATTGCCATTTAGCCGGTGGAAGTACACATGGTGGCTGGTTTGGCTCCCTGCGTGCCAAGGCAGCTTGTGCCAGTTATACGACTCAAGCGTGCGTTGCAGCGCCGCACCCGGAGCCGGTACCTTGCTGACGGGATGCTCCGGTCGCTCTCCAACGCCCAGCAGGGCGCTAACCGCCTGTCGGGTCTCTGCCAGGCGCACGCCGATGTTCTTTTTGAACAGTCCGGCATTGCGGTCCGCCGTTCGCAGCACAGCCTGACCTTCGAAAAACCCTGTTCTCCTGCGTTGAAAGCCGCGCAGGTGACCACACCAGCCGGTGCGCGTGGCTTGGTCCAGCTGGGGCCACCAATCGATCTGGTAGGCTACTTTGAGGGCGAGTGCGCTTGCTCCCAGGCCTGTGCGTTCTGTCGGCTCAATGATGTTTCCTTCCCGACTGAACCTGATAAAGCCGGGCCGATCATACAATGTTTGCAGCCATGCCGGGATGCTTTGTTTTAGCGCTGTCAACCAGGTCACCATGAATAGCCCATCCTCTCCCCGACAGGCTTGAGGAAGTCTTCCGCCTGTTGTTGGTAGCGCTCATCTATCAAGGTGAATTTGTAATCCTGTGAGGAGAAGAATGTCTCAGCGTGTTCAATGTTCAGCTTGGTGACTCCCATAAACTCATAGAGTTTCTCCAATTCACCTTCTGGGCGTTCACAGAGGTCATCGTAGCTAAGCTCCAGGTAGTCGTCCACTGGAATCTCTGCTCGATGATCCAGATGATAGGCCAATGCCCCATCCAACTGGTACATCCGATACTCAAAGGCTTCGGCTGTGTCCCACCACCGCGTGTCACCTGTGATCGAGCGCAGTCTTTTCTGGATCCGAGGGTAGGACCAGCCGCTCACGTCAGCATCTTGGAGTGGGGGTGGTTGCCAGTAGTACAGACCGTCGGACTGCTTGCGATAATACGGATGCTGGTAATAGCCTGAGGTGAGGTGATGATAGCCCTTGCTGGCCCACCATGAACGGAGGATGGATCGGGGGTCGCGTTTGATGAAGACAATACGTGAGCTGGGAAAGATGTGTTTCAACATCCGAATGCGGACGCAGTTTTTGGGTGTCTTGATGAAAAAGGTGCGGCCCGGACGCAGCTCGCGATAGATGCGCAGCTTAAGCGATACCATCTGAACCAAAGAAAGATCGTCCGGTTCAACGATGTGTACACCTTTGCGCTGAACGACAGCATTGAGGGGACCCCAGCACGGCTGGTTGCACTCGCGCTTGTCACCCCGATTGGGTGGTTGTTGGATTTGGGGATGTTCTTCCAAAAACCGCGACAGCGCTGTTGTGCCGGAACGCTGCAGCCCCACGCAAAAGACAATCGGAGAAAACACTACTTCGCCAGACCTTGAATGCGGTTACCGAGCTTTTGAACAAAAGAGCCGACATGGTGCAACACACCAGGCGGCTGCCCAACATTGTCGAGGATCTGCAGAAATTCGTAGTATTCGGGGGGTGGTGTGTGCTTGTCGAGCATCTCACCCACGGCTTCAACATCAAAAGGAAACGGCCCGTCTTCTTTCTCTGCCATACCGAACATGGGCAGCACCTCATGTAGTTGGGCGAACGTGCGTCTATCCAGAGCCACGCCGGTCTTGAACAGGTCGCCGGTCTGCGCCCCCCACAGCGCGATCAGAAAATCGGGATCTTCCCGAGCATTGCGTTTCCACATCGGTTGGAGGGCGGCCATGTACCGCGAATGCTTGATCGCGTGTGAAAAACAGACCCGGAATACGTCCCTATAAAACTGTTCGTGGCCATGCAGGCCGATCACAGCATCAATCTGTTCGCGCAGGTATCCTTTGGCGGCCATCTGTCCGTTGGTATTGGACTCAGGGCGTTTAACCTCATCGTCACCCGGGATCAGCGGTATAGCGACTTCCAGATGTTTGGTGCGATAAAGATACGGCGGGGTGGATTTAGGCCCCCCGAAGAACTTATCCCAACACAAACCCTGCAGGACGAACAGCGTATCATCGTACTGTTCAGCAGCCTGAACAAGCGTATCCAAACCGCCCGGCCTCAGGATGACATCAGCGTCGAGGCAGAGAGTCCAGCGGAAACCACGCTCCAGACCGACTTCATATGCCCGGCGCAATGTCCGGGTAAAGGGCGCTTCACTGACGGTAACGACCTGCGCTTCAGGAACCTGCATCAAAGCCGACTCGCGTGAGGCAAAGCGTGTGCGTTCACCGCTTTGTCTGAGGACGATGAGGGTGTCGTCACGCATTGGCAGTCCTAAAATTCCGAGTCTGCCAGGACCTGCGATACTTGTAGCGCATCCAAGCGGCCTTGAGGTGTTTGGCAAACGAAATGGAGCCCTCGGGCATATAGCCGCGCTGGCGCATTTGAGGTCCTGCTATTGCCTCCACGGTGGCAATGTCCTCGTGCGAGAGTTCTTGCCGCCATTTGTCTATATGTGTCGCGCTGATCGGCTGCATCGTATGAGTGTGCATATCTTCATATCCGGAGGCAACCAGTTCAAAATTCGCGTTGAATTCATGGTGTCTCAGCATAGTGTCAGAATAATCAACTCCAAGGTAGGCGCATATCGCGCGGGCTACCTTTTCTGGTGTAGTGACCAGTTCTTCGTAGCACACGTCGAACCATCTGCCCTGATAGGTTCTTCGATGTTTCGATCCCCTTCGCATCCACCACCACCACTTTAGGCTGGCTTCTTCCAGACTATGCACCTTCTCGAGGTGCTTTAGAGCAGAAGCTGAGGCGGCACGTGGATCTCGGTACGTGTAGATGAACTGGCAGCCTGGAAACAATGTGCTCAACTCATCGGTTAGTTCGATGAGTGGCTCGCGCTTGATGCCGATAATAGTGGCCCCCGGCGAAACAGCACGACGATAAACAGCCAACATATCATGCAGCATCTCCCGTACCGTGATCCCGGGCTGGTACTCTGCCACACGCGAAAAATAGTCCCCAAGATCAATATTCCAGGCATTTAGCTTGGTGTCTTCGGTTATAAAGCGCTGTGCTCTTGCAACCTCACTGGCCTCGAGTGGCCGGGTGACAGGAAGGTGTCGTATCAGCTTTACGAAAGCACGTGACTCCGGTGCCACGCTGATTGACGGATGGCTGGTCAGCATCACCTGCAGCAGCGTGGAGCCTGAACGCGGATGATGCAATACAAACAGATACCTGTCGCTCAAGGGTTCAGATCCCATGAGAAGTCAAGATGCACAAGACCTAACCGCGTAGCGTAATCCGGATCATATTCAACACAGAAGGTGGCCAGGCTCTGCCCACTGATAATGCGCCGTCCGTTCTCACTGCGGATAGTGACCCCAACAGTGTAGCAATCCGGGTTGAACGGCATGTGTGGAATTGTGAACTCGATGACCCCTTCGCCCTCTAGAGCATAAAATGGCTGTTCAACCATAGAGGGGACGATCTGAAAGTTCGTCAGCTTGATCATCTCGCTGGTCATGATGTTCGCCCCAATAATGGGGTTTTCTATGCGCTCGTGCGCGTCGTAGCAGATGCGGATCTTGAATGGATCGCCAGGGTTGAATGTTTCCGTAACCCGACCTGTCAGATCAAGCGTTTCGACACGAACCAGTTCCATCTCACCACTGGACCGGATGACCGCCCCATCACTCAGTTCTTCTGAGATCGTTTCTTGATACTCGCGCACAGCCCGGATGTTGTATTCCTGGCAGACAGTCTGTGAATCGCCAGCCAGAATGATCTCCCCCTTTTTCAGGTAGATCACGTGGTCGCATAAACGTTCCACCTGCCGGATGTTGTGCGATACAAAGACAACAGCTGCTCCTTCGTTGGTCAGTGCTTCCAACCGGTTGTAGCATTTCTTCTTAAACGGTAGGTCGCCTACAGCCAACACTTCATCAATCAGCAGGATTTGGGCGTCAATGTTCATCGCGACACCAAAGCCGAGACGTGCTTTCATGCCGCTTGAATACTGCCAGACCGGCTTTTCAAGCCATTCTTCCAGCTCGGTGAAGTCGGCGATGACATCATACCGGTCGCTGATCTCCTGCGTCGTAAAACCCATGATGGTGCCTAGCAGGTAGATGTTCTCACGCCCGGTGAGCTCCGGGTTGATGCCGGCATTCAGCTCGATCATAGGGAAGATTGTGCCATGCATCCGAACCGTGCCGCGGGTGGCCGGGGTCACGCCGGCGAGTACCTTCAGCATGGTGCTTTTACCGGCCCCATTACGCCCTATGATGCCGAGTGCGTCGCCGCGTTCCACCTTGAAGGAGACATCCTGTAGAGCCCATTGATCCGGCATGGCGATCTTGCCAGACAAACGGTTCAATGGTTTGCGCAGTCCCTCAGGGATGGGCAGACCGTAGCGCTTCCACACGTTGTTGACTTCTATCGCGCTGCTGCTCATAGCACATCCGCAAAATACTGTGACATGTATCGGTAGATCCCCCACCCGAGCAAGAAGAAGATAAGTGTTGCCGGTACGGATGTCGCTAACAGATCCAAATCCGGCGCAGTGCCATCAGCAAGCACACTGCGAAACCCTTCAAGGATGCCAACGGTCGGGTTGAGAAGGTAAACGGTTTGCCACGTCTCGGAAAGCTGCCCTTGGGCTTCTTCAAGCGTATAGATGATCGGGCTGGCATACAGCCAGATCTGGGTGAAAAAACCGCTCGCCAGGATGAAGTCGCGCCGGTATACGCCAAAGGAAGCGATGATCATGCCGACCCCCAGCGCAAGCAGCGTCAACATAATCATCAACACCGGCAGCCATAGCAATGCCAGGAGGTTGACCGGTTCGCCCAGCGCGATCACCATGCCGGTGAGAACAAGGGCTGACATGGCAAAATCGAAGCCCGCCGTCATGACGCCAACCACAGGGAACATCTCACGCGGAACGCGAATCTTCCGCATGATGGACCCGTTCCCGATGACGCTTGGCCCGGCCCGATTGATGCTGTTGCTGAAGAACTGCCACGGTACCAATACCGTATAGGTCAACATGAGGTCGGTTGTCACACCACCTTCACGCAGACCGGTCAGGCTGCGCAGCAGCGTGAACACTACCATCAGGATAAGCGGCTGCAGGATACTCCAGATTGGCCCGAGTACTGATCGCCGGTAGCGTGATCGGATGTCGCGGCTGGCCAAGGTGAAAAGCAGACTCAGAAAGCGGCGGATGCGCCGACTGTTGGTTATGTTCTGCGTGGTGATCACATAGCTAGACATAGCCCTCCCTCACGACCAGCGACTATACCGTATCATCCCAACCCTGGACGAAAATACCGGCCTGGCTTGAACTGCCATCGGCCACTTTCGTAAACGATCTGCGGTGCGAAGCGTGCTGCAATCGGATGTAGTACCCACCGTCGCATGCGTTGGGAAACTGCCGGGCCGGAAACACCGATCTCAGCATAGTAGCCTGACTGGTCAGCGGACTTCTGTTGGTCATGCTGCCGGAACATCGCCAGGATGGACTGGACCATCACCAGATCGGCATGGGCGGCAAAGCGCTGCCAAAGTTCAAAATCTGCGGTGTAGTACCGTTTCGGGTCAAGCCCGCCTGCCTTTTCCCAAAGAGCACGCCGCCAGAATGTGCCTTCCTGCTGGATGAAGCCAAAGCCACGATTGTGGTAGCGTCCATTCCGGATGGCGCGACGGAAAAAGCCGCGGCGGGGCCCGATAGCCGCCAATCGCCCGTGTGCATCCATGATGGCGCTTCGCCCTGTGATCCACATCACGCTCGGATAGGCTGCGAAGATAAGGCCCACAAGGGAGAGTGCGCCTGGCATCAGGCGATCATCGCTGTTCAGCCAGCCCATCACCTCACCCGTTGATCGCTCCAAGCCCCGGTTGATCGCGTCGGCCTGTCCGTTGTCTGGTTCACTGACCCAGTAGGCGATGCTGTCAGCGTGCCGCTTGATAATCGCTGGCGAGTTGTCGGTTGAACCGCCATCCATGACGATGTATTCCAAGTCCGGATAGCCCTGCTCCACCACGGAACGGATCGTCTCCTCAAGATAGACCCCTTGATTGTAGGACGGTGTCACCAGGCTGATACTGGGGGGGTGGGTCATGGCAGCAGCGATCTATACAGTTCCAAATAACGACGAGCCGCATGATCGATGCCATATCGCGCTTCGGCATCGCGGCGACCGGCTTGCCCCCATGATGGATTTTCCAGACAGGCCGTCACGCCCGCCGCGAGATCGGTCGTATCGAACGGTTGGGCCAGATACCCTGTTTGGCCGTGGGTGATCAAATCCGGCATACCACCAATCCGGAAAGCGACGACAGGTGTGCCGCAGGCCAGCGCTTCCATGACGGTGTTGGGTAAATTGTCCTGCGTGGAGGGTGCCACAAAAACATCGGCAGCGGCATAGAGCAGGGCCATTGTGTGCTCGTCGCGCAATACACCAACAGATGTTGTGGAACTTGGAAGGTCCAGACCGTCAAACGTGCCAAACACCACAGTGTGCACGCCAGCCGGCAGATCAAGCAGCATTTGCTTTAGGTATACATAGCCTTTACGGGGCGTGGATGTGCTGTTGACTGCGCCGAATAGGATGAGCGGTGTATCGTGGGGCAAACCAAATACGCTGCGGGCCAGTGACCTGTCAAAAGGACGGAACCGGTCAAGGCTCAGGCCGTTGGGAATAACGTCAATGACGGCTTTGGCAAGCAGGCTGCTCTTGCGTGCGCAGTCCGCAAGCCACCGGCTTGGGGAGGCAACGGTCAGCCGTTCAACTGGCAGATGGCGCTGCCTCAGCATCCAGCCGCTGCGGCTCAGATCGCGCACGGTATCCGATGCCAACTGCGGACAGCATCCACACGAGTCGGTGTACTGTTCGCACCCATCCGTATAGTGGCATCCTCCGGTGAAGGCCCACATATCATGCAGCGTCCAGACCACAGGCACCCTTATCCTGCTGAGAGTTTGGAGCGGCATATAGCCATTGCCAACCCAATGCAGATGCAGGATATCAGGCTGCAAACTCTCAATAGCGGTCCGCAGACCGTTCTCCCAGCGGTTGATACTCCAATCCGCTGTGGTGCGCTCCGGATACCTGCCCAGTGCCGCACCATGTCTGCGTATCGACTGTGACAACCGGAACCGCTCCACTGTGTTGAGTCTGCTGTATGCGGAGATAACGCTCGCATCGGGATCGGTTTTTTCGTGGACCAGCATCAGGGAGTCAACCCCGGCCGCACGCAGGCCGTCATGCAGCCGTCGTGCCGCGATAGCCGCACCACCCAGCCGATCGTAAGTCGAGAGCATCAGAACACGCATCAGGCGCAACGTTACCACGGGCCAGCGTGTTAGGAAAATTGTCACGGTTTTTGTATTCCACGGCCTGCATCCATAATAGGGCCGGACCAAAGGAGGCCTCACCATGACCACTGCTTCAGCCCATTTTCAAAGCATTGACGAGCGAACGTACAAACGACGTATCCGTGCATGGACTCTATACGATTGGGCCAATTCGGCCTTTGCTACGACTATCCTGGCGGCCGTGCTGCCGGTGTACTTCAGCAGTGTGGCGGGGGCGACGCTGCCGAGTTCGGCGACAGCAACAGCCTACTGGAGCCTGGGCCTGAGTGTTTCCCTGTTGATTGTCGCGGTGCTGTCACCGATCCTGGGCACCATCTCGGATATCATGCGCGGCAAGAAACTCTTCCTGTCCATCTTCGCCGGGATTGGAATTATTGGCACCGCGATGTTGGTGCTGGTCGGCACGGGTGACTGGATCATGGCGTCGGCCTTCGCGATCATCGGCCGGATCGGGTTCAACGGCTCGATCACGTTCTACGATGCCCTGCTGCCCCACGTCGCCCGTGAAGAGGATCAGGATCGCGTTTCGGCCCTGGGTTTCGCCATCGGATACCTGGGTGGTGGTGTCCTGCTGGCGATCAACGTGGCCATGATCCAGCTGCTGCCGGAATGGTTCGAATTTGCCGGGGAGCGGCTATCCTTCCTGAGTGTGGCCGTCTGGTGGCTGATATTTACCATTCCGCTCTTTCTGCGCACCCCCATCACGGATCCGGTGCCTGAGCCACCCGCCGCCACCGAAACCCTTGAACCGGGAGAAACGGTCGTCAGTGCGGGTTTCGCTCGGTTGGGCGAAACACTGCGCGATCTGAGCCGCTACCGGGAACTGTTCCGCTATTTGATCGCCTTCCTCATCTACAACGATGGCATCGGCACCATTATCGGTGTGGCGGCCATCTACGCGACGGAGCTTGGCTTCGGCCTGATCGACACAATCCTTGCGCTGCTGCTCGTACAGTTTGTCGGGGTACCATTCAGTCTGGTGTTCGGGCGGATCGCCAATGCACAGGAGCAGCGGCGCCCTATTTTCCTGGCTTTCATCGTATTCAATTTGATCCTGCTGCCCATCGTCGCGATCAGCGGCCGCTTTTTGCTGCCCGTTGATCTGAGCGGTGCAGCCCCGCCCCCCTATGAATCGACAGCGACAGAGCTGGGCGAAGGGAACTATCTGCTTGGGGAAGAGGCACTCATCGTGTTGGATGGCACCTGGGATGCCGAACTGATCCCCGGCGAGGAACTCCGTCCGGCGGGGCTGTTGGGCTTTCTCAACGATCCGTTCGGTGGGGAGCC
The DNA here is from genome assembly GCA_010092885.1 of Chloroflexota bacterium. Classification (GTDB taxonomy): domain Bacteria; phylum Chloroflexota; class Anaerolineae; order Aggregatilineales; family UBA3940; genus TC-195. The sequence goes on along the minus strand of JAADYX010000017.1, from coordinate 23,490 downwards.
GTTAGATGCCAGCTACTATCAGACCGAACAAGCAGAAGCGGCACTCGTGGTGCCATTCAACGGTCAGGAGGTCATCGTTGTTCACTCGACAGGGCCTGGCCATGGGATCTGGGAGCTGCGTATTGACGGCGAAGTGGTGGACGAGATCAACGCGTACAGCGATACGCTTCGTTACAACGAGTCGGTGACACTCAGCGCGGAAGAGCCCGGTGCCCACAGGCTAGAGATTGTGAATACGGGTGAGGCCGATCCGGCAGCCAGCGGTACCCTGATCTCAGTGAGCGAGGTGACGGTACTGCCCCCGGCTCGCGCCGAAGGCTTCGGCGTGATCCTGCCGCTGTTGGGTGTTCTCATCGGTGTGAACCTTTTCAGTCTGCTGCTGGCCTTTGTGTTGGGGCGGCCCCTGTTCGGGCGGTTGGTGGAGCGCATCGACACCAAAAACGGGATCATCCTCGCACTGACCGTGTATGCAGTGGTCGCGGTGTGGGGCTTCTTCCTCGACTCAACGATTGAGTTCTGGTTCATCGCCTGGATGATTGCCATGGTGCAGGGCGGCAGTCAGGCGCTCAGCCGCAGCCTGTATGCGGCGATGTCCCCCGCTTCCAAGAGCGGCGAGTTCTTCGGCCTGTTCAGCATCATGGAGAAGTTCGCGTCACTGTTTGGGCCGCTGGTTTTCGCTGCGGCGGGCTTCCTGCTGGGCAACAGTCGTTGGGGCGTCCTCAGTCTGATCCTCTTTTTCCTCATCGGCATCGTGCTGCTGCTTGGCGTGAATGTCGAAGAGGGCAAGCGGGTTGCACGTGAGGAAGACCGCCGCATCATGGGTGGCTCAGCGCCCTAGGATGACCTCGACGATGTTCTCCTCACCGGCGATGATCACCCGCAGGCTGATGGACTGCCCCGCACTGAACCGGGACAGTGCGCTGGATAGGGTCACATCGCCGGTGAGTGGTGTGGCCCCTACCTGCCCGATGATATCCCCCGATCCGAGCCGGGCATCATCGGCGGGGCCACCACTGATCACACGCACGATCATCGCGCCCCCCTCCTGCTGGAAGCGCTCCTGATCGTCAGGGGTGGCGATCGTGCGGTAATAGACGCCAAGCCTGGCCTCCTCGATGCTGTTCTGGCCTCCCTGCTGCTGCGGCACCGGGGTAGGCCAGGGGGTTGAGGAAGGCGTTATCGTCGGTGTGCGCAAGGCAGTGACTGTAGGTGTAGCGGTTACCCTCAGGCTGACGATAGTTCCTCCCGCAAAGCCGATCACAGCGCCAGCCGCGATGGCTGCGAGAATGATGAATCCCGCAGCTGCCCACAAGAAGGTCTGTAAAGGGATGTTCTCTTGCTGCGGTGGGCGTTCGTTAGGGGGCAGTTCAGCCATGGCGTTTTTCCTCCTGTCGAGCTTGTCTGCTCTCAGGACGTTGGCAAGGCGCCTAAGGTTCCCCTAACCAACTGAGATCGCGCGCATCAAAGATATCAGCAATGAGCACGGCCTCACCTGTGTCAAGGTCGAGTATTTCGATCTGACCGGATCGCTGCCCTTCGCTGTTGAAGCGAATGTTTGCCAACCCGGCAGCTGTGCTGGCATCCGGCGCGAGATTCGGCCGGTTGATCACGTATGCTCGGGTTTGGGCTTCCGGCAGGCTGCTGCCATCAACAGGTGTGGTGAACAGGCGAACGCTCGTGGGGCCGATGCCGAAGGGCGCAGGCAGCCGCAGAAGAGCCAGCAGGCCATCGTTCCGTTGGGTGGCATCCAGAACGGGCAGTGCTGCCAGCTGATTTCGCTCTGCGGTCCCGGAAAACGTCTCAGGCGGAGTGATGACTGCCACCTCCGGATCGCCGCCTACCCCACCCTGCCCAAAGACGACCAGCCTGCCATCATCCAGCCATATGGCTGACGCGTTAAACGCATTCAGTGGAATAGGCTGCGTGAACTGGCCGGGCTCGGGGACACCAAGCAGGGCCAGGTCATAGCCTTCGAAAAAGGCCACCTGGATCAGCAGCCAGCGTCCATCCGGCGACCAGCTCGGCCTGAGATAGCGCTCCACCTGCCGCTCAGAGCCGGTGATAATCTCGGTCCGGTCGAACAGCAGACGGCGCGGCTGCCCGGTCTCCAGGTCGTAGAGCCAGATGCCGCCGTCACTGTAGGCGAAACGGCTGCCGTCGGGGCTCCAACTGGGTGATGCTGCGGCTGTCTCCTCTGTCAGGGTGATGAGGTCTTCTGGTGAACCGACCCCAACCGGCTGCCTGTAGAGGACTCCATCACTACTGTAGAGAATCTGTGTGCCCTCACGCGAAACCGTGTAATCGATCACATCGCTGTTGGCATTGGTAAGGGGTTCAGCCGCACCACCATCTGCAGGCAGGCGCCAAACCTGATCGATGCCTGCCTGTCCGGCAAGGAAGAAAAGATCCGTGGGCAGATCGGCTCCTGTGACAGCCTCAAGGGGTGGATCGCTCCAACGCAAACTCAGCGGGGTGCCTGAACCTGTGAAGGACGCCGGGGCACCGTTCAGCGGATTGAGCAGTTGGATGGTGGTGTCGTCGCCGATGCGTACAAGCCGGTCTCCGGTCGGATTCCAGGCCCAGCCCATAGGCTCCACAGGGAAGGCGCTTTCCGGACTGAAGCTTAAATCGGAGGGATTGGCCATGTGTAAGAATCCCGGCGTCTCAAGTCCGCCTTCATGGACAAAAAAGCGGAGCTGCCCATCCCGAGCCAGAGTCGGCAGGCTGATGGTCCGCTGAGGAGGGACGAGGAAGATACGCGATCCGAGATCGCCCGGATCGAGGAGGGCCAGCCCACCCCCTTGGGGTGCAAAGGCGATCCGCCCGTCCGGCAGCCATACCGCCCCGTTGAGCTGATCAAGCTCTGCCCACAAGCCCAGACCCGGATCCGCCGTGTAGAGCGCCGAACGCCCGTCAACCCGCGTGACGAGCAGCCACCGCGAGTCGACTGACCACTGCAGGTCGACCAATGGCTCTTCTGCTGCATCGAATACGATGGGCGTGAATCCACCGCCCGCCCCGAAATCATACATCTGGAAACCGGCATTGGTTGTGTACGCCACCCGGCTGCCATCTGGTGACCAGACGAGAGTCTGACCGCTGCCCGGTGGTTCGCCCGTGTCCTGCGCGATGACCTGCCCGGCACGCCCATCAACGGACGTCAGGATTACGGTGCCTTCACTGCGATATGCCACCCAATCACCACCGGGCGCCACATGGAAATCGCTCACAAATGTGTCAAGCGGTGTGATCCGCGCGACCGCACTCTCGTCACCCAGATAAGACTGCCGCCAGATCTGGCCAACATCGTTCAGGTAGTACAGATCGGCAGCCAATGGCCATGGCGTAACGGCTGGCAAGGGTGTGGGTGGAGCCTCGGTGGGCTCGGGTGCGGGCTGTGGCTCAGTGGCGACTGCGGTCTCGGTTGGGGTAGGCGCGGGTGTCACTGATGTGGGCTCGACTACGGGCTGGTCGGTCGGCTCTGGTGTGGTACCGTTGCAGCCGATCAGCAGCAGCAGGGCAGTGATGGCAAGTATCTTTTTCATGGGTGAGCAGTATAGCAGGTCATCGAGTCGCCTGTCGAAAAAAGTGGCGTCTTAGAACGCCTGTGCTATCATTGTGGCATGGAGCCGCTGACCATCTTTCAGGTATAATTGTGGCGGCTTTCAGGATTGACAGGGCAGCGTATGAAGCGAGTGGGCGTTCTTTACCATCCAAAGAAAGACGCATCACAGGACATCGCGTCTGATATACGTACATGGTTGGATACCCATGCTGTTGCTGCGTGGGCAGCCGACTCGCGTGAAGACAATGATCTGGTCCGGCGTATCACTGAGTCTGATCTGATCGTGACTATTGGCGGCGATGGCTCCATGCTGCGTGTTGCCCGGATGGCGGCGGGGTCACAAACGCCGATTATTGGCATCAACATGGGCCGTTTGGGGTTTCTCTCCGAGCTGTCCATCGATGACTGGCAGGAGCCGTTCTCCCGGATCCTGGCGGGTGAGTACTGGATCGAAAAACGCATGATGCTCCTCGCGATGGCATACCGGCAGGGCGAGCAGTTGGGCAGCTATCTGGCGCTCAACGATGTGGTGATCAGCCGTGGCGCTGTGGCCCGGGTGGTCCGTCTGCGCGTTGAGATCGATGGTGAGCGCTTCACCACGTATGTGGCAGACGGCATCATCATCAGCACACCAACCGGATCAACCGCCTACGCGCTGGCAGCCGGCGGCCCTATCCTACAACCGGAACTGCGCAACATCCTGGTGCTGCCCATTGCGCCTCACCTTACGCTGGATCGCCCTGTGATTCTGGCCGAGGGGGCGGCAGTGCGGATCCAAACACGCACGGACCAACGGGCCTTTTTGACGGTAGATGGACAGGTGGAGTTTGAATTGGCCTCCGACGATGTGGTGGAGGTTCACTCCAGCCACCACGAGGCCCATTTTGTCAGGCTGGGCAAGCGGACTTACTTCTACAACGCCCTGCTCCAGCGTCTTGAACCCAAGCAAAGTGATTCAGTGGATTGGTAGCAATGATAGAACAAGAAACAGCCACACAAGTCGAAACTATGACAACCTACTGCCCGGTCCACCCGAAGGCAGAAGCAACTCTACGCTGCAATCGCTGTGGACGACCCATGTGCATCAAGTGTTCGGTGCGTACCCCGGTCGGGTATCGCTGCAAGGAATGCATTCAGGGGCAGCAAAAGGTCTACTACAACGCGAAATCAACCGACCCGATCATCCAGACTGCCATCGCAGCTCCCTTAATGGCCGTGGCGACGTTCCTGCTCGGCCTGATCCCGTTGGGCTTTTTCTTCTTATGGATCCTGGCCTTCTTCGTCGGGACAGCGGTTGGCGGTGGTATTGCGGATCTGGCCCACCGGGCGGTCAACAAACGACGCAGCAAGTACAACTATGCCATCGTGGGTGGAGCAGTCGGGCTGGGTGCGCTTGTTGGCCTGGTATTGGGTGCACCCAGCCTCATCAGTTGGGGGATTTTCTCTTTCGCGGCGGTCAGTGGTGCGGTAGGACGGCTGCGCATAGGCAGAAAGTGAGGGCGCTATGCTGAGCGAAATCACGATCAAGGACTTTGCAATCATCGATCACCTCACGCTCCAGTTTGAGCCCGGCTTCAACGTGCTGACGGGCGAAACTGGCGCAGGAAAGTCGATCATTCTGGATGCGGTCTCCATGCTGCTGGGCGCACGTGCCGATACAGCATTCGTCCGGGCGGGTGCGAAATCTGCCATGGTGGAAGGTGTGTTCACAATCACCAACCCGCTGCTTGAGGACCATGTGCGCAGCGTACTTGAACGCGAAGAGATCGAGGCAGAGTCGCCAGATATGGTGATTATCAGCCGCGAGATCAAGCGGGCCGGGCGCAGTGTTGCCCGTGTCAACGGTACCACCACCACCAACGCTGTGATTCAGGAACTCGGTGAGGCACTGGTCGATATACACGGGCAGGGGGACTATCTCTCCCTGCTCAAGCCAGAAACGCACCTTGAACTCATCGACCGGTTTGCTGCGCTGGAAGGTGACCGTGCGGCCTTTGCCAAACTGGTGCGGCGGATCGAAAAGGTGCGCGTCGAGCGCCGCAAACTGATCCAAAACGAGGAAGCACTCAAGGCAAGGGCGGAGATGCTGTCCTTCAAAGTTGAGGAGATCGCAGCAGCCGACCTCAAGAAAGGCGAGCTTGAGACCCTGCAAGAGGAGGGCAAGCTGCTGGCTAATGCCGAACAGATCGCAGCATTGGTGAGTGATGCCTATCAAGCGTTGGTCGCCGCCTCTGAGGAAGGTGTGTCCGTCCTGGATCTGCTGGCAGATGCAGCGGGGGCGCTGGCCAAGCTTTCGGCGATAGACGGTGAAGCCACGGCGATGGCTGATATGGCTGAGGAACTATCTGTTCAGGCCGAAGAACTGGCCAGCCAGATCGCGGACTACCAGGATAACATCGAGTTTGATCCCGTACGCTTGCAGCAGGTCGAATTACGCATCGACCTGATCAAGACGCTGATGCGCCGCTACGATGAAGCCTCTGTGGAAGCCCTGCTCGAAGCCGCGCAGGATGCCGCAGCTGAATTGAAGACGATCCGCAACAGCGACGAGCGCATCACAGAATTGGAGGCTGAGGAGGCCCGTCTGCTTGTTGAGATCGGTGAGGCCGGCGCAGCCCTTTCTGCGCGGCGTGCTGAGGCAGGTGCTGAACTGTCACGCCTTGTTGAGGAACATCTGGCTGATCTGCGCATGGACCGGGCGCGCTTCAGTGTAGCGGTGGAGCAGCAGGACGATCCGGAGGGTGCGCCCGTGGGTGACTACCGGGTGGCCTTTGATGTGACCGGCATCGACCGCATCGAGTTTATGCTGGCACCCAACCCAGGCGAACCGTTCAAGCCGATGGCCAAGATCGCATCCGGTGGTGAGACATCCCGTATCATGCTGGCGCTCAAGACGGTGCTTTCCAACGCGGATGATACACCGACTTTGATCTTCGATGAGATCGACACAGGCATCGGCGGGCGCATCGGGGCAATTGTTGGCCAGAAGCTCTGGTCGCTGTCGGATGCGCATCAAGTGTTGGTGGTCACGCACTTGCCCCAGCTGGCGGGTTTCGCTGATGCGCACTTCAAAGTCGAGAAGCAGACCGACGGCGACCGCACGCTTACACATGTCTACCCGTTGGAACCCGACCTACGCGTGGATGAGTTGGCACAAATGCTCGGTGCGGAAACAGGATCATCACGGCAGAACGCACAGGATATTCTCGCCTACGTACAGCAGATCAAGCGGGCGGCCTCACCGGCTGGGTGAAAAGTGGGCACGCGGTCCGTGCCCACCCTCCGTTATGCGTCGTCTTCGTCGATCACCTTACTCGTCAGGCGACGCAGTTCGTCCATACCGGAACCCTGCGCCTTCTCAATGCGTGCAAAGCGTTTCTGGTACTGCATCATGGCATAGCCCATAAACTCGCTTTCTTGCAGGCCGAAGGGCACAGGATCGTATTGGGCAAAGATGTCGGACACCACCGCCATGGCCTGCATGGAGTGGTTTGTCATCGTCTCGGCAGCGTAGGCCCACAGGTTTTCATCGTCAACCACCAGCCGCGAGATCAGATAGATGCCGTACGCAATATGCCGCGACTCATCCTGCTTGAGCAACCGGATGCCTTCTCGCAAACCGGGCATCAGATCGTTGCGTTCCAGCATTTGGAAGTACGCATGGTAACCGGTCTCAGCGAGCATGCCCTCGACGATCATATTGTACACAACTGATGCACGAACCTGGGCTTTGGGCGACTGGTCGAAGCGAAGTGCTTGCAGGGCCTCCGGCAGCGCCTCATAGAAAATGGCCCGGTAGGGATCACTGTGGAAAGCGGAGAGCGCCTCATTGACCTGACCGGTGACCTCTTCAAGGAACCGGCTGAAGAAGTCCGTGTGCTTGGCTTCTTCCCACAGGAAGGTCGTCAGAAACATCTCTTCTTCAATGCGGCCCTCACTCGCAATAGTCATGATCAGCGGAAGCAGATCAAGCGTGACTGCCTCTTCACCACCCTGAAACAGGGAGGTCAGGTGCAGGATCAGGCGCTGTTCGTCGGGGGTCATGTTGGCCCAATCCTGTTTGTCCTGCGTCAGGTCGAGGGTGCTTGGGTTCCACACCCCGAAGCGCTTCGCTTTCTCAAACAGGCGCATCGGCGGGGAAGAACGGTCCAGGCCGCGAGTGGTAGTCACAAATGCGCCGCGCGCGGAAAGACTCTCATCCATCATGTCACCTCATAGGGATATTTTCACTACACTATAGCATACTCCCCATCCGGCTGAGAACCTCTCCCCGTCGCGTTGTTGCGGTACACTGAGAATCAAACGTCACACCAGCAGAAAAAGGAACATACCATGTGCGGTCGATTCACGTTAAAAGCCACGCCGGGAGCGATCCAGCAGGCCTTCCCCGATGTGAAGGTTCCAACGGATATGTCACCACGGTACAATATTGCCCCCACGCAGCCGGTGGCTGTCATTGCCAACAACCAGCCCGATGAGCTTGATTTCTTCGTGTGGGGGCTGATCCCGCATTGGGCCGACGACCCCAAAATCGGCAGCCGGATGATCAATGCGCGCGCCGAGACGCTTGCTGAAAAACCCTCCTTCCGCGTACCATTCCGGCGGCGGCGGTGTTTAGTCCTGGCAGATGGGTTCTACGAATGGCAAAAAGTGCCCGGTCAAAAGGCCAAGCGCCCCATGCACATTGGCATGGCGGATGGCAGCATTTTTGCCTTCGCCGGCCTTTGGGAAACATGGCACTCTCCGGGCGGTGATCTGGTGTTATCCTGCACGATCATCACCACCCAACCGAACGATCTGGTGGCACCGATCCACAACCGGATGCCCGTCGTCATGCAGCGTGGTGCCTACGATCTCTGGCTTGATCCCGATGAGCGCCGGCCTGAAGATCTCCAACATTTGCTGGAGCCCTACCCCGCTGAAAAGATGGCGGCTTACGAGGTCAGCCGTGCGGTGAACAACCCTCGGAATGAGATGTCGGAGGTTGCTGAACCTGTCGCTTAGAAAAGAGGTAGGGGGTTGGTTAAAATACCAGCGTTAATGCCAAACGAGAGGGGGCTTCCCAATGAGCAATCACAAACGCCTGATCCTGCCGGGTCCGGTTGAAGTCCGCCCTGAAATTCTTGAGGCGCAAACTGCCTGGATGTTTGGGCACCGTTCTCAGGAGTTCGCGGATCTGTTCGACCGTTTACAGGTCAATCTCAAGCGTGCGTTCCAAACCGAAAACCGGGTCTATGTGGTCGGGTCATCTGGCACGGGTTTTTGGGAAGGGGCATCGCGCAACTGTGTGCGTGACGACCGGCGTGTGCTGCACGCAGTGTGTGGGTCGTTCAGTGAACGCTGGGCTAAGGTCAGCAAGGCCAACGGCAAACAGGTTGATGTTGTCGAAGTGGAGTGGGGCAAGGCCATCACCCCAGAGATGATCGCCGATGCACTGGAAGAACAGACCTACGATGCGGTCTGCGTCGTTCACAATGAGACCAGCACTGGCGTTCTCAATCCCATTCAGGCCATTGGCGAAGTCGTGAGCGGCTATGAGGAGACGCTCTACATGGTCGATACAGTCAGTGGCTTTCTGGGGGCTGAACTCTTCGTGGATGAGTGGGGTATTGATATCGCGCTGACCTCATCACAGAAGGCCTTTGCCCTACCGCCTGGCGTTGCGTTTGGCACTATCAGCGAACGTGTTCTGGAACGCGCCAAACAGGTCGAGAACCGCGGCTACTACTTTGACTTCCTCAGCCTTGAGAAGTATTACCAGCGCAGCAACACACCTTCCACACCGCCCATCAGCCTGATGCAAGCTGCCGATAAACAGCTCAACGACATCTTTGCGGGCGAAGGACTGGAAGGACGCTGGGCCCGCCACAAGCAGATGCGGGACATGTCCCACGCGTGGGTGGAAAGCCGTGACTTCGGTTTCTTCGCGCAGGAGGGCTATCGCTCCCCAACTATCACTGCTGTGGCGAATACCCGTGGGATCGATGTCCACGAACTGGAGGCTTTCATGGCAGAGCGCGGATTCGCGATCGACAAGGGCTATGGCAAAATCAGGGGTGAGACTTTCCGTATTGCGCATATGGGCGATCTACAGCCGGATACCATCGAAGAGGTGCTCGCCGGTTTCGACGAGTTCCTGGGAGGCTGATGGTGGTACATATTCTCATTCCAGACAATTTGCACGAACGGTGCGTCGATCTGATCCGCAAGTCAGAAGGTGTCACACTGCAAGCTCCCGGCAAAATGAACCGCGAAGATACCCTGGCTGCCGTAGGGAACGCTGACGCGATGATCATCCGCAGTGGGACCACAGCCGACGTCGAGTTGTTTGATGCAGCACCCAACCTCAAGGTGATCACCCGGGCGGGGGTGGGTGTGGACAATATCGATTTGGCTGAGGCCACACGGCGCGGGGTCGTGGTGATGAACACGCCGGACGGCAATACAGTTTCCACAGCTGAGCACGCATTTGCCCTGATGTTGGCTATGTGCCGCAGCCTGCCGCAGGCTCATCAATCACTGGTGGAAGGCCGCTGGGATCGGAAGGCCTTTATGGGCATTGAGCTCAAAGGCAAGACGTTGGGGATTGTGGGCTTCGGCCGCATTGGGCAGGCACTGGCGGTGCGTGCCATTGCTTTCGGTATGGATGTGCTTGTTTATGACGTGGTCGACATGGCCCGCACAGCGGCTCAGATCGGTGTGGAGCTGGTAGACCTGGGAACTCTGTATCGCCGGTCGGATTTCATCAGCCTACACCCGGCCCTCAATGAGGAAACGCGTGGCATGATCAACAAGGGGGCGCTGGAAGCAATGAAGAGGGGCGTGCGGATCATCAACGCGGCACGGGGGGCGCTCATCGTGGCCGAAGACCTTGCCGCAGCGATCCAATCCGGGCAGGTAGCCGGGGCGGCGCTTGATGTCTATGAGCCTGAACCACCCGATCCTGACAACCCGTTGCTCGGCTTGGAGAAGGTGATTCACACGCCGCACATCGCGGCCAGCACGCTTGACGCACAGGAGGCGGTTGCGCTTGATGCCGCCAACCAGACGCTTGATGCGTTGACAATGGGCGAGTATCGTAATGTCGTCAACCGCGAGGTGCTTACTCAAATCCAGTAGCAGCCGTCAAAATAACGTTAGAACGCGTCTCTGGTCTTCACAGGGGCGCGTTTCCTTTGTATGGTTGGGCTATGCGTGTACTCATCATTGCCAACGACCCCCTTGCCCGTTCAGGTTTGGCCGCCCTGCTTGCTGAACAAACCGACTGTGAGATCGTCGGGCAGTTGGCTGCTGACCTGGCAGGCGAGGCTTATGTTTTCCAACCGGATGTTGTTTTGTGGGATCTGGGCTGGGACGCTTCCGATGAAGCCCTGGATCTGCTGCGCGATGGGGTCAACGATCTGGGCGATCCGGAGGCAAGGGGGGTGCCGGTTCTTGTGCTCCTCAATGAAACGGACGGCGCCAGCGAGGTATGGTCGGCGGGTGTGCGAGGCATGCTGCAGAGGGATGCCGGTCCGGATCGGGTGGCTGCGGCCCTCAAGGCGGCTGAAGCAGGCCTGGTCGCGCTGGACCCTCTTTTTACAGCTGGCCTCATGCCAACCGGACAGGCCCCTGATGATGGACCGCCAATCGAAGCACTAACTCCCCGCGAGCATGAAGTCCTGCAGCTGCTGGCCGAAGGTCTGCCGAACAAGGCCATTGCGCGGCGGCTGAACATCAGCGAGCATACCGTCAAGTTCCATGTCAACGCGATCCTCGGCAAGTTGGCGGCTAGCAGTCGCACTGAGGCCGTTGTCCGCGCGACTCGCGCCGGGCTGATCGTTCTCTGAGGGCGGCCTACCCTTTTTGGCAGGATCAAACCCGCAGGACGAATGAGGGCTTCATAGCCCAGCCATGCGATACTCCACCTGTAAGATGAGACATCCCAGAGCGTTAATGTGTATTGGAGGAAAGAATGGCATTGGAAGAACTCTCAAATGCGCTGGCCGACTCAGTAGAGCACGCCGCACAGAGCCTTGTACGTGTGGAAGCGCGGCGGCGGCTGCCTGCGACCGGCATTGTCTGGTCCGCCGATGGGCTGATCGTAACAGCGCACCATGTCGTCACACGTGATGAGGATATCACGGTTGGTCTGCCAAATGGGGAACGGGTCAGTGCAGACTTGGTCGGCCGCGATCCGCATACCGATCTGGCTATCCTGCGGGCCCATGCTGAAGGCCTGACCGCAGCGACCTGGGCCGATCTGGATGCAGCCCGCATCGGGCACATCGTGCTGGCTGTTGGTCGCCCGGGTACCAGCCCTCAGGCAACGTTGGGCATCATCAGCGCGCTTGGCGATTCCTGGCGTGCCCCCAGCGGCGGTAGTATTGAACGCTATCTGCAGACCGATGTGGTCATGTACCCTGGCTTTTCCGGTGGTCCGCTGATCGATGTAAACGGGCATGCCCTCGGCATGAATACTTCGTCGCTTGTCCGCGGCGTGAGTGTGGCTTTGCCTGGCAATACCATCAGCCGTGTGGCTGATACACTGGTACAGCACGGCCGTATGCGGCAGGGTTATCTCGGCGTGGGTGTGCAGCCCGTGCGCCTGCCTGAGGAGCTCCAACAGGAGCTCGATCAGGAGACCGGGCTGTTAATCATGAACGTTGCCAAAGGAAGCCCAGCAGCCCATGCCGAACTGTTGATGGGCGACACCATTGTGACCTTTGACGGTATGGCCGTCCGCCAGATGGATGATCTGTTGTCGGCCCTAAGCGGTGACAAGATCGGTACTGAGGTGCCTGTAACCATCATTCGCGGCGGCGAAATCCGTGAGGCTGCGGTGACCATTGGTGACAAGGAATAGGAGTATGTCCGAGATTCTACAGCGCATCAACGCCGACTCGGCCCAAGCTGTGGCACGTGCACATCAGGTGCTTGTGCGGGTCAGCTCAGGGCGCGGATGGCGGCGGGGTGCGGGCTCCGGTGTAGTGTGGAGCACAGATGGTTTGATCGTCACCAACGGGCATGTGGTTCGTGGTGAGGACTATGTCGACGTGTGGCTGCCCACCAATGCGCGGCATCGCGCGCGTGTGCTCGGCCTGGCAACCAACTACGATCTGGCCCTGCTCAAAGTGGACGCTGCAGGACTGGTGGCCATTGAACCCGGCGATTCAGCCAACATCCGGACTGGATCGGTGGTCTTTGGCGCCGGACATCCATGGGGTGTGCTCGGAGCGGTCACGTCTGGTGTGGTGATCGGCGTTGGTGCGGATCTACCCGAACGGCCAGACAACGGCCAGGAGTGGGTGGCGGTTAGCCTCCACTATCGCCCGGGACATTCCGGCGGCCCACTAGTTGATGTTAGCGGGCGGCTGATCGGCATCAACACCATGATGGCTGGCCCTAATGTGGGGCTGGCGGTTCCCGCGCACATCGTGACGCGGTTTGTTGAAAAAGTACTCGAAACGGCTGCGGCGGCCTAAACCCCCGACAGTCTGACCCATCCTACGGTTCAACCGGGCGGCGGCGAGGGTGCTGCCCGGTTGTTCTTTTTGCCTTAGGCGTTCTCGACCCGGTCAATCAGTGCTGAGAAGTCAGGCAGCACCCGATGGACCCGCACCTCGGTCAGCCACTTGACCCAAAACCAGCCGCGCCGGTTGGGCGAAACAGCGCGCAGCGGATAGCCATGGCGGTGGTCAAGCACCTCATCACCGACGTGAGTGCACAGTAGGATATGCTCGGTCTCGTGCATCGGATAAGGCATTGTATAGCCGGAAACAGCTTTCAGGGTGACCCCGACCGCCCCCGGATCGACACCTGCCTCCTCAAGCAGATCGCGCAGCGGTACCCCATGCCAGAACTGGGTGGAATACCAGCCGAGCGTGCAGTCTAGCGTGGCATCCCAGGTGTCCACCTGCCGCGCGAGCACCTGATCGTAGGTCATCGTGATCGGGTTTTCCACAGCGCCGGTGATACGCAGGCGCCATGTGCTCACATCCACAGGATCGATCCACTCGCCAGTAATCGGGAAGTCGTTGCCAGTATACAATCCCATACCGCGTGAGCCTGTCTGACGCCGGGGTTCCTCTTCGGTGGCGCGTGCCCGTGCGATAGTTTCGGCTGTGCCCCACCCCAGCACACCGGCCAGGAGCACCAATCCTGAGCGCAGCAGGCCTCGCCGTGAGGTGAAGTCTTCAGCCTTTGGTTTGGGCCAACGGCGCACCACATGGATCGTCAGTGGAATGAGGAGGATCAAGGCCAAAATCCAGTGCCACGCGATAACGGTCTGGTAAAGTGCCAGCGTGAAGGGCCCCAGCCGCCATGTCCACATTAAGGCCAGACCAGTAGCTGTTACCGCGAGCCAGGCCAGCACCAACGAGAACACCATGCCTGCCCCGCGATTAAACCGGCTCCAATCCCAGCCGCGCCGCAGCGATGCCAGAACAATAACTGCCTTCCACGGAATGAGGGCAATCAATCCCCAGGAGGAAATGCGGTGGATTTCCATCAGCCAGAGGTGTGCATTGTAGAAGATCACATATACACCAGTGAAGAGGCTGACAAGTATCAAGACCAGAATGGATGTATTCACAAAACGAACAAGCATAGCCCCTCAATACCATAGAGGATACTGAGCACACAGATCTTGGACCTCACCGCGTACCCGGGCGATCGTTTGTTGGTCATCAGGGTTTGCCATGATCTCAGCCACCCATCCTGCGATCTGAGTCATCTCATCTTCACAGAAACCGCGCGTCGTGGCGGCGGGTGTACCAAAGCGGATGCCGGACGGATCAAATGGCGACCGTGTTTCGCCGGGAACAGTGTTGGCATTTGCTGTGATCCCGGCCGCATCGAGGGCTTCGGAGATCTGCTTGCCGGTTACACTTTGTGGCGTCACATCCAGCAGCACGATGTGATTGTCCGTCCCGCCTGTAACGGGCTTCAGACCGTGGTTTAGCAGGCCTTCAGCGAGGGCTTTGGCATTAGCCAACACCTGCTCGCAGTACAACCGGTATGCCGGTGAGCTGGCCTCCTGCAGGCACACAGCGATGCCAGCCGTCACATTGTTATGTGGGCCGCCTTGCAGCCCGGGGAACACCGCCTTGTCGATGGCGCGTGCGTGTTCCTCTTTGCTCAGGATGATCGCACCGCGCGGGCCGCGCAGCATCTTGTGTGTAGTCATGGTGACTGCGTCTGCCACCGGAACCGGATCGGGGTGCAGGCCTGTGGCGACCAGCCCGCTGATATGCGCAATATCGGCGATCAGCAGTGCGCCTACGTCTTCGGCGATCTCGGCGAACCGGTTGAAATCAAGCTGACGTGGATAGGCCGAGAGACCGGCCCACAGCAAGCGTGGTTTATGTTCACGCGCCATGGCAAGAATCGTGTCATAGTCGAGGAGACCGGTTTGCGGATCGGCGGGATACTGTACGGCATCGTAATACTTCGCGGAGAAATTTACCTTATGGCCATGAGTCAGATGCCCACCATCATTGAGCGCCATTCCCATGATGACATCGCCCGGCTTGGCCAGACCCATATAGACCGCCTGATTGGCCGGCGAACCCGAATACGGCTGCACGTTGGCGTGCTCGGCCCCGAACAGCGTTCTTGCCCGGTCGATAGCGATCTCTTCAACCGTATCGATGTGTGTGTTGCCCCCATAGTACCGCTTGTGAGCATATCCTTCTGAATACTTGTTGGTCAGGACCGTGCCCACAGCAGCCAGAACGGCCTCACTGACGTAGTTTTCCGATGGGATCATCTCGATACCCTGCTGCTGTCGTCTCGTCTCGGCTTGAATCGCGGCGTGGATTGCCGGGTCGACCGCAGCAATGGGGTCAATGTGCTGCATAGTTTAGCCTCACAGCTGATTGTCATTTGGTGGCTGAATTGTAGCAGATTGCCTCCCCCCCTCACAGCGGGCTATAATCCAGCGCGGCCGCTGTTGATGCGGCCAACGGCCAATTTACTGGTGTGTTGCGAGTCTGATACTGCTATGAAGCGACTTCTCTTCTTCCTGTTTGTGCTAACCGCAGCTCTGCTGGCAGCGTGTGATACCCTGCCAAGTCTGGGCTCATCCCCCACACTTGACCCTAATCTGCCCACGCCAGCGCCTACGTCCAACCTGTTGGAGCCGGACGGCGTGGCGACTACCTTTCTGGATGCGTGGGAGAAGGGTAACTATGAGGGTATGTATTCACACCTGACGTCAACGGCTCAGAACACCTACTCGCTTGAGGCGTTCACGTCAGCCCACACGAATGCTGCACGAACGATGACAGCTACCGACCTGTCGATTACGCCGCTGACCGGATACCACGATCCGGGCAGCAACGGGGCACAGTTCAGCTACCGGGTGGTCTATCACACTA
The DNA here is from genome assembly GCA_010092885.1 of Chloroflexota bacterium. GTDB lineage: Bacteria > Chloroflexota > Anaerolineae > Aggregatilineales > UBA3940 > TC-195. The sequence goes on along the minus strand of JAADYX010000017.1, from coordinate 7,566 downwards.
CGGTATTGGGGGACGTGGAAAAAGAGATCACGATGAACCTCGTGTTTGAAAATGACCGCTGGGCGGTCGTCTGGGGACCCAATCTCATCCTGCCGGAACTGGTCAACAACAACTACCTTGCATTGGATGTGGATGCTCCTTCGCGGGCCAACATTTATGACCAGGATGGCGATTGGCTCGTACGTGCTGACTCCTCAGTGGTGCGGCTGTATTACACGGTAGGTTCAACCAGTGATGAGTTCGAGGACGATATGCTTGGGCTGCTCAGCGAGATGCTGCGCCTCTCGCCTGATGTAATCCGCCAGCAGTATGCCGGTGTGCCCGAGGGCCAGGTGCGGCCGCTGGGCGATATGGACCTTGAGGTCTTCAACCAGTACCGGACACAGTTTTTCAGCTGGGATGGTCTGACCGCGGAGGAGACCATCGGGCGCCGCTATTATGGCAATGGCGTGGCCGCACACGTGATCGGCTATACAGGCACTGTGACAGCGGAAGCCTGTCCCGAATACGAAAGCCGCGGCTACAGCTGTGACGATATCGTCGGGCAGATGGGGTTGGAGCAGTGGGGTGAATCTTATCTGGCTGGTCAGCGCGGCGGGATATTGAGTGCCTACACACCGAGCGGCAACTACTATGATGAAGTTGCTCGACGGGACCCGGCTCCGGCTGAAAGCTTGTATGTATCCATTGACCGGGATCTCCAGGCCATCACCGCCGATGCCATCGCCAACGCCTATGGGGCGGGCCGCCCGACCTGGACCCCAACAGCAGGTGGTGCGGCAGTCGTCATCGTGGAAGTGGATACAGGCTTCGTGCGGGCAATGGCCAGCTATCCGACCTTTGATCCGAATGTCTTTCACCCGCGCAACTCGCATCCCTTCGCCACGGGCAACTACCTGCGCGATCTGGTGAACAACCCACTCGATCCGTTGTTTAACCGGGCAACACAGGGTGCGCAGCCCCCCGGCTCGATCTTCAAGCTGGTAACTGCCACAGCCGCTATGGAACATCCTTCCTTCGGACCCGGTTGGAGTTACAACTCCACAGGCGAGTGGTGCGTGAACATCGGTGGGTCGCTGGACTGCCGTACAGATTGGCTGGAGGGTGGCCATGGCTCGGTGGATCTGGCCGGAGCATTGACCGTCTCCTGCAACTCGTGCTTCTATGAGGTCGGCTACGTGACCGGGCAGGATGACTTCGACATCATCCCCAACTATGCGGAAGCTTATCATCTGGGGCAGGAGTTTGACCTGCCCATTGCTGAGGTGGCGGGCAATATCCCCGATCCACAGCAGGCCACCAGCGATGGCCGCCCATGGAGTGTGCTGGACAGCGTGAACATCGCGATTGGGCAGGGTGATGTGCTCGTCACCCCGCTGCAGATCGCGATGATGACTGCCGCTGTAGCCAATGGCGGCACCGTTTACGAACCGCAGCTTGTGGAACGTATTGGGTTAATTGGTGAAGAACCATCCGTTGTATACGAGCCGGAAGTGCTCAACACGTTGGATGTCCCCCCGGAACACCTCGAACTGATGCGTCAGGCCATGCGTGAGGTGGCCGTAGCACCCTATGGTACCGCTGAATACCGTCTGGGTAACCTGCAGATCCCTGTGGCAGGTAAGACGGGTACGGCGCAGGTCTCTTCCAACGCGCCGCCGATTGCATGGTTCACCGGCTTTGTACCTTATGACGATCCGGAGTTAGCCATTGTGGTGATGGTTGAGAACGGGGGTCAGGGGTCCAGTGTGGCCGCACCTATCTTCCGGCGCATTGTGGAAGAGTGGTACGGTTTGCGTGTTCTGGATTACCCACGCGATTGGGGTGACCCGGAGCTGTTTGACTTCGTAGCACCGGGTGAGTAGAGATAGATTGTTCAGCCGAGGGTACTTTACCCTCGGCTGTTTGTCTCACGATGCCTCGAGTTCGTCACGCACTGTCTGATAGAGCACATCGGCTCGCAGTTCGGAAAGTGCGTAACACGGGCCGCCCAATCTATCAGCCAGAGATTGGGCCAACCCTTGATCAAAGCTGGCATGTTCCATGTTGACCACGATCGACTTGATGCCTTCATGCTGGATGATCGCTGCGATACGGTGAGCTTCTTGCCTTGGGCTCAGGTCCGTCATAGACACATTGCCCGCTCCGTCGGTCAACAGAATGATCAGGGGGATCACATCCGGGTGGGTGTTCTTTTCCCGCATCACGACCTCATAAGCCAAAGACAACCCTGCCGAGAGCGGCGTTTTTCCGCCTACGGGGATATCGGAAAGAGCCTGCTGTGCCAACTGCACGGAATTGGTTGGCGGTAGAACCAGCTGTGCGCGGTCCTTTTGAAAGACGATCAGCCCGACTCTGTCGCGGCGCTGATAGGCGTCGGTCAGCAGAGACATGATGGCGCCTTTGGTGGCTTCCATGCGCTCGGAGACCGCCATACTCCACGAAGCATCTACCACAAACAGAACCAGGTTCGACTGCTTCTTCACACGGACCTTGCGATGCATGTCCTGGCGGCGAATGGAGAAGGCGAGTTCGCCCTTGTCACGGTCCTTTTGATAGGGGGCTGCGGCACGGATAGTGGCGTCAAACGCCAGGTCACTGATGTCATCACGGGCCGGGCGGGCCTGGATATAGCGTCCGCGTTTTCTGTCGGTACGGGTCTGGCTGCGCCGTCCACTGCGCCGGCGGGTCAGCCGGTCAAGCGGGGTGTTGAGCTGGCGCTTCACATCGAACTCTGCGCCTGTTTTGACCTCTTGGCCGCCCTCCCACCAGCGTGCATCCAGATCGTCAAAAGGATCCTGAGCGGCTGCCTCGGCGGTGTCAGGGGCAGCGGTGCTGCTGCTGTCTTCGTCAGCGGGTGAGTCTACCGGCTCGTCTGTTTTTTTTGCCTGATGCAACCGTTTCCTGCCGGTCGCCTTGCTCAGATGCCTCAGAGGCAGCTTCGCTTGTCGCCTCCTGCAGGCGTTCCTCAAGGTCCTGTGCGGTCATCTCGGTTTCTTCAAAAGGGCCGCGCTTCAGGCGGTGTGGCAGGGCCAGTTCTGCGGCGAGGAGAATATCGCGGTCAGTGATGTGCGAACGTCGCTCAAGGGCCGCATGGGCACGCGCCGTCTTGAGAATGACCAGGTCGGGGCGGTGTCCGTCCACGGCCAGGCTGGCGGTCAGATTGGCAATGGTGGCCAGATCGCGGTGCGTATAGGCAACCTCATGCACCATATCACGCGCGCGCTGAATCTCCTTTGAGAGTGCCTGCTCGTATGGGTCCCACGTTTGCTGAAAGGCCGCAGGCGTGTCCTCGAAGGCAATATGCCGTTCAAGTACCGCAATACGGTCGGCGGGTTCCTTAAGGCCGGTGACTGTGACAGACAGCGCAAAACGGTCCAGCAGCTGCGGACGCAGTTCGCCTTCTTCAGGATTCATGGTGCCGATCAGGATAAAGCGGGCCGGGTGGCTGAAGCTGATGCCCTCGCGCTCCACCACGTTGACCCCCATAGCAGCGGAGTCGAGCAGCAGGTCAACGACGTGATCGTCAAGCAGGTTGACCTCATCCACATAGAGGATGCCCCGGTTGGCCTGCGCGAGCACACCCGGGTCGAACTGGCGTTCGCCCTGTTGGATGGCCTTTTCGATATCCAATGTGCCGACCACTCTGTCCTCAGTTGCGCTGACTGGCAGGTCAACCAGCCGCGTGCGCCGAGTGATCACTGGCAGATTGTCTTCTGAATGCAGCTGGCAGACAGCGCAGACACCGGCAGGTGCACTCGGGTGACAGCTGAACGGGCAGCCCTCAACTACATCGATTTCCGGGAGCAGTGCGGCCAGCGCGCGGGCGGCGGTGCTCTTCGCTGTGCCCTTTTCCCCGCGGATCAACACCCCGCCGATGCCCGGGTTGATCGCGTTAAGGATCAGGGCGCGCTTCATCCGCTCCTGGCCGACAATCGCCGTGAATGGGTAAATCGATGATGGCATGCAAACCTCTTGTCAACAACCGAGTGCAGTTGGCGCATTATACCGCACGATCAACCCTGTGTGTAGAACCCTCCGACTCCCAAGACACCGGGCCCGGCATGCACACCAATTGCCGGTGTGATGGATGTCACCAAGAGTTCGGCAGGATTATGTTCGGTGCGGATGCGCTCCGCGAGGGCCTGCGCTTCGTCATCAACAACAGCATGCACCACAGCCACATGGAGGGTGCTGCCGCTCGGGATGCCTTCAAAGAAAGATTGGTAAAGATGCTCAATGGCGCGTTTGCGCGTGCGAGTGCGCTCGCCCGGTGCGACCTCGCCCTTTTCGATGTCGACATAAAGAGCCGGTTTGATGTTCAAAGCGGTGCCAATCCAGCGCTGCGCGGCCCCGATCCGCCCCCCCCGGTGCAGATAGTCGAGCGTGTCCACGGTGAAAAACATACGCATCGTGCGGCGGGCTTCCTCAGCGGCTGTAATGATTCCCTGTGTATCTGCACCCTGCGCACGGGCGCGAGCGGCAGCAAGTACCTGGAAACCGAGTGCAGCTGACACGGCCTTCGAGTCGACAATGTGAAACGGGATATCGACCTCCTGCTGAACAATGCGTGCCGAGCCCACACTGCCGCTCAGTTTGTCACTGACGAGAATTGTGACGATCTCTTCGGCACCAGCCTGGCGTGCTTGTTCTATGAGGGTAAGGAAGTCCTGTGGTGTCGGTCGTGATGTTTTCGGTGCGACAGGGTCGGTTTGCAGCCGCTCGAAGAATATCTCGGCAGTGATATCGGTCAGGTCATTGAGCTCCTCATCTCCCCAGATAACATACTGCGGCACCACATAGATAGTGTGTTCAGCAAGGAGAGCCTGCGGCAGATCACAGGTTGAGTCGGTAATGATAGCTGTTTGCATGGATGATCCATCCTGAGGTGAGGTGGGGCACGTGCTGGCGTGCCCCAATGTTAACAGTATGGTGGTGGCGGTTGATTCAGTCTGTTGCGACTGGGTTTAGGGCCTCAGCGAAGACAGCCGCCAGCCGGTCAATACCAACGCGGATCTGCTCCGGTGTGGCGTTGGAAAAGTTCATCCGCAGCGTGTTGTGCCCACCCCCATTCGGGAAGAAGGGGCTGCCGGGCACATACGCTACGAGCTGTTCCACAGCGCTGTTGAGCAGCTCGGTGGCATTGATCTGTTCCGGCAGTGTGGCCCACAGGAACAGACCGCCCTCCGGTTGGGTCCAGCTTGTGCCCGCTGGGAACTTCTCTTCCATCAGGCTCATCATCAGATCGCGACGTTCCTGGTACACGCTGCGCAGCATCTGCACATGCTCATCGATCCAGCCATCGCGTGAGGTCTCATGGACGACCATCTGGGTGAAGGTGCTTGTATGCAGATCCGCACTCTGCTTGGCCTGCACAAAGCGGCGGATAACACTGCTCGGACCAGCCACCCATCCGATACGTACGCCCGGACACAGCGACTTGGAGAATGTGCCCATATACAGCACATTGCCATCATGCAGAATGCCATCCTTCAGGCCGTTGGTCACACGGGCGTCATAAGCCAGCAGCGGATCGATGTCCTCGCCTTCGTAACGCAGATCGCCGTACGCATCGTCTTCGACAATCGGCACCTGGTAGCGGTTGGCGAGTTCCACAATCTGCTGGCGGCGTTCACCGGTCAGCGTGATGCCAGTCGGGTTTTGGAAGTTCGGTACCAGGTAGATCAACTTGGCACCACCCGCCTTGATTGCGGCTTCCAGTGCGTCTGGCACCATGCCTTGCTCGTCGGTCTCGATGGTGACCCAATCTGCTCCGTAGAGGTTCCACGCCTGGATCGCTCCCAGATAGGTGGGGTTCTCCACCAGAATGCGATCACCCGGGGTGACCAGCAGCTTGCCGACGGTGTCGAGGGCCTGCTGTGCGCCAGATGTGATGACGACATTCTCAACGGCGAGTTCGATCCCGCGCCGGCTCATACGCTCAACGATAAGCTCACGCAGCGGGATGAACCCCTCCGTAATGCCATACTGGAGGGCTGCGGTACCCTGTTCCCCCATCAGGATGCGCTGTGTCGCTGCGGCGATGCGCTCCTTGGGGAAGAACTCCGGTGCAGGCAAGCCGCCCGCAAACGAGATGATGCCAGGCACGGCCATCATTTTGAGGATTTCACGGATGATCGACGATTGTACCCGCTCCATTCTGTCAGCGTAACTATCGGGCCATTGTGTTGTCATTTATGTTTGCTCCTAAATAGTGAATTTGAAGGGGGAGAAGCCGGGCGGCTTTCCCCCAGAGTAGTCAGATCAGAACCACACGGGCTCCTCATAGGTGCCGAATTCCTCTTTAAGCACATCCACGATCTCGCCAAGTGTGGCGTAAGCCTTGACGGCGTCAATCAGATAAGGCATCAGGTTCTCGGTGCCGCGGGCAGCTTCTTGCACAGCTTGCAGCGTTGACCCCACCGCTTCATTGTCGCGCTCGCGGCGTAGAGTCTCCAGCCGGGCCAGCTGGCGTTGGTGGCCTTCGGGGTCCATCTCCAGGATGGGTATGGTCACCGGTGTGTCTTCGCTGAACGCGTTCACGCCGACGATGAGACGTTCCTCAGTGTCGATCTCACGCTGGTAGCGATAGGCGGCCTCTTCGATTTCGCGCTGCAGGAAACCGGCGTTGATGGCTGGCAGCACACCGCCCATGTCATCGATCAGGCGGAAGTACTCATAGGCTTCCTGTTCAAGACGACGGGTTTGCGCTTCCAGGAAGTACGACCCACCCATCGGATCGACGGTATTTGTTACACCGGATTCGTGAGCGATCATCTGTTGGGTTCGCAGCGCAATGTTAACGGCCTGCGAAGATGGCAGTGCCAGAGCCTCATCCATGCTGTTAGTGTGCAGCGACTGTGCTCCGCCAAGTACGGCGGCCAGCGCCTGGATGGCCACACGGGCCACATTGACCTCGGGCTGCTGGGCGGTGAGCGTCATGCCCGCCGTCTGCGCATGGAAGCGCATTAGCATGGACCGTTCGTTTTGCGCGCCGAAGCGTTCTCTCATTTCGCGCGCCCAGATGCGCCGTGCCGCGCGATACTTGGCTACTTCCTCGAAGAAATCGTTGTGCGCATTGAAGAAGAAGCTCAACCGCGGGGCAAAGTCATCTACGTCAAGGCCGCGGTCAATGGCCCACTGCACATATTCAAAACCATCGGCGAGCGTAAAAGCGAGCTCCTGAGCGGCCGTTGAACCCGCCTCGCGGATATGATAGCCGCTGATCGAGATCGTATTCCAGGCCGGCATCTCGTGGGTGCCAAACTCAATCGTATCCGTGACCAGCCGCATGGAAGGTTCCGGCGGGAAGATGAATTCCTTCTGCGCGATGTACTCTTTCAGGATGTCGTTTTGCAGCGTGCCGCGCAGCTGTGACCGGTCAAAGCCCTGCTTTTCTGCAGTGGCGATGTACATCGCCCAGATAATAGCTGCCGGGGAGTTAATCGTCATGCTTGTGGAGACTTCACCCAGTGGAATCCGATCAAAGAGGATTTCCATATCCTTCAACGAGGATATCGCGACACCGCACTTGCCAAACTCACCCAGTGACTCCGGGGCATCAGT
>JAADYX010000182.1 GCA_010092885.1 Chloroflexota bacterium | reverse complement strand
TGAGCGCGGTCATGCTGGTGCCGATCAGCACGGGCGCGACGTGGCTGGGCGCGGTCATCGTGGAGGGGTACGACGGGCTGATGTTCGACCCGGACCGCACCCGCTTAAGCCGCAGCATCGCCGACCAGACCGCTGTCGCGCTGGACTCGCATATCCTGCTGGAACGCAGCAAGTCAGCGGTGGACCGTGAGCGCGCCCTGCGTGACGTGGCCGAGCGCATCCGTACGGCCTCCGATCCGCAGGACGTGATGACCGTGGCCGCTGAGGAGATCGCTCAGGTGTTGGGCGTCACCCCGGACGAGGCAGCGGTTATCTCCATGCGTGACAGCCAGCGGCAGGCCCTTAACCCGGCGGACCGTGAGCTCATCGAGGGGATCGCCAGCCAGGTTGATCTGGCGCTGCAGAACCTGGCCCTGCTGGAAGCAGCCGAACAAGCCGCCCTGCGCGAGCAGATGATCAACGAGATGACCGCCGAGATCCAGCGCTCTACCAGTGTGGATGAGGTGATGCGCACCGCTGTCCGTGTGGTCAACGAACAGCTGCGTGACTATGACATTGTCCTCCGGCTGGCCCCTGACAGCCGTGACCAGGGAGGTCCCGCAACATGATCAAGCGCATAACGGACCCGTTTATAGCGCCTTCGCCGCAGGTGCAAAGCCCCATCCGGCGGCAGCGCGCGATGATTCTGGCCGCTGTAACCCTGGTTCTCTTCCTGATCGCGCTCCCCTCCACCCTCATCCCCTTCCTCCTTGATCCGGCCTTGGGCGTCTGGGGGCTTTCGGCGCCCATTACCTTCGCCATCGGCTATGTGCTCAGCCGGACGCCCTACCCCGAGGTCGGCGGCTCCATCGTGATTTATATACAGGTAGCCGTCTTGCTGGTGTCCGCCGCAGTCGGCATCCTGCCGACCGATATCTGGGTGCTGGTGATCATCCCGGTGCTGCTGGCCACCCTGGTGCTGCCGCTGGTGCCGACGCTCATTGCGGCGTTTGGCGCGGCCACCGGCATGACGGCGATCTACATCGCCAGCGGCACGCCGGCGGCGCTGATCGGGCCGACGGGTGTGCCCGCCACCCTGAGCGTGATCGCCGCCGTGACCGCCTACCTGCGTGAGCGCGACCTAGGGCTCATCGCTGACCAGACCACAGAGCTGGAAACCTACAGCAGCCAGCTGGAAGAAGAGGTCGAACTGCGCACGCGCAACATCCTGGCGACTGCCGAGATCGGGCGGCGCATCGCTGAATCGCGGGAAATGGAACGCCTGCTTGGGCAGACCGTCGATCTCATTGTGGACAACTTCGACTTCTACCACGCGCAGATCTTCCTGGTGGATGAGGCGCGCGAGTGGGCGATACTGCGGGCTTCCACAGGTGAAGCCGGTCGCCAGCTTCTGGAGCGCAAGCACCGGCTGGCGGTCGGGTCGGAGTCGGTGATCGGGCAGGTGGTCACCCGCGCCGAACCGGTGATCGCGCTGGATACCGATACCGACGCCGTGCACCGGCGCAATGAGCTGCTGCCCAACACCCGCTCGGAGATGGCGCTGCCGCTGCGCACCACCGATACGGTGCTCGGTGTGCTGGATATCCAAAGTGTGAAGGCCAATGCATTCGGCCAGGCGGATATCTCCATTTTCCAGACGCTGGCCGATCAGTTGGCCGTGTCTGTGGAGCGCATCCGGCTGTTCCAGCGCACGCAGGAAGACCTCGCGCAGATCGAGAACCTGAACCGGCAGCTCACCCGGGAAAGCTGGAATGAGTACGCGCTCAGGCGGTCGGATGCGCGCGGCTACCAGACAGGCCAGGACGGTGTGGAACCCGTCACGGAGGTGGACGGTGCGGGCAAACTGCCCGGCACCCTGAGCCTCCCGCTGACGGTGCGCGGTGAGACGATCGGTGTGCTGGATGTGGCACCGCGCGGCGGCAAAGAACCCGACCCGGAAACCCAGCTCCTGTTGGAGGCGGTCGCCGAACGTGTGGCGCAAGCGCTGGAAAACACCCGTCTGACTGAACAGTCACGCCGCCAGGCCGAACAGGAAGCTGTGCTCAGCCGTCTGACGACAGAACTGCAAACCATGACGGATATTAACCTCATCCTGCGCACAGTGGCTGAGCAAACCAGCCGGGTGATGGGGACATCACGCGGGTTTGTGCACCTGGTGCTTGAATACGACGAGGATCAACTGGCATGACGACGAGCAGCCCGACCCTTCTGGATGACCTCCTTCGCTGTGAGAGCAGCGACCCGACCGATGCCCGCCAGGGGCGTCTGCTGGCGGCCCTGCTGCTGCTGACGGTCGTCGCCTCGGTGGTGGCGATTGTCGGCATTCTGTTGAGCGCGGCCACCGGCATGCCCGGCGATCTCTCTCCGTTGGCGTTTATTGTGCTGGGCGTGGTGGCATTCGGCCTGTACAACACCAACCGCGGCGGGCGTATGCGCCTGGCCGGGACGTTCTACGCGCTGACGCTGCTGGGCGTGGTGGTCTACCTGCTGATCGTTCTGGCCGCTGCCGAACAGCTGGGAGCCCTGCTGGTTGTGCCGGTGATTATTGCGGCGCTGTTTGGGTTTCCGTGGGTGGCGGTCGTCATCGCGGCGGGCGCGGCGGGCCTGCTGATCGGTGTGGTGCTGCTCGACGATCCGCTGTACTTCAGCAGTGAGGCCACTGAGGGGACGCTCAATGTCGGGCTGACGACCGGCGCGATCTTCCTGACGGGCGTGCTGGCGACCCTCTTCGCGGGCACGGCGCGTGGAGTCAACCAGCGGGCCCGCCTGCAAACGGAAGCCGCCATCCAGGAGCGCGTTGACCTGGAAAGCAGGCTCGGTTCACAGACGCGGCAGCTGCGTGCCACGGTGACGGTCGCGCGCGCGGTGGCCGGTCAGCGCGATTTGGACCGCCTGCTTGAGGAAGCCGTCCGCCTCATCAGCGATACGTTCAACTATTACCACGTGCAGATCTTCATTGTGGACGCCGACGGACGGTACGCGGTGCTGCGCGAGTCCACCGGTGAAGTCGGTGAGGCGCTGCTGGCGCGCGGGCACCGGCTGGCGATCGGCAGCCTGAGCGTCATCGGACAGGTGACGGCCAGCGGGCGCTCAGTGGTGGCGCGTGATACCGACAGCGACGCCGTGCACCGGCGCAATGAGCTGCTGCCCTACACGCGGGCCGAACTGGCCATCCCTTTGAAGGTGGGCAGTGAACTCATCGGCGCGCTGGACCTTCAGAGCGTCGAGCCGGACGCCTTTACCCAGGATGAGATCAGCACGTTGGAAGCGCTCGCCGACCAGCTTGCGGTCGCAATCCAGAGCGCGAACCTCTTCGAGCGCACGCAGACCAGCCTGCGTGAGATGCGCGCCCTGAGCATGCAGACTACCCGTGAGTCCTGGCGTGACTTCCTGGCGGAGTCGCCGGAGGGCGAACAGCGGGCGGCCTTCGGGCCGGAACCGGACACGCTGCGCAGCCAGCGCAGCCTGATCGCCACGCAGGTGCTGCGCACGGGCGAGGTGGCCCTTTCCACCGGTGCTGATGGCACCCAGGCCTACTTCGCGGTGCCGATTGTGGTGCGCGAGCAGGTGGTGGGTGTGGTCGGTGTGGAACCGGACGGCCCGCGTGAATGGACGCGCGACGAGGAACGCCTGATGCTCGGTATTGCCGAACGTACCGCGCTGGCTGTCGAGTCGGCACGGTTGTACAACCAGGCCCAGCGCGCCGCCGAACGTGAACGCCTGATCAACACGATTGCCGCCCGCCTGCAGCGCGCGCCCAACCTGACCAGCCTGCTGGAAAACGCCGTCTCCGAACTGGCTGAAGCACTGGGCACGCAGACCGTCTACGCAGAAATCAACCTCGAAAGCCCGTTGAGCGAAGAGGCAGAGGACTATGAGCACGCAAACCCGTCGTCGGAATAATGTGCTGGTGGCGCTGGCGTCACTGCCAATCGCCGTCAAGCTGTCGCTTGTTCTGATCGTTGTGCTGGCCGTCAGCGGCCTAACGGTCAACGCTGTGGCCCAATCCGTGGTGCAAAGCAGCCAGGAAGCACTCATCATCCGCGACCTGAACGCGGTCAGCCGTGCGCAGGCCTTCCGGCTGGCCGATATCGTCAGCCAGGAGATCGTGGTGCTCAGCCGTTTTGCGGAAACAGAGGCGGTACAGACTGCGCTGCTGACCGCCCGCAACTTCGATAACGAGACATCCGGGCTGTATGTGCCCTCGACCGCCGTGCTTACCCAGCTGGAGGCCCTGCGATCCACGCGTGAGGAGTTCAGCCATATCTCCGTGATCAACACCCAGGGCGTGATTATCGGCATCGACCCGGTGCCGGAGAACCTCGGGCTGTACGACTCGTCAAGCTGGCTGTGGTACACCAGTGCACTGGATAACAACGGCAGCCTCTACTTCTCCGGGATCGGCGACACGTTCATCGCTGATGAGTTTGACGACGGGGCGCAGATCGCGGTGCCCGTCTACAATCGCAACAATCCCGATGAGCTGATCGGCGTGATCTTCGCCGTGTGGAATCTGAACAACGTGGTCGGCGTGACCGAAGAGGTGGCCGAGCGCGAAGTGACCGTCCTGGAGACGGACGGCACCGTGTTGACGTCCTCCAGCCTGGGGACCGGCGCGCGGGTGCCCGCCTTCATCTGGCGTGACCAAGTGCAGACCAGCACTTCCGGCACCTTCACCTTTGAACCTGACAACGGGCCGGAAGCGCTGTACAGCTTTGTGCGGTTGGACGGGCTGGGCATCTCCGAGGAGAACCCGGCGGTTCAGCTGCGCTGGGTGGTGCTGACCGCCCAGGATGCCCAGCTGATCGAGGAGAACACCGCCGCCGTGTTGAACCCGCTGCGGCTGGCATTGGGCGTGACCGTGCTGCTGAGCGTCATCATTCTGCTGATCTTCTCCCAGCTGCTGACGCGCCCGCTGATCCGGCTGACGGAGGCAGCCTCGCGCATCGGGGAGGGGGCCTATGAGGTGCCGATCCCCCAGTTCCCCAACGATGAGGTTGGGCGGCTGGCAGACGTGATCCGCGATCTGGTCACCACGCTGACGTACCGCCTGCGCCAGATGAACGCCGCGGTGCAGGTCTCCCGGGCGGCGGCGGTCTCCCAGGATGTGGACGCCATGATGGACCGCGTCACCCGGTCCATCGTGGAGCAGTTTGAGATCCCGGCTGTGCGCGTCTACCTCACCAGCGCCGACGGGCGACGGGCGGTCATCAATGCCGCTATCGGGCCGGAAGCCGACCATCTGCTCAGGCGGCGGGATACCATACTGATCAACAACCAGTCGCTGGTGGGCCGGTGCATTGAGCAGGCCCAACCGCAGTTCGGCGGCAGCACGGAGCTGCCTGCGTTCGGCGGTTCCATGACGGATCCATCCGAGCTGGCCGTGCCGCTGGTTTCCACCGGTGAGGTGTACGGCGTGCTGCACATGATCTCCGACCGGCCGGCAGCCTTCGGCCGTGAGGATGTCAACGCGCTGACGCTCATCGCCGACCAGGTGGCCTCCTCGCTGGAAAACGCGCGCCTGTTCGAGCAGACGCAGTCCAACATCCGCGAGATCGAAGCGCTCAACCGGCGGCTGACGCAGGAAGTCTGGGAGGAGTATCTGGGTGAGGAGGGTCGTCTGCGCGCCACACGGGATACAGACGGCGACTGGCCCGCCCCGCCCGACAACGTCGGCGATCTGGTGGTTGACCGGCAGGTGGTGCGCGCCGAAGCGTACGAAGACACAGACGGGCGCGTGGTGCTGGCCGCACCGCTGCTGCTGCGTGGTGAGGCCATCGGGCTGCTGGCGGTGACCCGTCCGCCCGGTTCACGTTATACGCGCGATGAGGTCTCACTGATGGAGTCGATTGCCTCACGTATGGCGCTCATCGCCGAGGGCATCCGCCTGGTGGAGGAATCCAACCGGCGCGCCGAACGCGAGCTGCGCGTCAGTGAGGTGTCAGCCACGCTGTTCCAGCAGACCGGTTCGGTGGAAAACATTCTGGAGGAGACGCTGGGCCGTCTGGGTGAGGCGCTGGGTTCCAGGAATGTCTCGCTGCGGCTGGGCAGCCCTCCGCTCGACAGCGACCGGCGCATTGAGGCCGGGGAAAACGGTTCGCCGAGCAGCAAGGATGAGAGCGATGAGTGAGATACAAACCGAGCAGACAAGACAAACCCGCAATCTGCTCAGGGATCTGTTCAGTGTGACCTACTATTATGACAACGTGATCGAGCGTCAGCGGGCCAGCGCCACCGTGCAGATCGGGTTTATTGTGACGATCCTGCTGGTGTTGGGACTGGTGGCGGCCCTGTTTGTGCTGCCGGATCCACAGCGGCTGATCCTCAACCTGCTTGTCAGCGCGGGGCTGATCGGGCTGGTTCTGTTCGTGCGCTGGCGCATCAACCAGGGCGAACTTGTCTTCGGGGCGGCGCTGTTGGTGTTCGCCATTCAGGTGGCGCTGGCCGGGCAGTTCTACCAGTTCGGCTTCCAGCCGGAGATCGCTCTGGTGCTGGCGCTGCCGATCGCGTTTGCCGCGCAGGTGCTGCCGCCCCGCTTCATCCCCATCGTGACGATCATCTCACTGGCGTCCGTGGTTGCGGTCACGATGCGCGGCTTCCCCGATGCGATCATCACGATGGGCCAGCGCACCATCCCCGCTGATGGCGCGGTGCTCTCCTCGCTGCTGGCGGCTGCGGTGGCGATTATCACACTGGGGATCGTGTCCTACACGTTGGCCGACCGGCTGGAAAAGGTGGCCCAGCAGGGCGATCGGTCGCTGCGGCAGATCGATGCGGCGGCGGTTGTGGCTGAGGTGGCGACCTCCGCGGTGACGCTCAACGAGCTGCTGGAAACGGTCGTGGAGCGTATCCGCGATGCGTATGAGTTCTACCATGCGCAGGTCTTCCTGGTGGATGACGGGGGGCGCATGGCCCGTCTGCGCGCGAGCACCGGGCGCGCGGGCGAAGCACTGTTGGCACGCAGCCACGCGCTGCCGGTCGGGTCGCAGTCGGTGGTGGGCCGCGCGACAGCCTCCGCCGAACCGGTGGTGGTCAATGACGTGACGCGCTCAGCCACGCACCGCCCGAACCCGCTGCTGCCGCGCACCCGCGCTGAGCTGGCCCTGCCGCTGATCGCTGAGGGCGAGGTCATCGGTGTGATCGACGTGCAGAGCATTGAGCCGGACGTGTTCCAGCCGGAAGACATCCGCACCCTCCAGCTGATGGCCAGCCAGCTGGCGGCATCCATCCAGCAGGCGCGCTTGGTGGACGACCTGCAGGTCGCGGCGGACGAAAACCGTGCCCTGCTGGCTGAAGCCCAGCGCAACCTGCGCCAGATTGAGGACCTCAACCGCCGCCTGACGCGCGAGGGCTGGTCGGATTATATGCGTGCCCGCCGGATGCAGTCCGGGGTGGGCTACACCGCGACTGAGGAGGGCCAGCTTGTCGCCGATACGCGCTGGTCAGCCCCGATGCGGCAGGCCTACAACGGTGAGCAAAGCGTCATTATCCGGCAGGACCGCCACGCGCATGTGGCCGCGATCCCGCTGCGGGTGCGCGGCGAGGTGATCGGCGTGATGGAGCTGGAGCGCGGCGGGGACAACCCGTGGACGGACGACGATCTGCAAATGGCCGAAACGCTGGTCGACCGTATGGCGCTCGCCCTGGAAAACGCCCGTCTCTACGAGCAGTCGACTCTGGCGGTCGAGCGTGAGCAGTTTGTGAACACGCTCAGCCAGCAGGTGCAGGGCGCTGAATCAATTGACGATGTGCTGCGCACAGCCCTGGTTGAGCTGGGCGATCTGCTCGGCGCGGCGCGGGGCGTGGTACAGATCAGCCCGCGTGACGAGGGCATGTAACGAGGAGGACCGGCATGCTGGCACGTTTCTCATGGCGTAATTTATCTATCCAAGGCAAACTGACCCTCCTGCTGCTGGCCCAGGCGCTGCTGCTAGCGCTGCTGGCGGGCATCGTGATCGGTGTGCAGGGGCAGGTTCGCGCGCAGGTGCGCACCATCAACCAGCAGATCGATGCCTCGCTGCTGGCCGGTGAGCGCATCACCCTGCTGGCCGACGACCTCCGGCGCATCGAAGAGCGGTTGGCCGACAGCTACAACAACCAGACTTTCAATCCGCAGACCAGCCCTCTCTTCGACGACTACAACGAAACCCTCGATGAGATCCTGACCGAAACCGATACTCTGGACGATCTGGTCAACCCGGAGATTGTGCAGCGTGCGACCCTTGCCGCCAGCATCAACCAGGTGGTTTCCAGCGTCATCCGGACAAGTGAAACGTTCGAGGATCTACAGGACAACATCACTGTGCTCAACGACCCAGATGAGGGCCTGCTGGTGAACCTGGCCGACCAGGGCGAAGCGCTGGAAGGCATCGCCTTTGCCCAGGGGCAGCAGACCGGCGTCCCCAGCGATGTGCTGCTGGGTGAGGCGCTGCTGATCCGCAGTGTGGAGCGCAGCCTGATCGAGACGGGCTCGCAGGACGACCTGATTTTGCTGCGCCAGAACGCCGACCAGCTGCTGGAGACCTACCAGAACCTGCCGGAAGCGCGGCGCGTGCCCGGGCTGGAGACCAGCATCGAGACCTATCTGGATCGGGCCGGTGCAGCCGCTGAACTGATCGATACGATTGAACTGCAGCTGCGCGCCTTGGAACTGAACCGGACCAGCATTTCCACATCGGCTGGGCGCATCGAGACGCTGATCGCCGGGCAGGCCACGCGGGAAGCCGCCACCATCGACACGATTGAGGTGCGCGGGCGCAACATCGTGGTGCTCACGCTGCTGGGCACAATTGCCATCAGCGGTGTGCTGATCTACAGCTTTGGCCGCGCCCTGACCAACAGCATCGTGCCGCTGGTCGTGGCCGCTCAACGCCTGGAGGCCGGTGATCTCAGTGCCCGGGCGGAGCTCACCGGTGAAGACGAGTTCAGCCAGTTAGGGCGTGTGTTCAACAGTGTGGGTGAGCAGCTTCAGGGCCTGGTTGAGAGCCTTGAGCAGCGCGTGGCTGAGCGCACCCGTGACCTGACCATTACCGCGGAGATCGGGCGTGCGGTAACCGACGTGCGCGATACCCGCGACCTGCTCGATCAGGTGGTAGACCTCATCCGTGAGCGGTTTGACTTCTACCACACGCAGGTCTTTCTGGTGGATGACACCGGGGAGACGGCGAACCTGGTGGCCAGCACCGGCACCGCCGGGCGCGAACTGCTGGCACGGCGGCACGCGCTGGCGGTCGGGTCGCAGTCGGTGATCGGGCGTGTGACGGCCAACGGTGAGCCGGTGGTCGCCTCCGATACCTCCACAGACCCGACCCACCGCCGCAACGAACTGCTGCCCAACACCCGCTCTGAGATGGCGCTGCCGATGCGCATCGGTGAGCGCGTGA
Organism: Chloroflexota bacterium; assembly: GCA_010092885.1. Classification (GTDB taxonomy): domain Bacteria; phylum Chloroflexota; class Anaerolineae; order Aggregatilineales; family UBA3940; genus TC-195. Next base: position 2,980 of record JAADYX010000182.1, on the reverse strand, counting down.
TCGGTGCGTTGGATGTGCAGTCGGTCTCAGCCAATGCCTTCGACGAGGACACGGTCGCGGTATTCCAGATCATGGCGGACCAGCTGGCGGTCGCCATCGAGAACGCGCGTCTGTACAGCCGGCTGGAGGATGCGCACAGCCGCATTGAGTTGATCCAGCGGCGGATGACCTCCGAAGCGTGGCGCAGCTACCAGCAGAACCGCTCCACCCGCGGCACCTTCGGATACGAACTGACTTCAGACGGTGTGGTGGCCCACGGCGGTGTATCATCCAACATATTGGAGGAAGCGATCCGCACCGGGCAGTTGATCCACCAGCGCAACGGCGACAGCGAACCCCGGCTGGCCATCCCGATCCGGGTGCGCGGCGAGGTGGTGGGGGCCTTCCAATTTGTGGGCGAAAACATCGCCGACATTACCGATGAAGACCTCGGCCTGATCGAGGCCGTGATGGACCGTGTGAGTGTGGCGTTGGACAACCTGCGCCTGGTGGAACAGACCGCCCGGCGCGCCGAATACGAGCAGGTCGTTAACGAGATCACCGCGAAGATTGTGGGTTCAACCGATATCAACCTTATTTTGCAGACAACGGTACAGGAGCTGGGGCGCATTCTGCGTGCGCCGAACATCAGCATCCAGCTGAGGCGAGAAGGTGAACAGTCATGACAACCCGAGCAACCACCCAACGACGTAGAAGACAGATCCGCAGTGGGCTGCTGGTCGCGATGTTGGGGCTGGTGATTCTGCCAGTCCTCATCCTGACGGCGGTCTCACTGATCCGTGAAGCGACGCTGCAGCGGCAGAACGCGCTGGAGGAACTGCGCACCGTCGCCAACCTGCAAACCAGCGAAATCCAGGGATGGGAGGTGGAGAACAAGGCCTTCCTCGAAGAGATCATCACGGACGAACTGCTGCGTACGCCCGTCTTCCAGCTGGCCTCACGCGCCGGTGAAATCGAAACGCCGGAGACTCTGGACGACACGCAGGTCGCCTTTGAGAGTTTTGCCGTGCGCTGGCTGGTTGATACCGGCAGCCAGTACGACCGCCTGGTGGTGGTCAACCGGGACGGCTATGTCACCGGTGCTACGGACATCTCCTTTGTGGGCCGCAACCTGATCACCGAGCCGTGGGTCACCGCCATGATGACCGCGCAGCCGGATGTGGGCGTTGAGGTGTTCGGCCCGCAGGCCGATCCCATCGATGGGCGTGAGAGCTATTACTTCACCACGCCGGTCGTTAACCCGGCCAACAACGAGATCATCGGGGTGCTGGCGGGCCGTGTGCGCGCTGGCCGTCTGGCGGATGTTGTCCGTCAGTACCAGGTGCTCGGTGCCTCGGGTGAGGTCTTCCTGGTGGAAAACGACAGTCAGATTTTCCTATCGGCACCGCCCACCGCTGAAAACGTGCAGGCCGGTGAAACGGTGGCTGAAAGCCCCGTCATCGGAGAGGTGCTCGCGGGCTTCCAGATGCCTGAGCAGGCGTGGCAGTCCTACAACGGCGAGAGTGTGTTCGGCGTGGCTGAGGGCATCCCCTCGCTGGGCGTGACGCTGTTCGTCACCAAGGGCGTCACAGAGGTGCAGCAGGGCCTGCTGACGGTGCTGCTGCTGAACGGCGGCTTCGGGTTGGTGGTGGCCATGGTGGCAGTCGGCGCGGCGGTGTACATCTCCGGCCAGCTGACCAGCCCCCTCGACGCACTGGCCGACACGGTCACCCGGATGGCCCGCAGCGAAGAAGAAGAGACGGTCGCCCCCGAATCGGATATCCACGAGATCAACGAGCTGGCGGGTGCGTTCAACACGATGAACACCCGCATCCGTGACCTGCTGCGCGCTCAGGAAGAAGCCATCGCGGACCGGACGCGCCAGCTTGAGATCACCGCGCAGATGGGCCGTGTTATCGCGGCGGAAACGGACCTGGAAACGCTGATGCGCGTCACCGTGCAGATGATCCGTGAGGAGCTGGGCTACTACCATGCGCAGGTCTTCCTGATCGACGACCTGCGGCAGTACGCGGTGCTGCGTGCCTCCACGGGTGATGCAGGCCGTGAGCTGCTCAGCCGGGGCCATAAGCTGGCGGTCGGTTCGCAGTCCGTGATCGGGCAGGTCACCGAGCGCGGCGAGCCCATCCTGGCGCGCGATACGGAAGACAGCCCGGTGCACCGTCGCAACGAACTGCTGCCGGACACCCGGGCTGAGCTGGCCGTGCCGCTGAGCATCGGTGAGCAGATCATCGGGGCGCTGGATATCCAATCGGTGGAGGCGGATGCCTTCGACGATGCGACCATCTCGGTGCTGCGCACAGTCGCTGACCAGCTGGCGGTCGCTATCCGCAACGCGCAGCTGTTCACGGAAAAGGAAGGTCTGCTCTCGGCATCGCTCCAGCTGACCCAGATGCTCACCCGCGATACGTGGAGCAGCTTCATCGACGACCGCGCGGCCGCACAGCCCCTCGGCTTTGAATACGACCTTTCGGAAGTGCGGCCCATTGAGGGCGAGAACGGCAAACAGACCAACGGCATCGCCAAATCCATTGCGCTGCGTGGCCAGGAGATCGGGCGCCTGCAGGCCGACCTCGGCGGTGAGAACCTCGCACCTGAGCAGGAAACGCTCATCGAGCAGGTGCTCGACCGTGTGGCCCTCGCGCTGGACAACGCCCGCCTGTTCGAGCAGACGCAGGTCTCCCTGGCGGAAACCAACCGCCTGTACCAGGCCAGCCAGGCCATCTCTGAGGCGGCGACTCTGGAGGCCCTCACGGATAACCTGCTCACGCTGGTGTCCGAACTGCCCGCGGTGGACCGTGCCTTCCTGTTTGTGCTTGACGACCCGGACGACCCCGCTGAGAGCCGCATGACCCGCCGTGTGGGCGAATATGACCGCACGGATGGCATCTACATCCCGGAGCGGCCCGCCCGCCTGATGACGGGCGAAGTGCCGCTGGTGGGCATTGAGAACATCCCATCCAACGGGCGGGTGGTTGACGAT